>JBDZVC010000357.1:0-4508 GCA_040255475.1 Phyllobacteriaceae bacterium | reverse complement strand
CAGGCGCTCGACCATTTCCTCGCCGACCTCTGGGCCGATACGCTCGGCTTCGCCGGCGTGGAGATGCACCGCCGCATCCTCGGCCTCGCGCATAATGCCGATTTCGAGACCATTGAAGATGCGGGCCTGCGCGCCAGATGCGAGACGGACGCGCTCGAACTCGGCCGGCACCTTGCGGTCAATCGCCGGCATATCCATTCGATCGAAGAGGTCAACGCGCTGGCGGCAAGGATATATTCGTCGGCCGTTGTTCGTTAGTCGTCGGTCGATCCGATCCACGACGGACGAACAGCGATCGACTTAATAACGATCAACGGCCCACCAAACGGACAGGACGCATGAAAGTCGGAGAACACCATTACCGCTCGATCTGGCTGAACGTGGACGGGCACGGCGTCGATATCATCGACCAGCGCTGGCTGCCGCATGAATTTTGCGTCGAGACGCTGCATACGCTCGATGCAGCGGCTGTCGCGATCCGCGAGATGTGGGTGCGGGGCGCGCCGCTGATCGGCGCCACGGCAGCCTACGGCATGGCGATCGAGATGCGCCGCGATTCCTCCGACGAGACGCTGGACGCGGCATGGGAGACGCTGCACGCAACCCGCCCGACCGCCATCAATCTGCGCTGGGCGCTGGACGACATGCGCGCCGTCCTGAAACCGCTGCCCCTTGCGGAGCGCGCCGATGCCGCCTACCGGCGCGCCGCCGAGATCGCCGACGAGGATGTCGAGATCAACCGCGCCATCGGCCGCAACGGGCTGGCGCTCATCCGAGAGGTTGCTTCACGCAAGAAGCCGGGCGAACCGGTCAATATCCTCACCCATTGCAATGCCGGCTGGGTCGCCACGGTCGATTACGGCACGGCGACGGCTCCGATCTATCTTGCCACCGAGGAGGGCGTGGCCGTGCATGTCTATGTAGACGAGACGCGGCCGCGCAATCAGGGCGCGCAACTTACCGCATGGGAACTCGGCTGCCATGGCGTGCCGCATACGCTGATCGTCGACAATGCCGGCGGGCACCTGATGCAGCGCGGCATGGTCGACATGGTCATCGTCGGCACCGACCGCACGACGGCGAACGGCGACGTCTGCAACAAGATCGGCACCTATCTGAAGGCGCTCGCCGCTCAGGACAACGGCGTACCCTTCTATGTCGGGCTGCCGTCGCCGACCATCGATTGGACGGTGCGCGACGGCCTGAAGGAAATCCCGATCGAGGAGCGCTCCGCCGACGAGGTGTCCTTCGTGCAAGGGCGCGGCGAGGACGGGCGCACGACACGGGTCAGGATCTCGCCGGAGACGACGCCGGCCGCCAACCCGGCCTTCGACGTGACGCCGGCGAGGCTCGTCACCGGGCTGATCACCGAGCGCGGCGTCTGTGAGGCCTCGGCGGAAGGGTTGGCCGCGCTCTTCCCGGAAAAGCACAATGCCAGCAACGCGCCGAGGTGAGGGGTGACCCTACAATCTCGCCGGCGGATGGTTGCGGGCATCGAGCGCGGCGAAGAGCACCGAGAAGCCCGATGTCAGGAAGGAAATCCCGACGAAGAGGCCGATCGCCCAGATCGCCGTCATCGGCAGGCCGATGATCAGCATCAGCGCCAGCGCGATGTCGATGATGCCGGAGATGACCACGAGCCAGAAGCGGCCGGTGGAGGCGGTGAAGGAGCGCGCGATGGCGAAGTTGAACACGCCCGACAGGATGAAGAAGGTCGCCATGATCCAGGTCAGCGTCACCGCGCCCGAGAGCGGATTGACCAGGAACATGATGCCGAGCACGGCGCAAAGCACGGAGAGCGCCAGATTGGCCCAGAAGCCCGGCGCTTCGCGGTCGCGGATCACCGAAATCACGCCGACCACGCCGCCGATCAGGAAAAGCCAGCCGAAGAAGATGGTCGTCGCCAGCGTGGCGGCGAAGGGGGCCAGTATCGCCAGAATGCCGATGATGATCTCGATGACGCCTTGGATCGTATAGGCTTTCCAATGGTCGTGCAGATGCCTGCGCAGCCTCGTCTCGACCCGCGTGGATGGGAAATCGGTCATTGTCGTTGCCTCTCGCCGGTATGGAAACCAATGCCCGCCTGACCCATTATAAACCATTGCGGGATCGGAACGAAGTGGCTTAGCGTCGGTTGCACATTCTTTACCGGCGCCCTTTGTGCCTCGGCCGAGAAACCCGGCTTCGAGGGTGCCCTGGAAAAGGACGGTGACAAATGGACGAGATGGTCATGGTTCGCCTTTCGGGCGACCTGCTAAGCGCGCTCGATCGCTTCATCGAGGAACATGACGGGCGCGAGGATCGGCCGCATGCCGTGGTGGCGGCCTTGCGCGAATGGGCGCATGCGAAAGGCTATCTGAGCGAACCAGGAGACGAAGGCCTCCGGCCGGAGGACCTTTCCGCCGCCAATGACGATTAGATCAGTTTCACTCCGGCGGCTTTCATGCGGTCCGTCATGGCGGCGAGCGAGCCGCCGAGGTCGATGGCGCGGCAGGCCCCCATCGCAACCGTCGCGGTGAAGCCGGAGCGCACCGCGTCGAGCGCCGAATAGGCGACGCAGAAATCGGTCGCGAGGCCGGCAAGCGTCACTTGCGATATGCCGCGCTCCTTCAGGTAGCCGGCGAGGCCGGTCGGCGTCTTGTGGTCGTTCTCGAAGAAGGCCGAATAGGAATCGATTCCCTTTCGGAACCCCTTGCGGATGACAAGCTCCGCCTTGGTCCACTGGAGGGCGGGATGGAAGGCGGCGCCTTCGCTCCCTTGGATGCAATGGTCCGGCCACAAGGTCTGTTCGCCATAGGGCATCGTCACCGTCTCGAACGGGTTCTTGCCGGGATGCTCGGAGGCGAAGCTGGAATGGCCCTCCGGATGCCAGTCCTGCGTCAGCATGACATGGTCGAAGCGGCGGATCATATCGTTGACCAGCGGCACGATTGCGTCGCCACCGGCAACCGCGAGCGCGCCGCCGGGGCAGAAATCGTTCTGCACGTCGATGACGATCAGGGCCTCTTCCATGCGGCTCTCCTCCGTGTCGGCGGGATGATCCGCAAGGTGAACCCGGAAAAGCTCTCTTTGACAAGTGGCGCGGCGCTGATATCATTTGCATACCAATGAATTTGCTGCCGCTATGCACGGCACGGGGAACGGAATGCTTCGCTACGCGAAACCGCATTCTCTGGAAGAGGCGCTGGCGCTGCTCGCCGAAGGGCCGTGGCGGATTCTGGCGGGCGGTACGGATTTCTATCCGGCGCTCGGCGCGAAGCCGCTCCGCGAAAACGTGCTTGATATCAACGCGCTTTCCGAACTGCGCGGCATTTCCGATGATGGCGACCACATCGTCATCGGCGCGCGCACGACATGGAGCGCTATCGTCCACGCCAGTCTGCCGCCGGCTTTCGATGCGCTGAAAGCCGCGGCGCGCGAAGTGGGCTCGATCCAGATCCAGAATGTCGGCACTGTCGCCGGCAATCTCTGCAACGCCTCTCCGGCGGCGGACGGCGTTCCGGCGCTGATGGTGCTCGATGCCGAGATCGAACTGCGCTCGGCGAGCACCACGCGCTGCCTGCCGCTCCAGGAATTCATCCTTGGCAACCGCAAGGCCGCCATCCGGCCCGGCGAGATAGTGACCGCGATCCGCGTGCCCAAGGTTTTCGCGCGCGGCACCTCGGCTTTCGTCAAGCTGGGGGCCCGCCGCTATCTGGTGATTTCCATCGCCATGGCGGCGGTGCGGCTGGCAGCAGGGCCGGACGGGCGCATCATGGAAGCGGCGGTGGCCGTTGGCTCCTGTTCGGCCGTAGCGCAGCGCCTGCCGGCGCTGGAGGCCGCTCTTGTCGGCCGCGCAGCGGATATCTCGCTGGGCGCTGCGGTTGCGACTGAACATCTCGCCGGTCTTGCCCCGATAGACGATGTGCGCGGCTCCGGCGAATATCGCACCGTGGCCGCGCGGGAAATCATCGCCCGCGCTTTGCTCGGCGCCGCCGGCATTCCGGAAACGGAGCTTGCCGCATGAGCCTCGCCCCAGCCGAGATCAGTTTCGAGGTGAACGGCCGCCCGGTGACGGTCAGCGCCTCGCCGGTGGCGCGGTTGTCCTCGGTGCTGCGCGACGAACTCAAGCTCACCGGGACGAAGATCGGCTGCGACGCGGGCGATTGCGGCGCCTGTACAGTGATCGTCGATGGCGAGGCCGTCTGCGCCTGCCTGATGCCGGCCGAAGGCGTTTCCGGCGCGAGCGTGCGCACGGTGGAGGGGCTGGCGAACGGGCAGCTTTCCGCGCTGCAAGCCGCTTTCCTCGAACATGGCGCGGCGCAATGCGGCATCTGCACGCCGGGCTTCCTCGTCGCCGCCACTGCGCTCCTGGAGCACAATCCGCATCCCGACGAGGCCGAGGTGACGGATGCGCTCGGCGGCGTACTCTGCCGCTGCACCGGCTACCGCAAGATCGTGAAAGCGGTAATGGCGGTGGCGGAGAGCCAAACTGCATTGGCACGCGAAAACCGCAACGATCCACCCCC
>JBDZVC010000356.1:0-4521 GCA_040255475.1 Phyllobacteriaceae bacterium | reverse complement strand
TGTTTCCAGGAAGGCATGCTGATCCCGCCGGTGAAGCTCTTCGACCGCGGCGAGTACCGTCAGGATGTCGTGGATATCGTCTCGGCGAATTCGCGCCTGCCTATGTCGCTTTACGGCGACCTGAACGGCCAGATCAACGCGCTGGAACTCGGCGAGCGCCGCATGCATGCGCTGGTCGACGAATATGGTGCGGCGACGATTGCCGAAAGCCTTGCCGCTCTCAAGGCCCGCGCGGCTGAGATGATGCGCGCCCAGATCGCCGAACTACCGCAGGGCACCGTCACGGCCGAGGATTTCCTCGACAATGACGGCATTGTCGACGAACCGTTGAAGATCGCGCTCGATCTCACGATCGAGAAGGATCGGATGGTGATGGATTTCACCCGCTCCTCGCCGGCTTGCGCCGGCCCGGTGAACATCTCGCGCTCCACGACGATCGCCGCCTGCTACGTGGCGCTGAAGCATATTTTCGGCGACGTGCCCGCCAATGCCGGCGTGCTGGAGCCGGTCGAATTCCGTATCGATCCGGATTCGCTTCTTTCGGTGAAGGCGCCGAAGCCGGTCGGCGGCTATACGGAGACGATCCTGCGCCTGATCGACGTCGTCTTCCAGGCAGTCGCCCAAATCGCTCCGGGACCGGCCATGGCCTGCGCCTACGGCACGATCAACGCGCTGTCGCTTGCCGGCCATCGCGGAAACGGCCAGCGTTGGGTGATGTTCTCCTTTTTCGGCGGCGGGCATGGCGCGCATGGCGGAGGCGACGGCCTCAACCACGGCAACGCGCCGATCTCGACGGCCACCATTCCGCCGCTCGAGATATTGGAGGCCGCCTATCCGGTCCGCTTCACCCAATGGGCGCTCAGGCCCGATTCCGGCGGCCCGGGGCGCTATCGGGGCGGGCTCGGCGCGGTCTACGAGATCGCGCTTCTGGAGAAATCCGCCGACGTGTTCCTGTTCGGCGAGCGTGGCAAATACGCTCCGAGAGGTGTCGTCGATGGCGGTGAGGCGGCGGCCAACCGTTTCGTCTACGAACAGGCGGACGGGGAGCACTCGCCGCCGATGGTTTCCAAGATGGTCGGCATCCATATCACCGAAGGCCAGAAGGTGCGGCTCGAAACTCCCGGAGGCGGCGGCTATGGCGAGCCCGCAACGCGCGATCCGGAGGCGGTCGCGCGCGATGTCCGGCTGGGCTACGTCACGCCTGAGAAAGCGACCTCCGACTATCGGGTGGCAATCGCCGACGACGGTACGATCGATCGTTCCGCGACACTGAAACTCCGCAGCCGGGAGGCCGCAGCTTGAAGAATCCGATTTATGTCGTCGGCGTCGATGTCGGCGGCACGTTCACCGATATTTTCGTTCTCGACGAAGCAGCCGGCACGGTCGCGACCGTCAAGGTCCCCTCGACGCGAGGCGACCAGTCCAAGGGCTTCGTGCAGGGCATCGGGCAGCGGATCACCGATTTTGCCGAGATCGGCACCATCGTCCATGGCACCACCGTGGGCACCAACGCGCTTCTGGAGCGAAAGGGCGCGCGCACCGGCATCATCACCACGGAAGGGTTTCGCGACGTGCTCGAAATGCGTCGGCGCGACCGCCCGACTACATGGGGCCTGAAGGGCTCTTTCACGCCGGTGGTCGAACGTACCGACCGGCTGGAGGTTTCCGAGCGCGTGCTCGCGGACGGATCGGTGCTGAAGATAGTGGACGAGGAGGAGGTGCGGGCGCAGGCGCGGGCGCTCGCCGAAAGCGGTTGCGAGGCCGCATGCGTATTCTTCATCAACGGCTATGCCAATAATGACAACGAACGCCGGGCCGTCGAGGCCGTCCGTTCCGTCTGGCCCAACGCCTTCGTCACCGCCGCAACGGAAATCCTCCCTGAAATCAGGGAATTCGAGCGCGTTTCCACCGCCGCGCTCAACGCCTATCTGCAGCCGGTCGTCTCTTCCTATCTGGAACGGCTGGAAACGGCGCTCGGCGAAGGCGGGTTCGGTGGCGAACTGCTCATCGTCCAGTCGAATGGCGGCGTCATGTCGGCCGATACGGCGCGGCGCTATCCGGTCCGCACAGCCCTGTCGGGGCCTGCCGCAGGCGTCATCGCCGCGACCGCCATCGCCAGGGCGGCGGGGCTCGACAACATCATAACCTGCGACATGGGTGGAACCTCCTTCGACGTCTCGCTCGTGGCGGACGGAAAGGCGGCGCTGGCCGCGCAGACGGCGATCGATTTCGGCATGGTCGTGCGCACGCCGATGATCGAGATCACGACGATCGGCGCCGGCGGCGGTTCCATCGCCTCGATCGACAAGAGCGGGCTGCTGCGGGTCGGGCCTGAATCGGCCGGCTCCGATCCCGGGCCCGTCTGCTACGGCCTCGGCAATGAACGGCCGACGGTTACCGATGCTAATCTGGTGCTCGGCCGGATCAACCCCGACAGGCCGATCGGCGGCAAGCTCGATCGTCTCGACGTGGAGGCCGCTCGTGCCGCGATCGGGCGTGAGATCGCCGCGCCGCTCGGCCTGTCCATAGAGGATGCCGCCGAATCCGTCCTCAGGCTCGCCAACGCCAAGATGGCCGGAGCGATACGCCTCGTTTCCATCGAGAAAGGCCACGATCCCGCGAAGTTCGCGGCCATGCCCTTCGGCGGAGGCGGTGCGCTGCATGCGGGCGCGCTGATCGAGGAAGTCGGGCTCGGTTCGGCGCTGGTGCCGCGCTTTCCGGGCGTCACCTCCGCGCTCGGCTGTGTCGTCGCCGATATGCGGCACGACCGCGTTCAGACGGTAAACCGCCTGCTTGATGATCTCGATGCGGGCGAACTCGGCCGGCAGATGGTGGCCGTAGCCGGCGAGGCGGAAAGCATCCTTGAGCGCTCCGCCACGGCATTTCAGCAGATCGACCGGTTGTTCGAACTCGACATGCTCTATCTCGGCCAGACGCATTCGGTTTCCGTGCCGATTTCCATCGGGGAGGGCGGGCTGACCGCAGCGGCGATCGATGCCGCCTTCGATGCCGCCTATCTGGAAGCCTTTGGCCGGCTGCTCGACGGCATCCCGAAGCGCGTCATGAATTTCCGCGTTGCAGTGGTCGGGCGCCGCCCCGACCTCGACATGAGGGTCTTCGCGCCGACCGGCGGGAAGCCGGCCGAGGCCTGCCGGACGGGCACAAGGCGCGTCTACGCCAAGGGCGCCTATCACGACGCCTTCGTCTATGAGCGCCTCGATCTCGCCGAAGGAGCGTCGATCCGGGGACCGGCCATACTCGAGCAGCCGGATACGACGATCTTCGTCGATCCGGGCCTTTCCGCCTTAGTGGACGGATTCGGCAATCTGGTCATACGCAGGGCCGGAGCCAACTGATGTCCGAACATGCGCCTCTTGACCCCCGACATACTGCGCTCGTCATTGTCGACCTGCAGAACGACTTCCTCCATGCGGACGGCGCCTATGCGCGTGGCGACCAGAAGAACGCCGACATCGCCGCGTTGCCGGTTCGCGTTCGGCCCGTCGCTGATGCGCTGCGCGCCAAGGGCGGCTGGATCGTCTCGACGCATTTCACGCTCGTGCCCGGCAAGGGTGGGGAGCCTTTCATCTCGCCGCACCTGAAGGCCATGCGTCCGTTCCTGAGGAAAGGCGATTTCGCGCCCGGCAGCTGGGGCCACCAGTTGGTGGATGAGTTGCAGCCCGCCGATCTTTCCATCGAGAAGGTCGCCTATTCCGCTTTCTACATGACGCGCCTCGAATGGGTGCTGAGGAAAGCCGGGATCGACACACTCATTTTTTGCGGCATCGTCACCAATGGCGGCGTGGCCTCGACCGTGCGGGATGCCCACATCCGCGACTTTCCCGCGACGGTGCTTGCCGACGGCTGCGCGGCCTTCTCGCGCGAGGCGCATGAACGCGCCATCGGCGATCTTTCGACGGTAGCGCGCATCATGACCTGCGCCGAGGCGGTCGCCTGGATCGGGGCGTCGTGACGTGAATGGGGCCCAGCCTTCGGTCGTTTACGGATTGCCGGAACGCATCGACGCGTCCGCCGACGTGGCAATCGTCGGCTGCGGGGCCTGCGGCCTGGTCGCCGCGCTTCGCGCCAGCGCCGCGGGCGCCGAGGTGATCGTACTGGAGCGCGATGCGACGCCCTCCGGTTCGACTGCCATGTCGTCGGGCTTCGTCCCTGCGCCGGCGACGCTGTTCCAGCGTGAGGCCGGCATAGCGGACGACACGCCCGAACGTTTTGTCGCCGACATCATGGCCAAGTCGAAGGGCAGGGCCGCTCCGCATCTTGCCGAGCTTGCCGCGCGCAATATCGGGCCGGCACTCGAATGGCTGGCCGAAGCGCACGGCATCGAGTGGTCGGTGCTGACGGATTTCCTCTATCCGGGCCATTCGCGACACCGCATGCATGCCGTTCCGGAGAAAACGGGAGCCGGGCTGATGGCCCGCCTGCTCGCCGCCGGCGAGGCAGCGGGAGTCCCGGTCGTGACTAACGCACACGTGGTGCGGCTTTTCATGGATAACAATCATG
>JBDZVC010000355.1:0-4527 GCA_040255475.1 Phyllobacteriaceae bacterium | reverse complement strand
TAGAAGACCATCAGCACCGCAAGCGGGATCTGGCTCATTACCGCCTTCCGGGCCGGGCCGTGCAGGCGCCAGGCGATGACGTGCGCGACGAGCACCGCCAGCACGTGCCCTGCGATGATGACCACCGCCTGCGTGTTCCAGATCGCCCATGCCGAATCGTAGCCGGCCGTGACGCCCGCATGGACATGCATGCCGGCCGTTCCGAACAGGTTCCACCCCTTCGCAAACGGGTCGGAGATCGCGGCCAGCGCATATTGGGCGTTGACGAGGATTTCGGTCAAATTGTGGGCGATGTGGTAGGCGAGCGAGATCGGGATGATCGACCATGCGAGCGCCCCCGCCGCGCGCCGGAAGGAGACGGTGCTGCCGGAAAGGATATGCCCCAGCCATACCGCGAGGAGGAACGCCCCGCAAAGGGCCGCCGCCATGCCGACCAGTCCGGCCGTGTTGACGCCGATGACCGCCGAGCGGCCGGGAAAGTCGAGCGGGTTGATGCCGACGAAGCCGAGCCAGGCGAAGGTACGCGACAGTCCATCGAAGGAAACCGAACTCAGCGCCAGAAGCAGGAACAGGATGCCGCTAAGCGGCAGCGCCTCGGCAGAGGTCAGCCGCGCACCGGGGAGTGCGAGGCCGATCGGCCGGTCGCGCGCGTTTTCGTCCCTGCGCCCCGAAAACAGTGCGAGGCGGGAGATCATGAGGAAGAAGGCCGAGAGGCATTCACCCTGCCGCATCCAGGCCGAGTAGCCGAAGGCCAGCATGGCGACGAGATTGGCGAGATAATAGACGAGCAGGACGGCCGCCAGCCGGCTCGGGTCTTCCGGCGCCGGATAAACCAGTTCGAACCACGCGAAGGCAAAAAAGAGGATCGCCGCCGGCCAATAGGCGAGGCCGCCGGACAGCGCCCGGTCGCCGTCTTCAGCGCCGGAACGCCCGCGAAACGCCGACAGAAGCCGGTATGGGCCGTACCACGGATTGATCCAGAACCAGATATCGCCGACCAGCCCTTCCACGATCGCCAGCGCGCCCCAGAAGATGGTCCAGAAGACCAGTGGCAATGGGTTGGAGAGCGGGTCGCGGCTGCCCCAACAGCCGGCGACCAGCAGCGTCGCGAAGCCGGCAAAAGAAAGCCAGGAAAGGACGAGCCGCCATTCCAGCGGCGTGGCGAAAAGCGTCCGGCGCCATTCGGCCAGCCGCGCCAGCGGACCGGGCGGCACCATTGCGAGAATGACGAAGCTCAGCGCCACGGCAAGCGCGCCGCCGGCAAGGTAATAGCCGGTCGGCAGGAGAAGGACGAAGCCGGCATCGCCGGCATGGGCGAGTGCCGGCCCGACAGACGCAAAGGCAAGGCCGATGCCCAAACCGGCCGTACCGCCGAAATGCCTGATGCTGCCCTGCCGCATGAACCACCCCATTCGCTATACGAGCATTACGCCGGGCAAGGCGGCCTACGTCAATCATGGAAACGCGCGCATGTCCTTCCCCTCCTTCCGGCCATCCATCATGCCGCATGGACCGGCCGGCCTCGCGGGCCTAAAAAAGCCGGAGAGGAAAGGGCCAATGCGTTTCGGCTTGTCAGTCCGGCAGATTTTCGTGCGCCTCGTCTGCGCATTGTCGCTGGCGCTGGTGGCGTTCGGCCATCAGCCGCTCTCCCTGCCGCGCACCGATACGCTCGCCATCGCGGCCCACGCTTTCCCCGATGGCTCCCTGCCGTTTATCTGCGTAACCGACATAGCCGGAAAGGGTGACCACAAGCAGGCGCATCGCAATGGCTGCGACGCCTGCCGCATCTCGTCCTCATTCTTCGTCCTGGCGCCGGATTGCGCCGTCTCGGTCGAACGGATCGGCCTGCCGGCCGCTCTTCCGCTTCCATCGGCACCGCCCGTCATCCGTGCCGCCTATCCGCCGTCGGCCCCTCCGCAGGCACCTCCGTACCTCGCATGACCGCGCGGCGGGAACCCGTCCCGCCATCCTTCATCCAATCATTTATCCGGATGAACGGCTGACGCCGTCGTCCGACAGATCGCCGGCAGGATTGCGCCTGAAAGCGCCTCTCCGTCGGCATGCAAGGAACGAAAATGCTGAAATCCATCCTTCTCGCGGCCGCAGGCACGTTGTTCGCCAGCACCGCTTTTGCCCACGTCACCCTCGAGCAGCAGCAGGCCAAAATCGGCTCGGGCTACAAGGCCGTTTTCCGCGTGCCGCATGGCTGTGCGGGCGAGGCGACTGTCAAGCTTCGCGTGCAGGTCCCCGAAGGCTATATCGGCGTCAAGCCGATGCCGAAGGCCGGCTGGAAAATCGACATCGTCAAGGGCAAGTACGACAAGACCTACAAATTCTACGGCCATTCGATCAGCGAGGGCATCAAGGAGATCGACTGGAGCGGCAACCTGCCCGACGACTATTATGACGAGTTCGTCATGAGCGGCTTCCTGGCGGACTCGCTGACGGCCGGCGAGATGCTCTATTTCCCCGTGGTGCAGGAATGCGAGAAGGGCGTGACGCACTGGATCGAGAAGCCGGCCGAAGGCGCCGACCCGGATTCGGTCGAACACCCGGCGCCGGGTGTGAAATTGCTGCCGAAGAACTAGGGGAGAAGGGAAGGCTGGCATACAGCGGGCCTTCCCCTCGTCACAATGAAAATCCGAACCGATCAAACAATGTCGCGTGTCGCATTGTCGCTTATCGGCGCGTTGCTGTTGAGCGCCTTCCTTGCCGGACAGGCCTTGGCGCATGCGGCGCTTGTCGCTTCCGATCCGGCGGACGGGGCCGTACTGGCAAAGGCGCCGGCCGAACTGTCGCTCACCTTCGACGAGCCAGTGTCGCCGCTCATCCTCAAGCTCGTGGAGCCGGACGGGAGCACGGTTTCGGTCGGCAAGCCGAGGCTCGACGGCAATCGGGTCGTGCTGGCCGCGCCTGCCTCCCTCGGCACGGGAAGCTACGTGCTTTCCTGGCGCGTCATCTCCGAGGACGGGCATCCGGTCGGGGGCGCGGTGGTCTTCTCGATCGGCATGCCAAGCGGGGGAGCAGCCGCAGACGCGACGGAGGCAATCGACTGGCCGCTGCGCGGCGCGATCTGGTTTTGTCGGGTGCTGGTCTATATCGGGCTGTTCGCCGGCGCGGGCGGCGCGTTCTTCCTCGCCTGGTTTGCAGAAGGTGCGAGAGCCGCGCGCCGTTTCATCGCCGGCGCAAGCATTGCCGGCCTCGCTGCGACGGGACTCTCGCTCGGCCTGCTCGGCGCCGATGCGCTCGATCTCGGCCTAGACTCGCTGGCGCAACCGAAGGTCTGGGCAACGGCGCTGTCGACCAGCTATGCGCTCACCGCCCTCTTCACATCGCTTGCCATGCTCGCCGCCCTATGGGCGCTTTATTCGCGCAGGCGGGGCGGGTCGCAAGCGGCTTCGGCGCTCGCGATCATCGGGGCCGGGCTGGCGCTCGCTTCGAGCGGGCACGCGGCTACGGCCGATCCGCAATGGCTGATGCGGCCGGCCGTCTTCGTGCACGCTACGGCGGTCGCCTTCTGGGTCGGGGCGCTGACGCCGCTCGCGGTGTTCTTCGCAAGCCGAAATCCCGCTGCAAGGCCGACGCTCCTGCGCTTTTCCGGGGCCATCCCCTATGTTCTGGCGGCGCTCCTTGCCGCCGGCATAGCGCTCGCCATCGTGCAGGTCGGCCACTTCGCGGCACTCGTCTCGACGGCGTATGGCCGGGTGCTTCTCGCCAAGCTGGTGCTTGTCGCGCTTCTGCTCGCCGTCGCGGCCTTCAACCGATGGCGACTGACGAAGCCGGTTCTTGCCGACGGTACGCGAGCCGAGAGACGCTTCGTCCGCTCCGTTGCCGGCGAGATCGTGCTGGTCACCGCGATCCTCTGCACGGTCGCGCTCTGGCGCTTCACGCCGCCGCCCCGCGCGCTCGCCGATGCCGCGCCCGTCCCTCCCGTCTCGGTCCATATCCATGCCGATAAAGCGATGGCCAGCCTCACCGTTTCGCCGGGGCGCGCCGGCCCCGTTTCCGTCTCGACCTTCATCGTCAGCGGCGATCTCGAGCCACTCGACGCCAAGGAGGTGACGCTCTCCTTCTCCATGCCGTCGGCCGGCATCGAGCCCATACGGCGGGAAGCGCGCAAGCTGGACACAGGTCAATGGCGGGTTGACGGGCTTCGCCTGCCGGTCGCCGGGCGCTGGGACGTTTCGGTCGATATCCTGATCTCGGACTTCGAAAGCGTGACGCTGAAATCGGAAATCACGCTACGCTGAACAGCCTCGCGCTTTGCAGGAGCGCTTCCGTCATGCAAAGAAAGCCGGAGCGAGCTGCGTGAGGCATAGATGAACGGGGAGAACCGGGACAGATCCTATCTGATCGGCGAAGCTGCCATGACGGCGCGGCCGCTGGAGCCGGCGCTCTATCCGGTGGCGACGCCTATCGGCAACCTCGGCGACATTACCTTGCGCGCGCTGGAGACACTGGCCGCCGTCGATATCCTCGCCTGCGAGGACACGCGCGTGACGCGGGTGCTGCTCGACCGCTACGGCA
>JBDZVC010000039.1:0-25115 GCA_040255475.1 Phyllobacteriaceae bacterium | reverse complement strand
TCGACGACCCATGGCGCGGAAACCCACGCCATGGCCGCCGGCATCGCCACGATGGAAACCTACCGGACGCAACCGGTCGTCGAGCATCTCGACAGGCAAGGCAGAAAGCTGAAGGCCGGTATCGAAGAAGCTGCGGGGCGGCGCGGCATCGATGCCTTCGTCTATCCCGTCGGCCGGGCGTGCTGCCTAGCCTATGCAACGCTTGACCGGGACGGCGTTCCCTCACAAGCGTTTCGCTCCTTGCTGCTGCAGGAAACCATCCGCCGCGGGATTCTGATGCCGTCGCTGGTCGTCAGCTACGCGCATCAGGACGCCGATATCGATTACACGCTGGAAGCGATTGATGGTGCGCTCGAAATTTATGCGAGGGCGCTGCAAGACGGCGTGGAACGCTATCTCGTCGGACGGCCGTCGCAGACCGTCTACAGGCGGTTCAACCAGAATGACCAGCCACCACGGCCGGTATACGTGCGCAAGAGCGCCTGAGGACCGGTCTCGATCGGGGAATAGTCAGCGTGTCGGGGCCAGGGCAGGCGAGGCGAGGACGGATTCCGTCGCGGAGCCTGAAGAATGCATCGGGAGTTGGCCGCTTGTCTTCGGAGGGTTGCGCCGTAATTTCGGCTTGGGATGATGGAAGGCCAATTCGCGCTCGACCCGTTCAAGGTCGGCTTCGACCATGATGGCGCATAGCTGTTCGAGTGTCGTTCCGGGCTTCCATCCAAGAAGATCCCGCGCCTTGGAGGCATCGCCCTTCAGCAGGTCCACCTCGGCCGCGCGATAGAAATCCGGATTGATGCGCACGAATTCCCGGCCGGTCTTCGGACACAGCCCGCGTTCGTTTTCATCCCGGCCTGCCCACTCGACATCCATGCCTGCGGCGGCGAAAGCCATCGTAGCGAAATCACGCACAGTTTCGGTGCGGTTGGTCGCCAGGACATAAGTGGCGGGCTTGTCGGCCTGCATCATGCGCCACATGCCCTCTACATATTCCTTGGCATATCCCCAGTCGCGCCTTGCGCCGAGATTGCCGAGTTCGATCGGCCCGGCATTGCTCAATCGGATGCGCGCCACTCCGTCGGTGATCTTGCGGGTAACGAATTCGCGCCCCCGCAGCGGCGATTCATGGTTGAAGAGGATGCCGCTGCACCCGAACAGGCCATAGGATTCCCGGTAATTGACGGTCATCCAGTGGGCGAACAGTTTCGCTACGCCATAGGGACTGCGCGGATAGAATGGCGTTGCTTCGTTCTGCGGCACGGCCTGCACCTTGCCGAACATCTCCGCCGACGACGCCTGGTAATAGCGGATGCCGAGGTCGATGTTGCGGATTGCTTCCAGAAAGTGCAGCGGGCCGAGCCCGGTCGCATGCGCCGTTGTCAGGGGATGATGGAAGGAAAAGCCGACATGCGTCTGCGCAGCCAGATTGTAGATCTCGTCAGGCTCCGTCTTCTCGATCAGCCGCATGCAGGAACCGAGATCGACGAGTTCCAGTTCGGTCAGCCTCATCCGGGGATGGTCTGATATGCCGAGCTCACGGATGCGCCAAAAATCCGGCGAACTCGACCGCCGGTAAGCGGCGGTCACCTGATATCCCTTCTGCAGCAGTAAGCTTGCGAGATAGGCGCCATCTTGGCCGGTTATGCCGGTGATCAACGCTCGTTTCATCAGGCGCTCTCTGAAGCGGTTTTGGGGACGAGATGAAACAGTTCCTTGCGCCCGACCTGCGACTGGCGGTCCTTGACTGGCCTGTCCGTGTTGACTTCGCCGAGCGGTTCGTCCCATGCTCCAGCGCCGACCGATGCGAGATGCTCGGCCCACCGAGCCTCGACGAATGCGCGGAATTGGGCACGGAAATTCTTCGTTGAGAACTTGTCGGCATGGAGGCGCAACGCTTCCGGATTGAAAAAGTCCGCCGGCAGCTTTTCGAACCGTTCCACCGCATCGCGGATCGCGTCTGCCGACTGCTCGTGGAAATGCAGCCCTGTCACCCCTTCGGCAACTGTTTCAAGCGAGCCGCCTTTGCCATAGGCCAGCACCGGTGTGCCGCAGGCTTGCGCCTCCAATGGAGCGACGCCGAAATCCTCTTCGGCGGCGAAGATGAATGCCCTGGCACGCTGCAAGTGTGACCTTAGGACATCGAATGGCTGATAGCCGAGAAGTGTCACGTTGGGCCCGGCAAGTGCCTGGATGCGCTTGAACTGCGGTCCGGCACCGATGACGACGAGCCGGCGATCCGGCATCTTCGAAAACGCCTCTACGATCAGATGGATCTTCTTGTAGGGAACCATGCGTGAGGAAGTGAAGTAAAAGTCCTCGCGCGGACCGTTGCCGATCACGAAATCCTCGACGGCGACGTTCGGATAGATCACAGTCGCATCGCGCCGGTAGATCTTTCGGATCCGTCGGGCAATATAGCCGGAACAGCCAATGAAATGATCGACGCCCGGCGCCGTTCGCATATCCCAGATGCGGATGCGGTTGAGGAGCATGCGAGCGAGCAGGCCCTTCAGGCCGCTCTTCATGCCCGATTCCGCCAGATACTGATTCTGCAGGTCCCAAGCATAGCGCATGGGTGTATAGCAGTAACAGATGTGAAGCTGGTCCGGCCCTGTAATGACGCCCTTCGCGACGGAATGGCAGTTCGAGATTATCAGATCGTATTCGGAGAGATCGTACTGCTCGACGGCGAAAGGCATCATCCACAGCAGGTGCCGGTAGAAATGCCTGACCAGCGGTATCTTCTGCATGAAGCTGGTCCGCACGACGCGCGGCAGGATGGTCGTCCCGTGCTCCTTGGGCAGGAAATTGATGAGCGTAAAGACATCCGCCTGCGGATATTCGGCCAACATCGCCTCGAGCACCTTCTCGGAGCCGGCATAGGTGGTCAGCCATTCGTGGATGATGGCGATTTTCATGGCGTGCGCTATTCCCCGTTCAACCCCTGTCAGGTTCGTTGAATGGGCGTGCTCGCACAACTAGGCCGTTCGAATGCCCGCCTATCCGAAAGAGGGTGGTGACGTCGCCAGTCTTCGCCCCGACACTCCTTCCGGTAGGCCGCCCCTGAATGGCTGTCGCTGGATCGCCTGTGATCGGGATCGACAACACCCATGCAACGACACTGGTCTATAAACGGCCGTTTCCTTACGCAGCCCATGACGGGTGTGCAACGCTATGCGGGTGAGATTGTACGCGCGCTGGACACCCTGCTTGCCGACGGCCCGCGAGAGCTTGAAATCGAGTTACTGATCCCGCCCGGCACGGAGGCAACGCTTCCGTTGCGCAATATTGCTGTTCGTCCGGTTGGCAGGCTTGGTGGCCATATGTGGGAGCAGGTTACGCTGCCCACGGGTGTCAGGGGAGGGCTGCTCAGCCTCTGCAATACGGGCCCTGTCGCGCTCCGCCGGCAGATCGTTTGCATCCACGACATGAATACGCGGCTTTGCCCGCAAAGCTATACGCCTTCCTTCCGTTTGCTCTACCGAACGCTCATCCCCGCGCTCGGCAGGAGGGTGGCCGCGATTTCCACCGTATCGGAATATTCCGCCGCCGAACTTGTGCGGTTTGGCGTCTGCCGCGCAGACAAGCTCTTCGTCGCGCCCGACGGGCACGAACACATCCGCCGCTGGACACCGGAGCGTACGCCGCCTCTCACTGCTTTCTCTGCGGAGGACACGATCGTCCTTCTCGGCAGCCGAGCTCCGCATAAGAACACCGACCTCATCACCGGCATGGCGGATCGGCTCGCTTTGGCCGGGCTGCGGCTTGCCATAGTCGGCGGATCGGATGCGCGGGTCTTTGGCGCGGGAAGGAGCGATGCTGCCGCATCCAATGTCACGTGGCTCGGTCGCCTGTCGGATGATGAACTGGCGGCGCTCCTCCAGAATTGCCTGTGCCTGGCGTTTCCGTCGCTCGTCGAGGGCTTCGGACTGCCTCCGCTCGAGGCGATGGCGCTAGGATGTCCCGTTATCGTATCCGACCGCGCAAGCCTGCCGGAGATTTGCGGGGACGCTGCCCTCTACGCTTCGCCCGATGATGCCGACGCATGGTTCAATTCTTTCATGGAACTGGCGACGAGGCCGGCGCTGCGGCGACGAATGATCACGCACGGCCTCGCCGCAACGGGTCGTTTTTCCTGGCTCATCTCGGCCGAGCGCTATCTTCAGGCGATGGCGGCGATGGATGGCGTGCCGTATTTCCCAATAGCAGAACCTGCTCCTCAACCCGACGCATTGGCCAAGTGGCAGGCCAGTTACTCACCGACCCCGTCGATCGAGGCCATGAGTTTGAGATAAGTTTCAGCCACGTGCCGCCATGAATAGGCCGCCGCATGTACCTTGCCTGCTGCGACGAGCTGGCTGCGAAGAACCTTGTCGTCCTTCAGACGCTTGATGCAATCGATCCATGCGCCATCGTCGTCGGGATCGGCATAGAGCGCCGCTTCGCCGCAGATCTCGGGAAGGCAGGGCGAGGTGGAGGCGACAACCGGACAGCCGGCAACCATTGCCTCGACCGCCGGTAGGCCGAAACCTTCGATCCGCGAGGGGAAAAGAAAACAAAGCGCGTCGGCGAGCGCCGCCTTCAGGTCGTCATCGCCGACCCGGCCGATCAGGCGGACATTTGTTGGCTTTCCCTCCGCAAACAATTTGCCGGGCGCGATGTCGCCGGCGACCCAGAGATCCAGGCCCATCCGTTCGAGGGCGGGCGCAAGGCGAACAAGCAGTTCCATGTTCTTGTATGGTTGGCCTTGGCCCAGGCAAAGCACATAAGGCCAGTCGGGCCAGCGGCCGAGGCTCGATCGGGCCGCTTCCCAGTGGCCGGCATGATCGCTTCCATTGTAGGTAACCGTCACCTTCCGCGCAGGCGCCACGTTGCGGGCGACTATCTCCGAGCGGGAGAATTCCGACACTGTGGTAAGGGCGGCAGCGCGCCGGCCGAGTGTCGGCAGGATGAGCCGGTGAGCCCAGCGGAAAAACCGGCCGTAGCTCTCCGGCACGATCATCGTGTGGAGGTCATGAACGCATACGACCTGTCGCTTGAGGGCGACGGGCGCTAGATTGCAGAAGCTGAGAAGCCCGCCTTCGACATGCCTGGGCAATTGCGCCTGTACCCAGAATTGCGGCAGGCGCGGCCGGCTGTATTCGGACACCAGACGAACGGGAAGAGCCTTCAGCGGCAGTGGATTCTCGATCGGTCTCGGCACCAGCAAATCGATAACAAGACCCTCGGCGAGGGGGTGGCCTTCGGCAAGAAGAGCATCGAGTGCAAGCGTCGTTTCACGTGCGTAGCGTGCCACGCCTGTTGGCCGGAGAGTTGTGAAATCGCCATTGATGCTCCATCGGCGCACGCCAATCCGGGCCGTCTCCGATCGGCCGGGAGGCGCCTTCGGGCCGGCCTCAAAGGTTCGGGCAGAAGGCCGGATGGCCGTCCGCAGGATGACGGGGCCGGAGTGGGCGGATTCACGAATAGGTTCCGAGCCTCGTAACAAGCTGTTCCGCCTTCTGATTTCAGATGCTTCCGTGGTCATCCGGCCTTCGCGAAAATCTGAAGCCGCTGCCTCCGCATGGGCAAGCTGACCATCGGTGGTAGCACCGCCTCACCAATCAGTGACCTGTACGCCCGCGCATGGCGCCAGCTACCTCTCTCGATACCGGATTCCAGCCTTCTTCGCGTGCTGCTTCGTGTCGTGGCTGGCCTTATCGTGCGATTTCAAGGCGTCGGCAGGGAGGCACTCTTTTTGACGCGGAAGAAGACGAGAAAGCCTTCGGCACGGCTCGTCGTGATCATACCTACTCTTGGTCGAGGTGGATTGGTTACGCGGCTCCTGGCGCATCTTGAAGGGCAATCGCGCCTGCCGGATGAGGTGATCCTTTCAGCTCCAGACGAGACCCATATCGAGACGTTGCGCCGATATCGGTTTCCCGTGAGGACGATTTTCGGCCGGACCGGGCTTGCCGCCCAGCGTAATAACGCGCTCCGCTCCGTATTGGGCCGGTTCGAGATCGTCACTTTCTTCGATGACGATTTCGTTCCGGCTGACGACTATCTGGAAGGCGTATGCCGGGCTTTCGAGGAACATCGGGACTGGGTGGTCGTCATGGGGCGCGTCGCGCGTGACGGCGCCTGCACCGCCGGCCTCGACTGGGAAGAAGGCCTTTTTGCTCTCAATCTGCCGGAAAGAGACCCGCCGACGGGCGTGGCAGACCATGTCGGCGCGTATGGCTGTAACATGTCGATCCGTGCGGCCGCGATCGGGGACCTTCGCTTCGACGAGCGGCTGCCGCTCTATGGCTGGCAGGAAGATATCGATTTCACCAGCCAGTTGCGGAAGAAGGGGCGCGTCGTTCGCGTGGATGTGATCCGTGGCGTCCATCTCGGCGCAAAATCGGGCAGGATCAACGGCATGCGCTTCGGCTACTCGCAGGTGGCCAATCCACTTTATCTCATCCGCAAGGGCACGGTTCCGCCACGGTTCGCGATGCGGCTCATGCTTCGTAACATCGCCGCCAATCTCAGCCGCAGCTTGTGGCCGGAAGCATATATCGACCGGCGCGGCCGGCTCTACGGCAATCTCCTCGCCATCTCCCATCTGCTGCTTGGGCGCATAGAGCCCGAATATATATTGAGGATGCGCAAATGACGTTGCCCATCGCATACCTGCATCTGCGGCAAAAGCCGCATTCGGCGAAGTTCTGGCTCGGCGTGGTGGCCGTGGCCCTTCTCCTGACCGGTATCTCCTCACCAGCAGGGGCGGAGGAATATCTTCTCGGACCTCAGGACAAGATCAGGCTCAAGGTCTACGAGTGGCGCGCCTCGCGTGATGACATCTTCGAATGGAAGGCGATGAACGACGAATTCACCGTCGGTCCTGACGGCATGGTGTCGCTTCCGTTTGCCGGCGCCGTCCGTGCCGAGGGCCGCACGGCGATCGAGCTGGGAGAGCAGATCGGTGAACGGCTGAAGGACCGTATGCAACTTATCAACGCGCCGGATACCTCTGTTGAAATCATCGGCTTCCGGCCTGTCTACGTCGTGGGCGCCGTTGCCCAGCCCGGCCAATTTCCCTATGCGCCCAACATGACGGTTTTGCAGGCGATGACGCTTGCAGGCGGGTTGCGCGATCGCGAGGATGGCGTCACCGGCATGGTGCGCGATATGCTGTCCGAGAAGGGCGATGTCGACGTGATCGGCCTGAATGCGCTCAGCCTCCTTGCGCGCAAGGCGCGGCTGGAAGCCGAGCATACCGGGGCCGATCATATCCAGTTTCCACCGGAATTGACCTCCCGCGCGGACAGTGGCCCCGCCGCCGAGGTGATGCGGCAGGAGGAGGCTATCTTCAAGGCGCGCCGGGAAGGTCTGGAGAACCAGACCAAGGCGCTGGAGAGCCTGCGGCAGACGCTCAGCGACGAACTCGGCTCGCTTCAGGGCCAACTCGGCTTCCATGACAAGCAGATCAGCCTCATCGAGAAGGAACTGACCGGGGTGTCCTCGCTAGTCGACAAGGGGATCGTCGCCGCTCCGCGCCAGATTTCATTGGAAAGGGAGCTCGCGCAGTTCCAGAGCACCCGCCTGGCCGCTGAAACAAGCCTCTTGAGATCGCGGCAGGAGATAAGCCGTACAGACATCTCCATCCTCGACCTCAAGAACCGCTACGACAACGAGGTGGTCGTCTCGCTCAGGGATACGCAGTCCCAACTGGACGAACTTGCGAGCAAGATGAAGACCGCGACGGCGCTGTTGCAAAGCTCAAGCATGGCGGTGCCCAAATTGCTTGCCATGCGCGCGGCCGGAGAAAGACCCGAGCCCATCTTCACCATCGTCCGGCCTGGCAAGGACGGCAAGGAAACCGAAATCACGGCAGAAGAGGGCACGGCGCTCGCACCCGGCGACACGGTGAAAGTGGATATCAAGCCGATCTTCGGGGCGGGTGACTTCGATCTGTCCCTGATCGGCTCGAACAATTCCCCGGGGCAATCGAAGAAGGCGGGCAGTGGATTGGCGGATGCCGCTTCCACCCAGTGACCACGCCTTGCTCTCTCTTCCGGAGGAGGCAGGTTCGCCAATAGGCGGTGTTCAGACGACCGGGCCAATGGGGCTAGTGTGAGCCATCCCGCCGGCCGTGACGCAGGGAAGTGCAGGCAGGCATTCCGATGACAGGTACAATCCGATGCTAGAGCGCACATGGCCGGCCAACATAGCTCAGTCTCGTCTGCAGCGGGAACGGGACAGCGGCTTCACAAGCTTTGCCGATGTCCTCGCGTTTGTCAGGGCGAGTGCGCTTCCGATCGCTCTGTTCGTCGTGCTTGGCCTCCTTCTGGCGCAGCTTTACGTGGTGACGACGGAGCCCACCTACACCGCAAGCGCGGAAGTGCTGATAACGCCGAAGTTGCCGACCTCGCTTCAATTGCAGCCGTCCGAGGTCAATCTCTCGCTCGATACAGCCCAGATCGAGAGCCAGATCGTCGTGCTTCAGTCGGAAAAGATCGCCAAGCTGGTGATAGACAAGCTCGATCTTGTCCATGATGCGGATTTTACAGAGACCGACACCATCGCCAGCCGTCTCGTTATCCTTGAGCACATTATCCGGCAGGCGCTCGGCTTAAAGGAGGATGCGGGGAAGCTGTGGTTCCACGAAGACCCCGCTGCCGAGCCGATCGACAATTCTCCGGAGGCCGAGTTCGTGCGCGCCAGGCGGACGATGGATACTTTCATGAAGAATCTCGACGTGCATCGGGTCGGTGTCTCCTATGCTCTGGAGATCGCTTTCCGCTCGCGCGATCCCAAACAGGCCGCTGAGATCGCCAACGCGACTGCTGAAGCCTACATGCGCGAACAGCTCGATACGCGGGTCGATGACACGGAAAACGGCCTTCAATGGCTGGAGGACCGGATCGAGCATATCCGCGTACAAATGAACGATGCCGCCATCGCCGCGCAGACGTTCCGCTCCCGGCATGACTATGCAATCGGCGCGCGCGTGCCTTCTACCGACGACGGTTCGACAGCGGGCGAAGGCAACGGGAAGGGCGTCACGCTCGAAGAACTGGAAGCGACGGCAGACTCTTACAAGAAAATGTACGAAAGCTTCCTGCAGGCCTTCACGACATCGGCCAACCAGCGCCCATCTCCGGATGCCCGGGTGATAACCCAGGCGACGAGCCCGCTCGCACCGAGCGATCCTCGCAAGAAGCTCATCCTGGCGTTCGGGGCGGTGAGCGGCATCATGCTGGGCGTGGGGCTCGCCTTCCTTCGCAATCTGCTCGACGATACTATCCGTTCGCCAAAGCAATTGCGTGAGGAATTGGGGCTGGAATGCCTCGGCGAACTTCCCGCTGCGCCGCATCGTTTGGCCGGGTTCGCCGAGGCCAACGACCTGATACGCGCACCGGGCTCTCCATTCGCTCGCACGATGAAGGGTATCAAGGCAGCCGTCGGTATTGCCGCACTCGACCGGCCGATCCGGTTTATTGGGGTAGCGTCGGTTTCTCCTTATGAGGGAAAGAGCATGCTTGCCGGCAATCTGGCCGCGCTGTGGGCGATGTCGGGCATGCGAACCTTGTTGATCGATGCCGATGCGGAGCACCCTGTCGTCTCCACCGGGATTGAGCGTGACAATTGTCCGACGAAGAGGGGCAAGGGCGTGGAATGGATCGCCGGGATCAGTCCCGACCCGGATCACGCTTTCGACATCCTGCCGAACAGCGTCGCGGAAAGGTACAACCTGCTCACCGCCGAGAATGCCCGCGAGACGTTCACGGCGCTGGAGCACTACGAAATGGTGATCGTGGATCTGCCGCCCTTCGCATCCGGAAGCCACGGTCTGGCAGTAGCGTCGCAACTGGACGGTGTTATCGTCGCCGTCGGTTGGGGAAAGACCTCGCAGGGCGTGGTGGCCGAACTGATCCATGCACTTTTCATGGCCAAGGCGTCCGTCCTTGGCGTGGTGCTGACAAGAGTTCGCAAATCTTCCGACGCGCAATTCCGGCGTCGGGCCGGGCAAACGCCGCAATAGACGATGATCGCCGCGCGAGCCGGAAAAAGCGTTGCCGCCTTTACCGGCGGCTCGTCATCGATGGAGACGGCGCCACAGCATCGTGCCGGAGAGACCCACAAGGTAGCCGAGTTGAAGAAGGACCGCAGATTGCAAGGCGGCTCGGAGCGAAGGCCAGCCGAGACCGTGGCCATGCGTCTGGAGAACGAACGCCAGAACGGCCGTTGCCAGTGTAGCCGCTATGAGAGCGCCGGCGCGGAAGCGGAGGCCGATAAGCGTCCCGGCAATCGTCACCGCCAAATACCAGACCAAGATGACGTTCCTTGCTATGTCCGCCCCCACATGGAGAATAGGACGCGTCACAATCGCGGGAAAGACGGTCCCGACCGCTCTATCTGCCGGCTTGCAACCTCTGTCGTCGGGTGGGGCGGGATCTAGATCATGCAACCGTCGCTCGCCGGCATCCTGGTCTGCGCCGCGATCCTGGCCTTCGCCTGCTGGCCCGCGCGATCCCTCTTCGTCGGGCTTTGTGCCTCGATGGCTTTTGGCGCAACGGCGCTTATGACGCTCAGGTCCCTCGGCGGCGCCTCGCCTCTGATCTACACGCTGTTTGCCGGGCTCCTGCTCATAACGCTTCCTTTCAAGCGGGGGATAAGAGCCGATATCGGCGTCATTTTCCGCTACAGCCACGCGGTGTGGCTGGTTTGCGCCCTTTTGGTCTATGCGGTGATCGGAGCAGTCCTTTTCCCGAGATTGTTCTCCGGCCAGACGAGCGTGTTCGTCGCTTCGCGTACGCTGGGCGGCGTCTATGAGGCACCGCTCGGCCCCGTGTCGGGCAACATATCGCAGACGGGCTATTTCGTCCTCAATGGCTTGGTCTTCCTGGCGCTGTCGGCCAACCTCTTGCGCAACGATGCGCTTGAACAGGTGCGACGCGGTTTCTTTCTGTGGTGCGCGTTGCACACCGGCTTTGGACTGCTCGATCTGATGAGCAAGCTCGTGGGTGCTGGCGATATCCTCGCTTTTCTTCGGACGGCGAGCTACGCGATGCTGACCGATACAACGCAGGCCGGCTTTGTCCGCATCGCCGGTGCCCAGTCGGAGGCATCCGCATTCGCCAGTATGTCGCTTGCCGCTCTGGCTTTCGCATTCACTTACTGGAGAAGGACCGCGTCGCGTTTTGCCCTTGCCCTCGCGCTCACCCTGATGGCCTTGCTTGTGCTGTCGACTTCATCGACCGGTTATGTTGGCCTTACGCTGCTCGGCATGCCTGTTGCATTCTCAATTTGCCGTTCGCTTTCCATGCGGCGGCTGCATTCGCAGGAGATCTTTCTGCTGGCACTCGGCTTCGTCGGCTTGTTCGTGGCCCTTGGCCTCGCGGTCCATAGCGACAAGTTCTTCGATCCGTTGATACGCCTTGTGAACGAGGCCATCTTCGAGAAGGCAGGTTCCGCCTCGGGTCAGGAGCGGGGTTACTGGAATTACATAAGCCTCAAATCATTTGCAGACACGCTCGGGCTCGGCGTGGGCATTGGCAGCTCACGGGCGTCGAGCTGGCTTGTCGCCGTAATTTCGCAACTGGGCGCCGTAGGATGTATCATGCTGGCTTTGCTGGTATTGGATATCGCAAGACGTCCGAAATATCTCGACACCACGCTCGACGTCCGGGATGCCGCCACGGTGGATAGCGTTAGGGCCTGCGCGCTTGCCGGCATCATCTCCGCTTCCCTGATAAGCGGCACGGCCGATCCCGGGATGATTTTCTTCATTTCGCTGGCCGTTGTCACGAGTTCCTCGATACGGATTTTCCTTAACCGGCCATTGCTCGCGGAGTCGGCCCGGATCCCGTCGGCGATCCGGTATGGTGGTGCCGGCGCGTGAGGCGTCGATCGTCCTGCTTTCTGGGCGAAGTGAGTCCGGCTGCGGTCGGCGGCTTGCGGAAGGGGCGGATTCCGGTCGGTGCGAAAAAAAGTTTTTCCCAAGGAATCCGGACTTCGCAAAACTTCCAAATGACATTCTCCCCTCTGTCTAGAATGCGCGCCTCCAAAGCCGCTAAACGCAAGAATTATCGCGTAAAAGCAGCCATATAGCCGGTTTGACAGCAGCCAAAACCATTGCCAGAACCGCTGGAAGAAGGCCGGATTTTCCGGTCGGCGGAAGGTATCGCGAAAGCGTATTTCGGCACATGACAGCACTCGAATTCAGTGGTCCTGGCCTGTCGGAAGATCAGTGGCGTCAGGTCAAGACACTCGCAACATCGCTTGGATCGGAGCAGGCGGTCTGGCTGAGTGGCTATTTCGCAGGCTTTGCCGAAGGCGGACGTGGCATCGCCTCCGAGGCGCTTCGTGGCAGCGTCCCGATCGGGCCGGTCGTGGCCGCCGCTCCGACCCCCTCCACGCGCACGCTCACCATCCTGTATGGCTCCGAGACAGGCAATAGCGCGGCACTGGCGAAGGTGCTTGCCGAGTCTGCCCGCGCCAAGGGCGTCGAGTCGATCGTTGCCGACATGGCCGATTACAAGCCGCGCAAGCTGAAGGGCGAGCAGGATCTACTGGTCATCACCTCCACGCACGGTGAAGGCGAACCGCCGCTTTCGGCAGCTGGCTTTTTCGAGTTCGTCGAAGGGCGAAAGGCGCCGCGGCTGGAGGGCGTGCGCTATTCGGTGCTGGCGCTTGGCGATTCCACCTATGAATTCTTCTGCGGCGCCGGCAAGCGGCTGGACGACCGGCTGGCGGAACTGGGCGCGACCCGCATCCGCGACCGCGTCGATTGCGACATCGACTATGAAGATCCGTCCGCCGAATGGATTTCAGCGGTCGTAAAGGAACTCGGTCCCGTCCCGACGGCGCCGACGCTCATGAGTTCCATCGTGATCGGGCAGCCCTCGGCACAGGCTGTGCCCGCGTTCGACAAGCGCAATCCTTTCCTGGCGCCCGTCATCGACAATCTCGTGCTCACCGGCCGGGGATCGAGCAAGGAGACGCGGCATGTGGAATTGTCGCTGGAAGGTTCCGGGCTTTCCTTCGAGCCGGGCGACGCGCTTGGCCTGATGCCGCGCAACGATCCGGCGCTCGTCGAGACGCTGCTCGAGACCCTGAATCTGGAATCGGGAGAAAACGTCTCGGTCAAGGATCGGCAGCTCGCCCTCGGCGATGCGCTGGCCGAGGCGTTCGAGATCACAGCCGCGACGCCGCGCTTTCTCGACCATTGGGCCGAACTGACCAAGGCGAACGAACTCCAGGCCCTGCGCGGAGAGGGGGCACGCGAGGCGCGGACCGCCTTCCTCGGCGCTAATCATGTCATAGACATCGTGCGCCGCTTTCCAGTGCCGGGCATCGACGCACAGACCTTTCTGGCCGGGCTGCGTCCGCTCCAGCCGCGGCTTTATTCGATCGCGTCGAGCGCATCGGCGGCTCCTGACGAGGTGCATCTGACTGTGTCCACAGTGCGCTATGATCTGAACGGCGAGCCGCGCTCAGGCGTTGCCTCGGGCCATCTCGCGGCGCGCGTCGAGCTGGATTCGACGTTGCCGGTCTATGTGCAGGCCAACCCGCATTTCCGCCTGCCGGACGATGACAAGCCTATCATCATGATCGGTGCGGGAACGGGCGTCGCGCCCTACCGTGCCTTCTTGCAGGAGCGCGAGGCGCGAGGCGCGGGCGGCAAGGCCTGGCTGTTCTTCGGCGAGCGCAACTTCGACAGCGACTTCCTCTACCAGACCGAATGGCAGGATTTCCTCAAGGAGGATGTCCTGTCGCGCATGAACGTAGCCTTCTCGCGCGACCGCGCCGAGAAGATCTATGTCCAGCACCGTCTTCTGGAAGAGGCGCGCGACGTCTATGCGTGGCTGGAGGATGGCGCGCATATCTATGTCTGCGGCGACGGCGCCAAGCTTGCGCCGGATGTCCATGCGGCGCTTGCGACGATTGTCCGCGAAGAGGGCGGGCTCGGCGAGGATACGGCGGGCGAATATCTCTCCGCCATGCAGGCCGACCACCGCTACCAGATCGACGTTTATTGAGAAGCAGCAGCCGTGACCGTAATCAACGTGGACCGCAGCCACGATATCTCCCAGCCGCTCGAGAAGCTAAACCCCGACGAGACGCTGAAGGCCAACAGCGACCAGTTGCGCGGCACCATCGCGGCCGGACTGGAGGCGGAACTGACCGCCGCCGTGCCCGGCACCGACATCAAGCTGATGAAATTCCACGGGGTCTATCAGCAGGATGACCGCGACATACGCGACGAGCGCCGGCGGCAGAAGCTGGAGCCGGCCTATCGCTTCATGGCGCGGGTGCGCCTGCCCGGTGGCGTGCTGTCGCCGAGCCAATGGCTCAAGCTGGACGAACTCGGCCGCGCCTATGCCGGCGAGACGCTGCGGCTGACGACAC
Source organism: Phyllobacteriaceae bacterium (assembly GCA_040255475.1). Classification (GTDB taxonomy): domain Bacteria; phylum Pseudomonadota; class Alphaproteobacteria; order Rhizobiales; family Rhizobiaceae; genus Mesorhizobium_L. The sequence goes on along the minus strand of JBDZVC010000039.1, from coordinate 10,736 downwards.
GCCAGACCTTCCAGCTTCATCGCGTCCACAAGAAGAATCTGCGCGCGGTCATGCAAGGGTTGCATGACGTGCTCCTCGACACGAAGGCTGCCTGCGGCGACGATTCGCGTGGCGTCATGGCCTCGATCAACCCGCAACTCTCCGCGCTTCACGCCGAGATCTACGCACTGGCCAAGAAGGCAAGCGATCACGCCATACCGAAGACCGGCGCCTATCGCGAGATCTGGTATGGCGAGGAGAGGGTGCCGACGAGGGGGCCGGAAGAGCCGCTCTACGGCAAGACCTACATGCCGCGGAAGTTCAAGATCGGTTTCGTTATCCCGCCGATCAACGACATCGACGTCTATGCGCAGGATCTCGGTTTCATCGCCATCGTCGAAGGGAAGAAGCTCAAGGGCTTCAATATCGCCATCGGCGGGGGCATGGGCCGCACGGACAATGCGCCGAAGACCTATCCGCGGCTCGCCACCGTCATCGGCTTCATTCCCAAGGACAAGGTGATCGAGACCTGCGACGCGACGATGGAAGTCCAGCGCGATTATGGCGACCGTGTCGACCGCTCCCATGCGCGCTTCAAATACACGATCGACGACAAGGGCGTGGACGTCATCAAGGCGGAGATCGAAAGCCGGTTGGGCTTTCCGTTGCAGCCGGCGAAACCCTATCGCTTCACTTCGAACGGCGATGCGATCGGTTGGCAGAAGGGTGAGGACGCGCGCGAGCATTTCACGCTGTTGATCGAGAACGGCCGTGTCAGCAATTTTCCTGACGTGAAACTCTTCGACGGGCTGCGCGCCATCGCCCGCGTGCACAAGGGCATGTTCCGTGTCACGCCGAACCAGAACCTGATCATTGCCGATATCGAACCCGACGACCGGCCGGCGATCGAAGGTCTGCTCAAGGAATACGGGCTGGACAGGCTGAATGCAGGCAGCGGGCTGCGTCTGAACGCCATGGCCTGCGTGGCGCTGCCGACCTGCGGTTTGGCGATGGCTGAGAGCGAGCGCTACCTGCCGACGCTGGTCGGGAAGATCGAGACGATCCTTGCCGAGCACGGATTGACCGACGAGCCGATCACGATCCGCATGACAGGCTGCCCGAACGGCTGCGCGCGGCCCTACATCGCGGAGATCGGTCTGACCGGCCGCGCGCCTGGAAAGTACAACCTCTATCTCGGCGGTGGCTTCCACGGCCAGCGCCTCAACAAGATGGTGCTGGAGAATGTCGGCGAGGCGGCGATCCTCGATCACCTCGCCAAGGTGCTTGGCCACTTTGCCAGGGAGCGGCGGCCTGACGAGCGTTTCGGCGATTTCGCCATTCGCGCCGGCTATGTCGCCGAGGTCAAGGAAGGCAGATTTTTCAACGATTGAGCGGGCAGCCCTTCGAGAGCGACCGGCGCGGTCAATCGCAAGCATGAGGTATGGAAAGATGACACAGGCAGCAACCGAGTCCCTCGTCACGGTGGATTGGCTGAAGGAACACCTCGACGATCCCAAGGTGCGGGTCTTCGAGGTCTCCGTCGATCCGGGCGTATACGAGAAGGCTCACATCCCCGGCGCCACGAACCTCAACTGGCACACCGATCTCGTGGACACGGTCAACCGGGACATCGCCTCGCGCGAAAAGCTGGAAGCGCAGCTTCGCAAGGCGGGTGTCGGGAACGACACCACCGTCATCATCTATGGCGATCACAACAACTGGTTCGCCGCCTGGGGCGCATGGGTGCTGGACGTCTACGGCTTCGGCACCCGCGTCAAGCTGCTCGACGGCGGCCGCAAGCTGTGGGAAGCGCGCAAGCTGCCGCTGACCGACAAGCTGCCGTCTTTCAAGGCGTCTTCGATCACGCTGCCCGAGCGCGACAACAGCCTGCGCGCGCGCCTGACCAATGTGCTCGATTTCGTCGAGGGCCGCATCGACGGCAAGTTGGTCGATATCCGCTCGCCTGACGAATATCTCGGCAAGATCTTCGCGCCGGAAGGTGTGAAGGAACTGTCGATCCGAGCCGGGCACATTCCGCAGGCCGAGAATGTGCCGTGGGCCACGATCGTCAACGAGGACGGCACCTACAAGCCGCTGAACGAGATCCGCAAGATCTATGCTGACAAGGGTATCGACGGTTCCAAGCCCGTCATCACCTATTGCCGTATCGGCGAGCGTTCGAGCCACACATGGTTTGCGCTGAAGCGCCTGCTCGGCTACGACGCTCGCAACTATGACGGCTCGTGGACCGAATATGGCAATGCGGTCGGCGTTCCGGTCGTCAACAAGAGCGGCACCGTCTGGCTCGGCAAGTAGCACTGGATATCGCGTCCCGCCCTTGGCCGATCTGACAGGGCATTGGTGGAGAAGGCAGGATGGACGGGCGCGACCCAAGAACGATAGCGGCGGCGAACGGCATCGCCTCGGATACGAATTTCGGGGCGGTCACGCCGCCGCTTTATCTCAGCAGCACCTACGCCTTCACCGGCTTCGAGGCGCATCGCGGCTATGAATATAGCCGTACAGCGAACCCCGGCCGCGATTTGCTGGCCGACACGCTGGCGCAATTGGAAGGCGGCGCCGGCGCGGTCGTGACGGCTTCGGGCATGTCGGCCGTCGATCTCGTCCTGTCGCTTGTCGGGCGCGGCGATCTCGTTGTGGCGCCGCACGATTGCTACGGCGGCACCTACAGGCTTCTGTGCGCGCGCCGCGACAGGGGCCATTTCGATCTCGCCTTCGTCGATCAAGGCGATGCCGCGGCGCTCGCAGCCGTATTGGCGAAAAAGCCGGCGCTGGTGCTGGTCGAGACGCCGTCCAACCCGTTGATGCGCGTGGTCGATGTCCGCGCCATCGCCCGGCAGGCGAAGGAGGCCGGCGCACGGGTCGCGGTCGACAACACCTTCCTTTCGCCGGCATTGCAGCAGCCGATTTCGCTCGGCGCGGACTTCGTGATCCATTCCACGACGAAATATCTGAACGGGCATTCCGACGTCGTCGGCGGCGCCGTCGTCGCGGCGGCCGAGGCCGATGTCGAGCCGCTCAGCGCCTGGGCGAACATCACCGGCGTTACCGGCTCGCCCTTCGACGCCTATCTCACGCTGCGCGGCGTCCGCACCCTGTTTCCGCGCGTTGAGCGCCAGCAGGCGAATGCGATGGCGGTAGCCTCCTTCCTCTCACGTCATGAGGCAGTTGCGGCGGTTCATTATCCGGGTCTCGAAAGCCACTCCGGCCATAAGATAGCGAAAGCTCAGCAGAAAGGGTTCGGCGCGATGCTGAGCTTCGACCTTGCCGGCGGGGTCGAAGCGGTGCGCCGCTTCGTCGAGGCGGTCAGAGTGTTCACGCTGGCTGAATCGCTCGGCGGAGTGGAAAGCCTCGTCGCCCATCCGGCAACCATGACCCATGCCGGCATGGGAGCGGAAGCACGGCATGCCGCCGGCATCGGCGACGGCCTCTTACGCCTGTCTGTCGGGCTGGAAGCGGAGGCGGACCTGATCGCCGATATGGAACGTGGCCTTGCCGCGGCCGGTTCGCAGGGTACGTAACAGCCGGCGCGCCATGACCGCTCTCTTGCCGGTCGGCGGCCTCCAATTTCGATGTTGGAACGGATGTCTCCTGCCACCGTTGACTCCAGATAGTCTGGGAGTCGTGTCAACCGGACAAGACAGGGATGGCGGACGCAGGGGTTTTTCCGGTTTCACTCTGCGGCCAACGAAAAGGCATTCGAGCGTCCAACCTGTCCGGCTCTCGGCTTCCTGAAGCGCGCCCTCAATGCCCTGATTGAAGCTTATCGCAGAGCGCCGCGCATCCTGCCGTTGACGAAACTGAATGAATGTTCAATCATAACGCGGCGCTCACTCGCTCGGAGCGCGACCCTATTGGCGCCGTTCGGCGCAGGCGTGGGTCGAGGATGACCGGGAGCCGGGGATGCGATGGAACGTTTGAGAGGCAAGGTTGCGCTGATCACCGGTGCGGGTGGGGGCATTGGCCGTGCCACGGCGGAGCTTTTCAGTCGGGAAGGCGCGCGTGTCATTATTGCTGAATATGACAGCAGTACAGGCAGGCAAGCGGCGGATGCAATTACGAAGGCGGGAGGCGAGGCGCTGTTCGTACAGACTGACGTGACCGACGAGGCAAGCGTCGCAAACGCAGTCGCCGAAACGGTCCGGTATTTCGGTGCACTGCACGTCCTTTACAACAACGCGGGCGGGTCGACGACGGCAGACGGGCCGCTGACGGAAGCGCCGCTCGACGAATTCTGGCGCGCCGTCAAGCTCGACCTGCTGGGGACCTGGCTCACCAGCCGGCACGCGATCCCCGCCATCATCGAGGCCGGTGGCGGTTCCGTGATCAACGCCGCCTCGGTCGTAGCCTTGATGGGCTGGCCGGGAAAGGACGCCTATACAGCTTGCAAGGGCGCGATCGCGGCGCTGACGCGCTCGATGGCGGTCGAGTTCGCGCCGCACAAGGTGCGCGTCAACGCCGTTGCGCCCTGTGTTACGCGCACGCCGCGCGTGCTTGCCCAACTCGAGGCCAGCGAAACGACGCAGAAGCTTGCCGCGCGTCATCTGGTGGATTTGGCAGAACCGCTCGATGTGGCCAACGCCGCCTTGTTCCTTGCATCGGATGAATCGGCGCGCACCACGGGCCATATCCTTGCGGTCGACAGCGGTCTGACCATTTCCTGATGAGAAGGCGCCGTTTTGCTTCCAAAGCCAATGCACCGAGTTTCGGCGTTGTTTCCCCGGCAGGTTCACGGACGATGAAGCTGCCGACAACGCCGTCCTTCCGCCTCGACGGCAAGCGCGCGCTCGTAACCGGAGCCGGCCGGGGTATTGGCCTGGCGGCTGCCGCCGCGCTCGCAGAAGCAGGCGCCGAGGTCACTCTTGTCGCCCGCACCGAAAGCCAAGTCGAGGCGGCAGCGGAAGCGATCCGCACCGCTGGTGGTAGGGCGGATGCGCTGACGCTCGATCTATGCGACAGCACTGGCGTGAAGCGCGCCGTGGATGCGCGGCCACCCTTCGATATATTGATCAACAATGCGGGAACCAATCGACCGGGCGCATTTCTCGATGTCGAGGAAGTGGATTTCGACGCGCTCCTACAACTCAATGTGCGTGCCGCCTTCTTCACCGCGCAAGCGGTGGCGCGGCGCATGGCAACCGGGGGCGTGAAAGGCGCGATCGTCAATATCTCGTCCCAGGCCGGCCATATGGCCACGAAGGGGCGGCCGGTCTACACGCTCACCAAATTCGCCGTGGAAGGCATGACCAAGGCGATGGCGGTCGACCTCGCCCCGAACGGCATTCGGGTCAACAGTGTCTGTCCCACTTTCATCGAGACGGAAATGACCAGGCCCAGCCTCGAAGACCCGAAATTCAGGGCACGCGTCCTGTCACGTATAAGGCTCGGCCGTATCGGCGCCGTCGAGGATCTCATGGGAGCGGTCGTGTTTCTGGCGTCGGACGCTTCCGCGCTGATGACGGGGGCCTCGCTCGTCGTCGATGGCGGCTGGACCGCCGGGTGAATGAAAGGAGCCGTGCGCCGCAGGCGCGTGGCCGTTGGGAGAGCGTTCGCATGTTCCATCACATATTACTGATGAGTTTCCTGCCGGATACCGGCCCCGAGTTTTTTGCCAGGGCGCAGGAATATGTCGAGCGCATCAAGGCGGAATGCGACGGCGTGCGGAGCTATTTCCTTGCCGAGAACAAGGCAGGCCGCAGCGACGGCCTGACCCACGGCATCGTCGCTTCATTCGATTCATCCGCCGCACACGACGCTTATCAAGTGTCGGCGATCCATCAGGAGATGAAGGCATTCATGGCAACGCGCATGGCGCGTGTCATCGTGCTCGACACGGAGCAGGGGGCCTGAGCGATGCCGGACGCCGCGCCGCAACTCGAACGCTTCATGAAGCAACACGGCTTTCCCGACTACGCGGCGCTTGTCGAGCGCGCGGATCGTGATCCCGAATGGTTCTGGCCGGCCGTTATGGCATTCCATGACCTGAAATTCTTCAAGCGGTTCGACCGGGTGCTCGACCTGTCGAAAGGAAAGCAATGGCCTCAATGGTGCGTCGGAGGGACCACCAATCTCGCCTATAATTGCATGGAACGGGCGCTGGAGCGCGGTTCCCCGGAGAAGATCGCGATCCTTTGGGAGGGCGAGGATGGCGAGAAACGCTCCTGGACCTATGGCCAACTCGTCGCGGAAGCGGAACACGCCGCTGCCGGCCTGAAACGGCTGGGCATCGGCGAGGGCGATGTTGTCGGCATCTACATGCCTTTCCTGCCGGAGACCATCGCAGCCTTCCTCGCCGTCACCCGGATCGGCGCCATCGCGTTGCCGGTTTTCTCCGGCTTCGGGCCGCAAGCTTTCGTAGAGCGGCTCTCGGACGCCGGGGCGAAGGCGGTAGTGACCGTCGATATCACCTATCGGCGCGGCAAGCGGATCACCATGGTGGAGACGGTCGACGCCGCCGCACCCGAAATCCCGTCTCTCGCGCATGTGGTCGTCGTTGCGCGCCATCCGGACAAACTGTCGGGAGAGCGGCTCTGGTGGCACGAACTCGTCGCGGCCGGTGAGAGGTGTCCCGCGGCCGAAATGCCCGCGGATGCGCCCGCGATGATCGTCTATACATCCGGCACCACCGGCAAGCCTAAGGGTACGGTGCACACGCATTGCGGCTTCATGACCAAGGCCGCGCTGGATTTCGGCATCATACTGGATTTGACGCCCGCGGACCGCCTCCTTTGGATGAGCGACATGGGCTGGCTTACCGGCCCGATCCTTGCGGCAGCCGTGCCGCTCGTTGGCGCTGGCATGGTGTTGGCCGAAGGAACGCCCGATTTTCCTGACCCCGGCCGGCTCTGGCGATTGGCGCGGGACTACGATGTCTCCTTCCTCGGCGTCGCGCCGACCATGGTACGCAATTTCATCCAGCAGCCGCCGGAGGTAGTGGAAGCCTATGATCTGCCGAAGCTCCGTGTCGCCGCCTCTACCGGGGAGCCATGGACGCCGGAAGCCTGGAACTGGTTCCTGGAGAAGGTCTGCAAGGGCAGGGCGCCGATCCTCAATTATTCCGGCGGCACCGAGATCGGAGGCGGCATTCTCTCCGGCAACATGCTGGATCGCGATGTCCCGCCATGCGCCTTTGCAGGGCCGATTCCCGGCATGGGCGCGGCGGTGGTGGACGACGCCGGGGTACCGCTACCAGATGGCGAAGTCGGCGAGCTTGCGTTGACCGTACCGTCGATCGGCCTCTCCCGCGGCCTGTGGAACGCGCCGGAGCGCTTCATCGAAACCTATTGGTCGAAGGTTCCAGACCTCTGGATACACGGCGATTTCGCGTCCGTCGACAAGAACGGCTACTGGTATGTGCACGGCCGCTCGGACGACACAATCAAGATCGCCGGGAAGCGTACCGGTCCTTCGGAAATCGAGGCTGTGTTGCTCGGTACCGGCAAGGTCGCCGAAGCCGCCGTGATCGGCGTGCCGGATGACATCAAGGGCTCTGCCGTGGTCTGCGTCTGCGTGCCGGCCCGTGGCATCACCGCGACGCCGGAACTCGCCGACAGCCTAAAGCAGGCGGTGGCGGTGGCACTCGGCGCTTCGTTTCGGCCAAGGGCGGTCGCCTTCGTCGCGGATGTGCCGAAGACCCGCAGCATGAAGATCATGCGTCGGGTGGTGCGCGCCGTCTGGCTTGGCCAGGCGGTCGGCGACCTTTCCGGCCTCGTCAATCCGGAAGCCGTCGACGATTTGAAGGCAGTAGTCGCATCGGAAGGGGCTTGAATTGGCGGCCCGCCGTACTGTTCAGGGCGAGGACCAGTTAGTCCGCCGAGCGTCCTGATCCGGAAAGCCATGCGACAGCATCTGGTCGCGCAGATGTTCGTCGATCGGCAGCGGCAGCGCCGGCATCAGCGCCGCGCCGTCGGTGACTGAACGTCGGAAAAGCCCGCGCTCGTGAAAGGCGGGGTCGGCGGCCGCCTCCTCAAGCGAGGCCACGACGCAGACGCAGACATCGGCCCCCGCGAATGTCGCCCGCCACGCCTCGGCCGTCCTGCCGGCGATCAAATCAGCGACACGTGTGCGCGTGGTGGCGGGATCCCGCCTATCATTACGTTCATCCGCTGGAAGGCCGATGCGGTCGCAGAATACTTGCCAGAAACGTTCCTCGATGGGTGCCGCCGCAAGATACTTTTCGTCCGCCGTACGATAGATCTGGTAGCGCGGCGAACCGCCGCTGACGAGTTCGCTGCCGGGCTTTGGCCATTGCCCCGCATGGCCGCCGGCAAGACCCCAATAGGCAAGCGTGAACAGATTGTCGCTCATGGCTATATCGAGATGGCACCCCTGTCCGCTCGCCTGCCGCTGGGTGAGGGCGAGCAGGATGTTCATCGCTGCCGGATAGGCGCCGCCCGCAATGTCGGCGGCAAGTACCGGCGGCAACACCGGCGAGCCGTCTGCGCCACGCGTCAGCCCCAGCAGGCCGGTTTCGGCCATGTAGTTGAGGTCGTGCCCGGCTTGCTGGGCGCGGGCACCGGTCTGACCATAACCTGTGATCGAACAATAGATTAGCCGCGGATTCTCACGCGCAAGTTCTTCGTAGCCGAGGCCGAGGCGCTCCATCACGCCGGGGCGGAACTGTTCGATCAGCACGTCGGCCGACAGCGCAAGCTGGCGGACATGTGCCCGGTCGCCCCCGTCCTTGAGGTCGGCGGTCAGGCCGCGCTTGCCACGGTTGAGCAAGGCGAAATTGCCGCTGGTGGAACCGAACGCCGGCTCGTAGCCGCGGAGCTCGTCGCCCGTGCCGGGTCGTTCGACCTTGAGCACCTCGGCACCGGCATCGGCAAGCAGGAGGCTGGCAAGCGGGCCGGGCAGCAAATTGGAAAAGTCGAGCACCCGAACCCCGGCGAGCGGGAGGGGCGCTGGAGTGGATGATGCTTCAGGCGGCATGGCGCTTCTGCATCTCGCGCAGAATCACCAGATGCTGGATGTCGTTGGTACCCTCATAGATACGGCACACGCGCGCATCCCGATAATAGCGCTCCAGCGGATAATCGGTGAGATAACCATAGCCGCCGAGCGTCTGGATCGCTTCGGAACAAACCCATTCCGCCGCTTCCGAGGCCACGAGCTTCGCCATGCATGCCTCCATCAGACAGGGCCCGCCCGCATCGGCGAGCGCCGCCGCATGATGTACCATCTGGCGCGCGGTTTCGATACGGGTTGCCATAGCAGCCAGCCGGAAACCCGTCATCTGGTGCTCGATGATCGGCTTGCCGAACACGACACGCTCCCGCGCATAGCTCAGCGCCGCTTCGCATGCCGCCCGCCCGATGCCGAGCGCCTGCGAGGCGATGCCGATACGTCCGCCCTGGAGGTTGGAAAGCGCGATACGATAGCCCGCTCCCTCCGGCCCGAGCCGGTTCTCGACCGGCACGCGCACGTCGTTCAGGGCGATCTGGCAGGTGTCGGAAGCATGCTGGCCGAGCTTGGATTCGACCCGCACCACTGTGTAGCCCGGACTGGAGGTCGGCACGATGAAGGCGGAGATGCCCTTCGTGCCGCTTTGCGGGCCGGTGCGCGCGAAGATCAGCGCCACATCCGCGTTCTTGCCAGAGGTGATGAACTGCTTGCCGCCGTTCAGAACGTAATGGTCGCCCTCACGCACGGCCTTTGTCGACAAGGCTCCTGCATCGGAGCCGCCATGAGCTTCCGTGAGAAGGAAAGCGGAAAGCATCCTGCCCTCGGCCATCGGCCGGAGGAAGCGTTCCTTCTGGTCGTCATTGCCGAAGCTGGCGATCGGCATGCAGCCGACCGAGTTGTGCCCGCTCATCACCGTGGCGGTGGCGGCATCGCCGGCACCGATCTCTTCGAGCGCCAGCGAGGTCGAGACGTAATCGGCGCCCGCGCCGCCCCATTCCGCCGGTACGTTCATACCCATCAGGCCGAGCCGGCCCATTTCACGGATCTCTTCCGCCGGGAAATGGCTCTCGCGGTCCCATTTCGCGGCATTCGGCGCAAGCCGCTCCTGCGCGAACTGCCGCGCCATGTCGCGGATCATGGTCTGTTGCTCGTTGAGGATCATGACGCGGTCCTTGACGACGGAATTGGGATCGGAAACTGACCGGTGGCGGTCAGTTCCCCTCGAACACCGGACGCTGCTTGGCGACGAAAGCGCGATAGGCGCGACCGTAATCCTTGGTCTGCATGCATATGGCTTGTGCCTGCGCCTCTGCCTCGATGGCGGAATCGATATCCATCGCCCATTCCTGATGCAGGCACGTCTTGGTGACGCCGTGGGCGAAGGTCGGTCCATCGGCGATTTCGGCAGCGAGCTTCTGTGCCTCGCCCAACAAGTCCTCAGGCGCGACAAGACGGTTGAAGAAGCCCCATTTGTCACCTTCCTCCGCCGACATCGAGCGTCCCGTATAGAGGAGCTCGGAGGCGCGGCCCTGGCCGATGATGCGGGGCAGGATCGCGCATGCACCCATGTCCGCGCCGGCGAGCCCAACGCGTACGAACAGGAACGCCGTCTTGGTGCGCGGCGTGCCGAGCCGCATGTCGGACGCCATCGCCAAGATCGCGCCAGCGCCGGCGCAGATGCCGTCTACCGCTGCGATGATCGGCTGGGGGCAGTGCCGCATCGCCTTGACCAAATCGCCGGTCATCCGTGTGAAGGCGAGGAGTCCCGGCATGTCGTCGGCTTCCTGCATCCTGACCAGCGGCCCGATGATCTCGTGCACGTCGCCGCCGGA
>JBDZVC010000354.1:0-4620 GCA_040255475.1 Phyllobacteriaceae bacterium | reverse complement strand
GCATTTCCTTCTTGCCGTCCTTGGCAAGCTGGTCGGCATATTCCTTCGACATGATCGAGGCGAAATCCATCGCCATGTTGGCGATGAAGGGCGCCTCGGGATGCGTCAGCGTGAATTTCACTGTGAGATCGTCGACCTTTTCGACACTCTTGATGAGCGTGGGCATCGACATGGCGTCGAAATATTCCCACTGGCCGCCGGCATAGTTGTACCAGGGGTTCTTTTTGTCGAGCATGCGCTCGAAGGAGAACACGACGTCATCCGCGTTGAAGTCGCGCGTCGGCTTGAAGAAATCGGTGGTCTGGAACTTCACGCCCTTGCGCAGGTGGAAAGTATATTCGAGCCCGTCGTCGGATACGTCCCACTTCTCCGCGAGGCCGGGGACGACTTCGGTCGTGCCGCGTTTGAATTCCACCAGGCGGTTATAGACAGGCTTCGACGATGCATCGAACGTCGTTCCCGCCGTATAAAGCCCCGGGTCGAACCCTTCCGGTGAGCCCTCCGAGCAATAGACCAGCGTCTTGGCGCTGGCCGCGCCGCTGAACAGCGTCGCAGCCAGCATGGCTGCCATGAGCCCCATTTTTTTCATAGATGTCTCCCATTCATTCTTGTCGCCCGGTCGCTTGTCCGGTGCGCGGATTTCCATATAACCACCGTTCTGCGGGCATGGAAACTCCCCGCCGCCGGACCAAGCGTCACGATGACGTTGACGTACCGGAACGCCCGATGAACGAAGGATGTACGATGCAGGAAGACTGGGTTGAGACGATTTTGTCCTTCTGGTTCGGGGAATTGACCGAGGAGGACTGGTTCACCCGCAGCGATGCGACCGACGAGACGATCAAGGCTCGCTTCGAGCCGCTCCACCGGGAGATTCGCGCCAATGTTCCGCCGGCCGCGTTTGCGGAGCCGCGCGCGGCGCTTGCTGCAATCATTGCGCTCGATCAGTTTCCCCGCAACATGTTCCGCGGCAAGGCCGAAGCCTTCGCGACCGACGATCAGGCGATCGACATCGCCCGCAAGGCGCTGGCGAAGAAGCTGGACGAAAAGCTGAGCGAGGCGGAGAAGCAGTTCCTCTACATGCCCTTCATGCACAGCGAGATCCTGGCCGATCAGGAACACTCGGTCGCGCTTTTCCGCGCGCAGGATGCCGGCAAGAACGAGAAATTCGCCGTCGAACACCGCGACATCGTCGCGAAATTCGGCCGCTTCCCGCACCGCAATAAGGTGCTGGGACGCAAGAGCACGCCGGCCGAGCGTGTCTTTCTCCTGAACCACGAGGGCTTCGGGCAATAGGCGCTATTCGCCGGCGAGGAGCCTCGGCAGGTCTGCGACCGAATCGATGAGGACATCGGCGAGCGGCGAAAGCGTCTCGCGCGTGCCGTTGCCGCTCAGTACGCCGATCGCCATGCCCGCGCCGGAAGCGCGCGCCATTTCCATGTCGTGTCGGTTATCCCCCACCATCGCCACCTCGGAGGGCTTGTAGCCAGTGAGATCGCAGAAGGCGCGCACCGTGTCCGGCGCCGGTTTCGGATTGGCGACGGCGTCGTAGCCATAGGCGGCGTCGAAAAGCTGGGACATGCCGAGCGCGGCGAGCGTCTGCTCCGCACCCTTGGTGGAATCGTTGGTGGCAACCCCCATCCTGTAGCCCTGTCGGTGAAGCGCGCCGACCGCTTCCTTCACCCCCGGCAGGCCGTAGGGCTTCGCCGATGCGTTCTCTCCGACGAAGCGGTCGTATTCCTGGATCGTCGCCTGTCGTTCAGCGGACGACTGGCCGGGATACCAGAGCGCGATGACATCGGCGTTGGTGCCGGCGGCGAAAACGGAATCCGCCTTGAAGCGCCGCATGCCGAAATCATAGCCCGCCTCGATCAGGAGATGGTCGGCCCGGCTGCGCGAGCCGTTCGCCGCTTTCAGCGCCATCAGGTCGGCGACCTCGAACCATGTCCGGTCGAAGTCGATCAGCGTGCCGTCCTTGTCGAACAAAATCCCCTTGATGCCCGCCACGCCCGTCAGCCCGCCTTCCTGAGATCCGCGATCTTCGCGACGAGGCCGGCAGTCGAAGAATCCTTGCCCGCCGCGCTCGCCTTGCCTTCGACGACCGGCAGCAGTTCCGTCGCCAGCTCCTTGCCGAGTTCCACGCCCCACTGGTCGAAGGAATTGATGTCGAAAAGCGCCCCCTCGACGAAGACCCGGTGCTCGTAAAGCGCGATCAGCCGGCCGAGCGCATAGGGATCGAGCTTGCGGTGGAGGATGGTGATCGAGGGGCGGTTGCCGGCGAAGACGCGATGCGGTGCGATCCTGTCGGTTTCCGCCTTGTCCATCCCCTTGCCGAGCATCTGCTTTTTCGCTTCCTCCAGTGTGCGGCCGCGCATGAAGGCTTCAGATTGCGCCAGGCAATTGGCGAGAAGCAGATCGTGGTGATGCTTCAGTTCCGGCTCGTGGCCTTCCGCCGCGGCGATGAACTCGACTGGGATGACGTCGGTACCCTGGTGCAGGAGCTGGAAGAAGGCGTGCTGGCCGTTGGTGCCCGGTTCGCCCCAGACGAGCGGCCCGGTCGGCGTTTCGGCCTCGGTCCCTTCCAGCGTCACGTGCTTGCCGTTCGATTCCATGTCGAGCTGCTGCAGATAGGCCGGCAGGCGGGCGAGCCGCTGGTCGTAGGGGATCACCGCGCGCGCCGGATGCTGGCAGACGACCCGGTTCCAGTAGCCGACGAGGCCGAGCACGAAGGGAAGGTTCTCCAGCATCGGCGCGGAGCGGAAATGCTCGTCCATCCGGTGTGCGCCGGAGAGGAAGGCATGGAATCGCTCCGGCCCGATGGCGATCATGATCGGCAGGCCGATCGCCGACCACAGCGAATAGCGTCCGCCGACCCAGTCCCAGAAGCCGAAGACACGCTCCTTCTGGATGCCGAAAGCCGCGACCTTGTCGAGCGCCGTCGAGACGGCGGCGAAATGATGCTGGACCGCATCAGGCCCGAGCTTGTCGGCGATCCATCGGCGCGCCGTGGCCGCGTTCGTCATCGTCTCGATCGTGGTGAAGGTCTTCGACGCGATGATGAAGAGCGTCGTCTCGGCGGAAAGCGGCGCAAGCGTATCGGCGATATGGGCACCGTCCACATTGGAGACGAAATGCGCGCGCGGCCCGTCATGGTAGGGCGACAGCGCCAGCGTGGCCATGGCGGGGCCGAGATCGGAGCCGCCGATGCCGATATTGACGATGTCCGTGATCTTCCTGCCCGTTGCGCCTTTGATCGAGCCGTCGCGGATGCCGTCGGCGAATCTGCCCATCGCCGCGAGGACGGAGCGGACCTCCGGCATCACGTCCTCGCCGTCGGTGGTGACGGGCTTGTCGCCGGTATTGCGCAGCGCCGTGTGCAGCACCGCGCGATCCTCGGTGATGTTGATATGTTTGCCGGCGAACATCGCTGCCCGCCGCTCCTCGACCTTCGCCGCGGCGGCGAGGCCCTGCAAAAGCTTCATCGTCTCGGCCGTGACCGAGCATTTCGACCAGTCGAGCAGGAGATCGTCGAGCGTCAGCGAGAATTTTCTGAAGCGGTCCGGATCTTCGCCGAAGGCGGCGCGCATATCCTTCGGCGCGCTGTTTTTCCGATGGTCGCGAAGCGCGGCGAGAGCCGCGTCGAATGAAGCGTTGGTCAATTTCTGCTCCCGGTTTCACATGATCGCGCACGGCGCGGATCTGGAGGCGGTGACGTTCGCGCAGGGACAATAGTGCGGCAAGGGCAGGACGGAAAGGCGTCGTGCTGGCCCAACAGCATCCTCTATCGTCAAAAAGTGTGGCGTAAGGCCTTGTGCCAGTCTTGATGATTGATCGGACCAGGGCTAGTGTCCCCTCCCGAAAGGAACGCACGAATGCCCACCAGGAACGATGCCGCCATCTGGTCCGGACTTTTCCGGATCTCGACCGACTCAGGCCAGACCCTTCAGGCCCAGATTCGGCAGGCCATCGTTGCCGCCATCCTCGACCGCCAGATCGCTGCGTCCATGCCGCTTCCGTCCTGCCGCATCCTTGCCGAGAAGCTCGGCGTGGCGCGCGGCACGGTCGTTCTGGCCTTTCAGCAACTGGTGGATCAGGGCTTCCTCATCGCCAAGGAACGGCGCGGCCATTTCGTCAATCCCGAAGTGCTGACTTCCCCCGCCAAGCCCACACAGCGGCAACAGCCCGCAAGCGAGATGATCGACTGGAAGGCGAGGCGCCAGGTGCCGGCGACGGAGCTCCAATCGCCGTCGAACCAGGTGAACTGGATCAAATATTCCTATCCCTTCGTCTATGGACAGTTCGACCCGGCTTTGTTTCCGACAGCCGAATGGCGCGAGTGCAACCGCATGGCGCTTGCCGTGCTCGAGATCCGCAACTGGGCGGCCGACATGGTCGACCGCGACGATCCGCTCCTGATCGAGCAGATACAGGCGCGGCTCCTGCCGCGGCGAGGCATCTTCGCCAATCCCGACGAGATCATCGTCACGCTTGGCGCGCAGAACGCGCTTTACATGCTGGCGACGCTCCTGATGGCCAAGGGATCGAAGGTCGCCATGGAGGAGCCTGGCTATCCGGACGCCCGCTCGATCTTCAACCTCGCCGGTGCCGAAACGGTGCCGG
>JBDZVC010000353.1:0-4666 GCA_040255475.1 Phyllobacteriaceae bacterium | reverse complement strand
CCGACATCTCCGACTTGTTGCCGGTGGTGACGACCATGGAGCCGAACTTGTTCGAGATGGCCATGAGGATCGTACCGCGTGTGCGGCTCTGCAGATTCTCCTCGGTGATGCCTTGCATCGTTCCTTCGAAAAGCTGCGAGAGAGCGTTCGAAAATCCCTGCACGGGGTCCATGATCGGCACGATGTCGTAGCGGCAGCCGAGCGCGCGGGCGCAGTCCTCGGCGTCTTTCAGCGATTCCTTCGAGGTATAGCGGTAAGGCAGCATGACGGCATGGACCCGCTCCTTGCCGAGCGCGTCCACGGCAAGCACGGCGCAAAGCGCCGAATCGATGCCGCCTGAAAGGCCAAGCACGACATTCTTGAAGCCGTTCTTGTTCACATAGTCGCGCAGACCCAGCATACAGGCGCGATAGTCCGCCTCTTCCCGTTCCGGGATTTGCGAAACCGGCCCCTTTTCGCAGCGCCAGGTATCGCCGTCCCGCTTCCAGTGTGTGATGGATAGTCCTTCCTCGAACTGGCTCATCTGGAAGCCGAGTGTCCGGTCGGACTGGATAGCGAAGGACGCGCCGTCGAAGACCAGTTCATCCTGGCCACCGAGCTGGTTGGCATAGATCAGCGGCAACCCGCTTTCGATGACCTGACGGATGGCGACCTGATGGCGCACATCGACCTTGCCGCGATAAAAGGGCGACCCGTTCGGCACCAGTAGAAGCTCAGCGCCGCTTTCGGCCAACGTCTCGCAGACGCCCATATCGCCCCAGATATCCTCGCAGATAGGGATTCCAAGACGCACACCGCGGAAATTGATCGGCCCCGGCATGTTCGGCCCGGCCTCGAAGACGCGCTTCTCGTCGAACTCGCCGTAGTTCGGAAGATTGACCTTGTAGCGTTCGGCAACGATCTTTCCGCCGTCGAGCAGGACGACGGAATTATGGATGCCGGAGGGTCGTTTGAGCGGCGTCCCGATGATGACGGCGGGCCCGCCATCCGACGTATCCGCGGCAAATTCAGTGATGGCGCGCTCGCAGGCAGCGAGGAAGGCCGGCCTGACCACGAGGTCTTCCGGCGGGTAGCCAGCGATGAACAGTTCCGTGAAAAGGACGAGATCCGCACCCTGCCTGGCTGCGTCGGCACGGGCCGCGCGCGCCTTGGCAAGATTGCCGGCGATGTCACCGACAATCGGGTTGAACTGCGCAATCGCGATGGCAAGCATATCAGGCGGTGTGGTCATGCGCGACGTGTAGCTTGACCGCCAGGATGTGGCAATCGCCTACTCCTCGCCGCCAAGACGGCTCCTCAAGGCCTCAAGCGAGCGATTCTCACCGATCGACATGGCGAGGATGCGCGAGAGGTGGACATAGGGTAGCCCGGTCTCGGTAGCCCAGCGATTCATCTGCTCCTGGATCGCCATGAGGTCCTTTCGCGAGGTCGGCGCGTCGGCGATATCGAGGCCGGCGTCGCGCAGGGCGAGTACCACGTCGGACGAAAGGATGAAGGCATCCCAGCCGGCCCAGCGCAGGAAATACTGGCCGGTATTGCCGCCGAGCCGCGTCCCGTTCTTGCCAAGGAAACCCGTCAACCCGATCTGATCATCCTTCGGCCAATCGGCGAGGAATTTTCCGAAGCCGCCATGTTCGGCTGAGACGCGCGTGACGAAGGCGGCATTGTCGCGCACCGCCTTGATCTTCTGAGGGTTACGGACGATGCGCTTGTCGGCCGCAAGATCGTGCCAGTAGTCCTCCGGCTGGAACAGAAGGCGCTTCGGCTCGAAGCCGAGAAATGCTTCCTCGAAATCCGGCCATTTCTCGCGGATCACCTTCCAGACGAAGCCGGCCGAGAAGATGCGCTCCGCCATCAGCGAAAGAACACGGTCGTCGGTCAACCCGATAAGCGCGGCATTGTCCGGAACAGGCCCGAGCAGCGATTGCAAGACTGCATCGCCTCCCTTTCGCCCTCCGGCGCGCGCCCTGATCTTTTCGAACCGCATGATCGAACGCACCATTTCCGTCGTCTTCAACTGTTCAGACAGCCGCTTTGCGGCACCGCAAATTGCCTCTACTTCTGCAACATGCGCAAGGGTTGCGCGACCAAAAGACGAAAGATGCGATCATGAAATCCATACCAGAACTCGCGCTTCACTGGCTGAAACGTCACCCCGACGCCCTCACCCGCGGCGAGCGGAACGTACTGCAGAGCACTGTAGAAAGACGGCCCGTCGCACGCGACATAAACGAAGCCTACGAACGCCGGTTGTCTTTCGGCGACCGGCTGGCTGACGGCATGGCCCGCGTCGGTGGATCGTGGGGCTTCATAATCAGCTTCTGCGTGTTCCTGTGTGTATGGGCATTAGGCAATATCTGGCTGGCAAGGGAAGCCTTCGACCCCTACCCCTTCATCTTCCTCAATCTGGTTCTGTCGATGCTGGCCGCCATCCAGGCTCCGATTATCATGATGTCGCAGAACAGGCAGGCAAAGCATGACCGCATCGATGCGACGCACGATTACGAAGTAAACCTCAAGGCAGAGATCGAAATAATGGCATTGCACGACAAACTCGACCAGTTGAGGAACGAACAGATCGTCGCAGTCATAGAGCGCATCGAGAAGCTAGCGAAAGACATCCAGGGGCTTGAGCGCGCCCGCAACACACGGGCGGCGAACTAACGGAACCTTACAGCGGAGAGCCGCCCAGCCGCTCTACCAACGCCAGGACCCATATTACCGCAACAAGAAGCACAGCGAGCAGCACCGCCAGCGATCCGCAGTCCTTGGCAAGTTGGATATCGGCGTTGAATTCCCGCGACAGGGCGTCACACGCTGCTTCGACCGCCGTGTTCAGCACCTCGACGATCATCAGCACGATGAGCGAGCCGACAAGGAGCGCGTAGCCACGCCAGGTGGAGGCCAAAAACCACCCTGCGGGAAGCGAGAGGATGAGAAGGACAAGCTCCTGCTGGAAGGCAGCCTCTGACCGCGCCAGGCGGCCGAACGCGCGTGTCGAGTTCGTGAAAGCCTTGACCAGCCGCTGCATGGTTCCCTCCGAATCTCCAAGAACCTCTATCGTCCGCTGCCTCGAAAGGAAATGGCAGGAGGAACGAAGGCAGAGCGTCAGGGGCATCGCCGCTCTTGCCCTCGTCCCCGCCTGTGCCATATCAATAATGAGAAAGGAATTCGAAATGTCGGCACGAAGATTGTTGCTGGCTGCGGCCGTGGCGGTATTCGGCCTCACGCTCGCAGGATGTGTGGATGGCGGCCCCTATTATGGCGCCTACACCTATTCGGATTACTACGGCCCGTATTATGGCCCCGGCTATTATGACGACATGGTTTATGGCGGCTATTACTCAGGCTACGACCGCGGCTATTACAGGCGGCACCATCATCGTTACCGCTATCCCGGAAATTACGGTCACCGCCCCGATTACAGGCGCAGCGTCTATCGAACGGGTGCGGGACAGAATGGCGGCAATTGGCGGCAAGACAGCCGTGGCTCGCGTGGCGCGGTCGTACGCGGCTCAAATGGCAGCCGCGTCAACCGTACGGCTTATACGAACCGGGGGCCCGGCAACCGCAGCATCCGACGGAACAACGAGCAGCAGTGAGATCGCGACGGCTTCACACGGCCGTCACGGTGTCCACTGGTCGTGTTGTGGAAGCCCGTCCGTAATTTCATAATAGTCGCCCTTGTCGGCAACGAAGATATGCGAGCCGGCTTTCAAGCCGGAAGGCTGATCGAAAGAGCCGGCAAGGACCGACACATAGTCCGACCTGTCCCGTTTCCAGAAGAGCGTGGAGCCGCAGGTCCGGCAAAAGCCGCGTTGCGCCTCAAGCGAGGAGCGATACCAGCTTATATTCCCGCCTCCCTCGATGACGATGTTCCCGTCCGGCACGTTGGTGGCGGCATAATGATGACCGGTCTGCCTACGGCATTGCGAGCAATGGCAATAGACGATGCTCCGCAAGGGTCCGAGCGTAGTGAATCGCACCGCGCCGCACAGGCAGCTTCCGGTATGCCTTTCGCTGTCGCTCAACGGTCCCTCCTCCTGCTCATGCCTTAACTTATGCTCCCAAAGCATTGTGGATCATCGCAAATCGCTGCACGCGAAGATCATGCAAATGCGACACGGTTCAAACAAAAAGGGCGCCATCCGCGCGGCGCCCTCCGTTTAGCCTATCCGGCCGGCCTATCCGTTGGCAGCCTTCTTGTGCGGCAACCCCACGCGGTTCTTGTTCAGGAGCTCCGCCACGAGGAATGCAAGCTCGAGCGCCTGATCGGCATTCAACCTGGGGTCGCAATGCGTATGGTAGCGGTCCTGCAGTTCCTCCGCCGTGACCGCGCGCGCGCCGCCGGTGCATTCCGTGACGTTCTTACCCGTCATCTCGACATGGATGCCGCCCGGATGCGAACCCTCGGCACGGTGCACGTCGAAGAAGGTCTGCACTTCCTTCAGGATGCGTTCGAACGGCCGCGTCTTGAAGCCTGCCGCGGTGATCGTGTTGCCGTGCATCGGATCACACGACCAGACCACCTTGCGGCCTTCCTTCTGGACCGCGCGCACCAGCTTCGGCAGATGCTCGGTGACCTTGTCGGCGCCGAAGCGCGCGATCAGGGTCAGCCGGCCCGGCTCGTTCTCCGGATTGAGCAGGTCGATCAGTTGGAGCAGCC
>JBDZVC010000352.1:0-4680 GCA_040255475.1 Phyllobacteriaceae bacterium | reverse complement strand
CGATCGAGGAGCACCAGCCGGACATCCTCGGCATGTCGGCGCTTCTGACCACGACTATGCCCTACATGAAGGTCGTCGTGGACACGCTGAAGGAAAAGGGCATGCGCGACGATTATGTCGTGCTGGTCGGCGGCGCGCCGCTCAACGAGGAATTCGGCAAGGCCGTCGGCGCCGACGCCTATTGCCGCGACGCAGCGGTGGCGGTCGAGACCGCCAAGGACTTCATGAAGCGCAAGCACAATCTCCGCGCCGCGAGCTGACGGCGCGGATCGAAGATTTCGTTGTCCGGCCGATCAGTATTTGGCCGCCCGGTCGATCTTCTTGCCGGCATGTTGAGCTGCGTTGACTGCGTTTGCCGTATCCTGCCCGGCGCCACGTATGGTGTTGGCGCAGCCTGCGGCATAGCCGGCAAGGGCAAGAACGACCAGTACGCGTGAAATGACCCCAACCTTCATTATATTCCTCCTCACAATCCTCGGGGCCGCCCCTCAGGAGACGGCGGTGCTATAGTGACGGTCATGAAACGCGCGGAAGCGGAAAAGGTTCTTGTCATCGCATGCGGGATGATCGCCCGCGAGGTGCTTGCGGTGAAGGCGCGGCTCGGGCTCGACCATATCGAACTCACCTGCCTGCCTGCCGAGTTCCACTATTACCCGGATCGCATCGCGCCGGCCATGGACGCGGCCATCGAGAAGGCCCGGGCCGAAGGCTATAAGCATATCTTCGCCGGCTATGCGGATTGCGGCACCGGCGGCATGCTAGACAAGGTGCTTCAAAAGCATGGCGTGGAGAGGATGCCCGGCCCGCACTGCTTCGCCTTCTATCAAGGGATGGACGCCTTCGCGAAAATCGCGGACGACGACATGATGTCCTTCTACATGACGGACTTCCTGTGCCGGCAGTTCGAGGCTTTCTTCATCAAGCCGCTCGGTCTCGACAAGCATCCTGAACTCGCGAGGGACTTTTTCGGAAACTACGAAAAGGTCGTCTATCTTGCGCAGACCGACGACCCGGAACTCGAGAAGGTGGCGATCGACGCCGCCAAAATGCTGGGGCTCCGATACGAGAAACGACGCACCGGCTATGGCGATCTGGAGCCCGGCCTCGCGCGCGCCGCCGCCCAAAGTTGAACCCGTTCGGCGATAGAACGGTTGCTTGCGCCATAATCAGTCTTTAACAGCCATATCGAGTGATGGGCGAGCGGGCAAAAGTCAGCCCACGAGGCGTGGCATTGAGACAGGAACTGATGGAGCCCGACCAAGCGCCTGCGGCCGGCACGTGCGATGTCCGCACGCCGCCCCGCATGTCGGCTGTGTTCGAGGAACTGTCGCGCGACGCATCCGGGCCCATTACCATCTGGCGCGTGCGGGATGCGCTGGGCGACCGTAGCCTCGCCGCGCTTCTGGCGTTCTTCGCCGCCATCAATCTGCTGCCGCTGCCGCCCGGCACTACGGTCGTCCTCGGGCCGCCGCTGGTCATCATCGCCTGCCAGATGGTGCTCGGACATTCCAGGGTGTGGCTGCCGCGCTCCATTCTCAACCGCTCCATCCCGGCGGACAAATTCCAGACGATGACGGCGAAGGCGATGCCACGTCTCCTGTGGCTGGAAAGGCTGATCCGGCCGCGCTACTGGCCGTTCCGGGACGAACGGACGGCCGATCGCGTTATCGGGGCCATAGCGCTCCTCTTTGCGATCGCGGTAACCCTGCCGATCCCGCTCGGCAACTGGCTGCCGGCCTGTTCCATCTTCCTCCTGTCGCTGGCGCTTTCGGAGCGTGACGGGCTTTGCCTGATCGCCGGCATGGTCGTCGGCGTGATCTCCATCCTCGTCATCGCGCTCGTCGCCGGCGCCGCGCACGCCATGTACGGTGCGGTTTTCGGATAGCTGTTCCCGGAATTACTCCGCAGCCTTGGCGCGTTGCCCTTTTCTCTTGCGCACGGCGGAGACATTTTCACCCGCCACCGTCACCAGAACGTCGAACACGCCTTTATCGGCGACATCGAAGGAATTGCCGGCGCTCTTTTCACCATTGATCTCGACTGTGGTTTCACCGCCACGAACGACGCGAATACGGTAAACCGCCTTTCCGGGGCGCAGCACGGCAGAAAAGCCTTCCCACTCGGCGGGCAGTGCCGGCGCCACGACCAGCCGGTCTGCTTCCCGGCGGATGCCGAGAATGCCCTCGACCGCCGCGCGGTAGAGCCAGCCGGCAGAACCAGTGTACCAGGTCCAGCCGCCGCGGCCACCCTTGTCGTCGCTGCCATAGATGTCGGCGGCCACCACATAAGGCTCGACGCGGTAGCGTTCGGCCGCCTCCTCGTCGAGTGAGTGTTCGACCGGGTTGAGCTTGCGGAAGGCGTGCCATGCGTCGTCCGCGCGGCCGAGTTCGGCCAACGCTATGACGAACCATGTCGCCGCATGCGTATATTGCCCGCCGTTCTCGCGTACGCCGGGTGGGTAGCTCTTGATGTAGCCCGGCTCTTTCGGCGTCTTGTCGAAGGCGGGCGTGAACAGGCGGACGATGTCGAATTCGTCGTCCACCAGGAGCCGCGAGGCGGAATCTATCGCCTGCGCCGCGTGTTTCGCATCTCCCCTACCCGACAACACGCTCCACGACTGCGCGATCGAATCGATCCGGCACTCGTCGGAAAGGTGCGAGCCGAGCGGCGTGCCGTCGTCATAGGAACCGCGCCGGTACCACTCGCCGTCCCATGCCGGCCCGTCGAGCGCCTTCGCCAGCTTCTCCACATGCGTGGCCCAGAGGCTCGCGCGCTTGCCGTCTTTCCGCTCACGGGCAACGGGGATGAAGTCGTCGAGCGTTTTCAACAGGAACCAGCCCAGCCACACGCTCTCGCCCTTGCCGCCCTCGCCGACGCGGTTCATGCCGTCGTTCCAGTCGCCGCCGAGGATCAGCGGCAGGCCGGTCGCTCCCGTGCGCTTGATGGCGAGATCGAGCCCGCGTGCGGCATGCTCGTAGATGGAGGCCTTCTCCTCGGAAACTCCGGGCGTGAAGAAGGAATCGTGCTCGCCCTCCTTCAACGCCTCGCCGGTGATGAAAGGCACCTTGCGGTCGAGGATCGAGCGGTCGCCGGTCACCTTCATGTAATAGGCGGCGCCGTAGGCCAGCCAGACGGCATCGTCCGAGATCGTCGTTCGCACGCCGGCGCCTGTGCGCGGCAGCCACCAGTGCTGGAAATCGCCTTCCGGAAACTGCCGGCCGGCTGCGTTTTCGATCTGTGCGGCGGCGAGCGAGGGATCGTGCGTCACCATCGCCAGCGTATCCTGAAGCTGGTCGCGGAAGCCATAGGCGCCGCTCGCCTGATAGAATGCCGTGCGCGCACGGATGCGGCAGGCAAGCGCCTGATAGGGCAGCCAATGGTTGACCATGAGATCGAGCGCCTTGTCCGGCGTCTCGACCTGCACTGTATCGAGGAAGCCGTCCCACGCCTTCTTCGCTTCGGCCAGCCGTTCGTCGAAATCCCGCTCGGCATGGCGCTTCGCCAGTTCGGCGGCTTCTTCCGGCGAACTCGCATCGCCCAGCAGCCAGAGAAGCGTTGTCTCTTCGCCGGGCGCGATCTCGACGTCGTAGGCCATGGCTGCGCACGGATCGCCGCCCGCTTCCACTGTGCCCGACAGCGCAGCGCCGGAAAGCACCGCTTGCGGCAGGACTGTACTTCCCTTACGGCCCAGGAATTCGAGCCTGTCGGCGGACACGGAATCCGCCGGCCTGCCGGCGGCCATGAAGGCGAACCGTTCTGCAAAGTCCAGGCTGTAGGCGTTTCGCGCCATCAGAACGCCTGCGGCCGGGTCATGCGAGGGGATGATCGACGGCCCCGTTTTCGAGTGGTTGGTGCCGAGCACCCATTCGGCATAGGTATACACACGCAGTTTCGACGGCTCGAACCCACCATTGCGGATCGTCAGCCGCGAGATCTTGACCGGGTCCTTCGAATCGACAAGCTGCGTCACCTCCATGGCGAGCTTGTCGCGTATGGCGTGAAATGCACTGAAGCCGCGGCCATGGCGGGCCTCATAGATCGCGGCCGGGTCACGGGATACGGCGGCAAAGGGCGAGAACGCCTTGCCGCTCGCCAGATCATGGATGTAGATCGCCTCACCCGGCCGGTTGCTCACCGGATCGTTCGACCATGGCGTGAGCTGGAAGTCGCGGCTGTTGCGGCTCCAGGTGAAGGACGCGCCCTCTGCGGAAGTGTGAAAACCAAAGCCTTCATTGGCGACGACGTTGATCCATGGATGCGGCGTCGTTCGCGTGCCGGTGAGCCGCACGACATAGTCGCCGTTCTCCCTGTCGAAACCGCCGAAGCCGTTCCAGAACTGCAGGCCTTCGCCCGAAGGCGGCTCGGCGGCAACCGGAATGGCGACGGTTTCGGCGGTGCGCTTCTCCTCTACCGGTTCGGGCAGCGCGATCTCGCCGGAAGGCGGCGTGATCCCCTTCGCCTGCATCTCGATCACTTCGGCGCGCTCGATCTGGTCGAAGACGGTGCCGTTGCGGGTATGGACGACGACACGGGCGACCGTCACCACCGTGCGGTACGACTTCTTATCGATAAGGTCGCGGCGGATCGCGAAGATATGCTCGCGCGGGCCGTGCTCGCGCCCCCGGACCCGGCTGTTTTCGCAAAGCGCCTCGATGGCGTGCTGGAGGTCCTGCACATAGG
>JBDZVC010000038.1:0-25841 GCA_040255475.1 Phyllobacteriaceae bacterium | reverse complement strand
TTCAGGCAGCTTTTCTCGGTTTCCATGATCATGTCGGGCAAAAGCAGCGCGAAAGGCTCGTCGCCCACGAGGTCGCGGGCGCACCAGACCGCGTGGCCGAGCCCGAGCGGTTCCTGCTGGCGGGTGAAACTGGTCTGCCCTGCTCCGGGCTGCATGCTTTTTAGCCGCTCCAGTTGCGTCGTCTTCCCTCGTCTCTCAAGTGTGTCGTAAAGCTCGAAATTGAGATCGAAATGATCCTCGATGACAGCCTTGTTGCGCCCGGTCACGAAGATGAAGTGCTCGATCCCCGCCTCGCGTGCCTCATCGACAACGTATTGGATGACGGGTCGGTCGACGACCGTCAGCATTTCCTTTGGTACGGCCTTGGTCGCTGGAAGAAAGCGGGTACCGAGCCCGGCTACCGGAAAGACTGCCTTGCGGATTTTTTTCATGTGCGACGTATTCCAGTTTTTGGAAGGAGAAAAAGCCGGTCGGCCAATTTCATGTCGGAATTGAGGAACATTCAACGTATCTGCTCGGCAAGCGTTCCATCCGCGCGATCTCGCACATATTAACCCGGCGAGGCGTTCCATGGTAAACTAAATCCTAACCCGGCACGGCTAGTAGAAAGGTTTGAAATCGGCGCGCGGGGAGCCATTGGCTTGAAAAGCGCCCGGCCTTCCAACTTGTTCCCGAAAGGAGGGAAGATGTCCGTCCGCCTCATGTCCAGACGACGCTTTGGCACCGCCCTCGCCGCCGCCGGCCTGCTGGTGGCGCTTGATATGGCCACACCCGCCTTCGCCGATCCCGGTTTCGACCGCTGGGTCGCCTCGTTTCGTACAGCGGCGTTGAAAAGCGGCATTTCGGCTGCCACCTACGACCGCGCTTTTCGCAATATCCCCGGCCCCGATCCCGAGGTGATCGAAAAAGCGCATACCCAGCCGGAATTCACCGCCCCCATGTGGGATTATTTCGACAATCGGGTGCAGGACGAATCGATCGCCAATGGCAGGAGCATGGCGCGCAAGTGGAAGCCGTGGCTCGACCGCATCGAGAGGAGATTCGGCGTCGATCGCTACATCCTCCTCGCCATCTGGTCGATGGAAACGAATTACGGCGAGACGCTCAAGAACGACAAGGTGATGCGCAATGTCGTGCGCTCGCTGGCGACGCTCGCCTATGCCGACCCGTCGCGCGCGAAATTCGCCCGCACGCAGCTTATCGCTGCGCTGAAGATCCTGCAGCACCACGATATCGATCCTGATCATTTCATGGGTTCGTGGGCCGGCGCGATGGGGCATACGCAATTCATTCCAACCAGTTACCAGGCATACGCGGTCGATATGGACGGCGACGGCCGGCGCGATATCTGGAACTCGGTGCCGGACGCGCTGGCGACGGCGGCCAACTTGCTCCACCGTAGCGGCTGGCAGGTCGGCAGGACATGGGGTTACGAAGTGGTCCTGCCGGAAGGCCGCAAATTCCCCGCGGGCTCGCTCAGTATCGACAAATGGGCCTCGATCGGTGTCAAGCGGGCGAACGGCAAGGCCTTTCCGAACGGTTCCGAGAGCGCCGTGCTCAAGGTGCCGGACGGTCGCGTAGGACCGGCCTTCCTGATGCTCAAGAACTTCTATGTCATCAAGCGTTACAACAACGCCGACAAATATGCGCTCGCCGTCGGCCTTCTCGCCGACGAAATCGCCGGCTATGGCGGACTCGTGCATGATTGGAACCGGCCATTCGTCAAGCTGACATTCGAGGAGCGCGAGGAATTGCAGAAAAGACTGCAATCCTACGGCTATTACGACGGGAAGATCGACGGCCGCATCGGTTCGGGTTCGCGCGATGCGATCAAGGCCTATCAGGCACGAGCCGGCTTGACGCAGGACGGCCATCCGAGCAAGGAAGTGCTGACCAGCTTGCGGGGTCGGTAGAGCAACGGACCCTGCGCTTCGGCCGGCATGTGTGCAGTGTGCTGCGGCGGGCTGGCGATCCGTGCGGGGAGACAGGTATCGGCTGCATGCGGCACTTCCCGATCCGTGCCTACACCCTGAAGGCCAGCTATGTTATCGCCGCCTTTTCCTTCCTGCTGTTCGCCGTTGCATCGCAGGCGAACGCAGAGCCGCCGCGCAGCCCCGAGGAAGCACGTCAGATGTACGAGCTTGGCTGGCAGGCACGGCAGGAGCAGTTCCAGCGACAGCGGCGTCCGCCCCGGGCGGTAAAGCGCATCCGTCGCTCCGAAACGCCGGCGGAAGTCGACAACGCCGAAGAAGAACCGGTCGAGAAGTCTGCCGATGCACGGGTCGTGCTGGTCGTCGGCGACTTCATGGCTTCCGGTCTGGCGGACGCGCTCACCGGAGACTACGCGCAATCCCCGCGCGTGAAGGTCGTCGACGCGACCAATGGTTCTTCCGGCTTGGTCCGCAACGACTTCTACGACTGGTCGAAGGAAATCGGCCCGATCATGGATTCGGCCAAACCGTCCGTGGTCGTGGTCATGCTGGGCGCCAACGACCGTCAGGCGATGACGGTCGGGACGACAAAGGAGCCGCCGCGTTCGGACGCCTGGACGGCCGAATATGTGCGGCGCGCGGAGGCGCTGACCAAGGCGGTCCGGGATCGCAAGATCCCCCTCGTCTGGGTAGGCCAGCCCGCCTTCAAATATGCCTCGATGTCGTCCGACATGCTTGCCCTGGACGACATCTACCAGCGTGTCACCGAGGCCGCCGGCGGCGAGTATGTGGACATCTGGGATGGCTTCGTGGACGAGAACGGGGCGTTCCGCTTCACCGGACCCGACGTCAACGGGCAGCCCGTCCGCCTTCGCTCGGACGACGGCATAACGCTTTCGAAAGCCGGGAAGCTGAAGGTGGCTTTCTATGCGGAGAAGCCCCTGAACAAGATCCTCGGCAGCGCGGCGACGTCCGGAACAGGGGTGCAGCCAAACGCCCAGCCCGGCGCCGGCCCGGCCGGTACGCCCGCCCCTTCTCTCGACCGCACGGCGCCGATTTCGCTCTCCGGGCCGCCGGCGGATGGGAACGCCGATCTGCTCGGATCGAAAGCCGTCGCCAAACCGGGGATCGCCCGAACGACGGCAGAACGCCTGACGATCGAAGGCGTAGCACCTTACTCTCCCCCTGGCAGGGCGGATGATTTCGGCGGAGCGAATAAAGCACCCGCCGCACTCCCGCTTATCTCCCAGGTCCCGGTTCCGCCCGCCGACAGCGCGCTTCCGGACGAAAAGAGCCTGAACACCACGGGCGCGGTCAAACGCTGAAAGATTGCGGGGACAGCCGGTCTTTCCCATGCGGAGGAACCAACCCATGTGGGCGGCGTTCTATCCGGGACAGTCTCCAATCTATCCGGGACACTTTTCTAAAGGAGGGATCATGCTTTACTGGGCTTTGGTATTTCTGGTCGTAGCGATCATCGCGGGCGCGTTGGGTTTCGGGGGCATCGCGGGCACCGCAGCCGGGATCGCGAAGATCATCTTCTTCATCTTCCTTGTCTTTCTGCTCCTCTCGCTCATCGCGGGGTTCCTCCGGCGCGCAAGGTAAGTCGCCATCCGTCGGAAGACGGTCGGAAGACGGATCAATCCGAGGCCATCGTGACCAAGAACACGCTGCACCGGCTAAAGGGGTTCGGTTACCTGACCTCTTCGGTCAGCGTGCTCCTGCTTGCGACGGTAAGCTGGTCGAGCGCACAGAAGAGCACGCTTCTGACGACATGCCTCATCGCTGGTGCGGCCACGTCGATCGTCGGCATGTTTTTCCGCTGGCTCACCTACGAACTCGAGAAGCGAAAGGATCAATCCTGATCGGCATGATGCAACCGGCAGCCTGTCGCGGAAGACAGAACTTCTCCCGGGAAGCGATTTCTTAACTTTAATTTCCCACGGTTTCCTGAAGCCTTGTCTTCAGGAGTAACGACATGCGTAGAGTTCTGATCGTATCCGCCGCCGCCTTGTCACTCGCGGGCTGCGGATCGACCCAGGTAATGAGAACGGCCAGCGGCGCGGCCATCGGTGCGGGATCGGGAGCGTTGGCCGGCGCGGCCATTGCCGGAACCGGCGGAGCGGTCGTGGGCGGGCTCGGCGGCGCGGCTCTGGGCGCCGTCATAGGCGCCACCAACTAGGGTGGGGCCGTTCCTACTCGCGATCGCTATGGTCGGATATCTGAGGTCGTGCTTCAGCTGATAGCTGCCGCATTGGCAAGCGAGTTCATGGCCGAAATTTATTGAGGCGAATGGTGGGCGTGACAGGGATTGAACCTGTGACCCCTACGATGTCAACGTAGTGCTCTCCCGCTGAGCTACACGCCCATTCGAACCGGATATCGCACTAAGAACAGCCCAAAGCTCCTTCTTTTCAACCAGTTAGAATATTAGGGCAATTTTCTGAATATCTCAACAGCTATGTCCGATCGGCCCAGTTCGAACTCAAAAAACGCACTTCACTGTGCCGAGATTGTGCCACCATTTGTCCGGGACGGGGAGTGTTCATGGTGCACGAGTTCAGGCTACAATTTCTATAGGTTGAATGCTTAGAGAAAATACCACGGTTAAATGGTGTTCTAATTTTCGAAAATGGCATGATTTGCATTATACCAGAGAATACTTAGTTCTCTATGCATTAAATGTATAGAGAATTCTGATATATCAATAATTATTCCTTAGAGTCTATTGACAAGTCAAGCGTTCGATACGATATTTGGTTGAATATCAACAGAGCAGTTTTACTATGACTAAGTGATGCTCGAATTATGGAGTATCATTACTGTGTATTTTGAATCATTAGAAGATTATGTTAAATACTATTTAGATAACGAGTTTGCAGTGACACCTCTTAACGGAAAAGACGCCTTCATACCTGAATGGCAGAAAATTCGCATTTCAAGGGAACAGGCGCTATCCTACATCAGTAAAGGAAATACCAATATTGGGATTGTTCTCGGGGACGCCTCGGGAGGCCTTGTTGACGTTGATATCGACGACGAAGCAGCATTGGTGTTCGCCCCGGATTTTCTGCCCGAAACCGGAATGAAGTTCGGCCGGTCATCCTCTCCCGAAAGACACTGGGTTTATAAGGTTAGGGAAGCCCAGAAGACCAAGCGGTTTTCGGCCAGCGAAGGCATGATCATTGAGTTACGGGGGAACGGAAGCCAGACGATGTTCCCCGGCTCCATCCATCCCGACACCGCCGAAGAGATCATCTTTTCGACAGTGGGCGCACCCGGCACCAGCTCATGGTCTGTCCTGAAAACGGCGGTTGTCAAAATTGCGATTGCAGCGGCGTTGCTGCCCGTCTGGATCAAGGGGCGTCGTCACAATCTCTCGCTGGCCACTGCCGGCTTGCTCGCCGAAGCTGGGTGGAGTGAGGGTGAGGCAAAGCACTTCATGGGAGTTATTGCACGACATGCCCATGATGAAGAAGCTGCCGATCGAGAAGTTTGCGTTGAGACCACGTTCCGAGCGGTAGAACAAGGAAAGCCTGTTGCCAGCGGGGCCATGCTGTCTGGGTTGATAGGGGCGAATGGCGAAACGATTGCAAAATGGCTTGGCTGCACACCAAACAACCATCGTAAGAAATCACCTCTCGACCTCTCGAATGATGCCGAGTGCTCCCGTGCTTTCTCCGACCACAATAAAGGGATTCTGTTCTATGCGGAGAAGGACAAATGGTATCAGCGCAATAATGGTGTCCTGCTTGCGATAGGCCATGAGTTAATGCAGAAGGAGGTTCTGAAGACATCACAATATATAATACTTAATAACGATATCCCGTGGCATTTGGTGGCTAAGAAATTTTGTTCTGTATCTGGCATAAATAATATCATACAGCTATCACGTTCAAATCTTATTGTAGATAGTGAACTATTTGATACAGACGATGTGATGGCTGGATGCAGAAACGGTGTCTTATCTCTTGACGAGCACAACTTAATCGACCCAAAAGATTCACTTATAACAAAGCGCCTTGGGACGGAGTTTCGAGCAAATGCTCGTTGCCCGGTCTTCGAGAAGTTTATTACCGACATTTTTGACGGTGATCAGGAGATGGTCCAGTTCACACGTCGTGCTGTGGGATACTCCCTCTCTGGTAGCACCGCCGAGCAATGCCTGTTCGTGCTTATAGGTGCGGGCGCAAACGGAAAATCCACGTTGCTCAACCTGCTTGGCGATCTCTTCGGTGACTATGGCGGAACCACTCCGATGCACACGCTGATGGTTCAAAAGAACCCGAACTTGGCGACAAATGATCTGGCTTCGCTCGTCGGGAAGCGCTTTGTGGCTGCATCGGAATCCGAAGCCGGTTCGAAGTTGGCGGAGAGCAAGATTAAGGCAATGACCGGCGGAGATAGGATTGCTTGCCGCCATCTCTACAAAGATTATTTCTCGTACGTTCCCGCATTCAAGCTCTGGCTTGCCACCAACGATCTTCCAAGAATCGATGGAACGACGGAAGCCATCTGGCGACGATTTAACGTGATCGAGTTCCCCGTAACATTCGGTCCCGACCGTCGTGACCCTCACATCCTTCAAAAATTGAGAGCTGAATTGCCCGGCATCTTGAATTGGGCGCTTGACGGATATGCGCAGTGGAAACTTCAGGGATTGAACCCGCCGATAAAGGTAAAAGAGGCAACGAACGCATACCGATCTGAAAACGATACGGTCAGCCAGTTTATCGAGATTTGCTGCGATCGTGTGAGGAACAAGAAGCAATCGACCGCAGAACTCCATGCCGCATATGAGATATGGTGCGCCAAGAATGGCCTCGACGCACTTTCGAAAGTACGGTTTGGGAAGGAATTGGGCCGCCTTGGATTTGAAATATTTCGAAAAGCAAGTGGGAATGGGTGGCGTGGAATATGCTTGAAGGATGAGGCGATATTATTCTAGGTTAATATGGACGTAGTGGAGGGGATTTTATTTTCCCATTCTCCTCCATTCCTATCGATAATTCATAGTAGTTCCTACACTACCTACACTGTATGAGATATATTATAAAATATATTTTTATTAACACAGTCGGAAAGAGTGAAGGAAACTTTCAATGCAAGAGAAAGGCGAAGGTACAAAGGCAAAGCCAATAAAGTCGAGCGGATACGGGGCATGGGTGCTCAATATCCGGATTCGCATTCAGAACCCCTACGGCAAGATCGCAGTCGAGAAGCTAGGGCTTGAATTGGTCCGGACGGAAGCGGATGCCATCGTCATTGAATGGCACCCCATGGCAACCCGATCGGGCGACGACGAAACGGTCGTTTACGAATGGACGCATCTGTACAAGAGCGGCGGCGTTCCGGACGGTGCTTGGACGATCCTCTGGGACGAAAGTTCGTATTAGCTCGCAAGAGCCGACCACCGGACCAAAGTCGCCAAATCTTCACCTTTCCACCCCGGCTTGAAGCGCTTCGAAGAGGCGGTTGCATTCCCTGTCAGATGGTTGTTTTCATACGTCGGTAATTTTTGGGGAATGGGGAATGAACCACCAGACGCTTTCCGCCTTTATCTGGTCCGTCGCTGACCTGCTGCGGGGCGATTTCAAACAATCCGAATATGGCAAGGTCATCCTGCCATTTACGGTTCTGCGGCGTCTCGATTGCGTTTTGGAGCCGACCAAAGCTGCGGTCCTTGCGGAATTCGCAGAAAAGTCGAAGGCAGGCATCAACCCCGAACCATTCCTTTTGCGGAAGTCAGGGCAGAGTTTTTACAACACGTCCGAAATGGACATGAAGCGCCTGATGGGCGATCAGGACCATATCCGTGAAAACCTGTTCGCATACGTCCAAGCCTTCTCGCCCAATATCCGGGATATTTTCGAACGGTTCGATTTCGCCACACAGGTCGATCGGCTGGCCAAGAATGGATTGCTCTATCAGGTCGCCGAGAAATTCGCCGGCATCAACCTGCACCCCGACAACGTGTCCAACAGCCAGATGGGGCTGGTCTTCGAGGAACTGATCCGGAAGTTTGCGGAAATCTCGAACGAAACGGCCGGCGAGCATTTCACGCCCCGTGAAGTGATCCGGCTGATGGTCAATCTCATTTTCGTCGAAGATGACGACGTGCTGTCCAAGCCGGGTGTGGTGCGCACCATCTATGATCCAACCGCTGGCACTGGTGGGATGTTGTCGGTCGCCGAGGAACATCTGTCCAGTATGAATCCGGATGCCCGGCTGACCATGTTCGGGCAGGAACTCAACGACGAGTCCTATGCGATCTGCAAGGCGGACATGCTGATCAAAGGACAGAACGTCGCCAACATCATTGCCGGCAACACGCTGTCCGATGACGGCCATCACGGTCAGAAATTCGACTATATGCTGTCCAATCCGCCCTTCGGCGTTGAGTGGAAAAAGGTCGAAAAGGAAGTCCGTAAGGAACACGAAAGCCAAGGCTTCAATGGCCGATTTGGTCCGGGTCTGCCGAGAGTTTCGGATGGGTCATTGCTGTTCCTGATGCACCTGCTTTCCAAAATGCGGCAAGCTTCCGAGGGCGGTTGTCGCTTCGGAATTGTCTTGAACGGATCGCCGCTCTTCACGGGAGGTGCAGGCAGTGGCGAAAGCGAAATCCGTCGCCATCTCCTCGAAAACGATCTGGTCGAGGCCATCATCGGATTGCCGACCGACATGTTCTACAACACCGGCATTTCCACCTATGTCTGGATCGTGTCGAACCGGAAGCCGGCGCATCGCAAGGGCAAGGTCCAGTTGATCGACGCATCCTCCATGTGGCGGAAAATGCGCAAAAGTCTCGGCTCGAAACGCCGGAAAATGGGCGAGGACGATATTGCCACAGTAACCAGCCTGTTCGGGGAATTCACCGAAGCCCAGCTTGCTACTCTGTTCGATGCGGAGGGCAAGGAAGTCAGTCGAACGATTGTCCAGGCAGGGGAAACCGTTCCCGCCCCACCGGAAGGCGGCAAGGTGAAGCTGGCTCCGATATCCCGCATTTTTCCGAATGAAGCGCTCGGCTATCGCACCATCACGGTCGAGCGCCCGCAACGTGATGACAATGGCAAAATCATCATTGGCGAAAGGGGCAAGCAGAAGGGCAAGCCACAGCCGGATTCCTCATTGCGGGATACCGAAAATGTTCCGCTCTCCGAGGATGTCGAAACCTATTTCAAGCGGGAAGTTTTGCCCCATGCGCCGGATGCATGGATCGATCATGACAAGACCAAGGTCGGCTATGAAATCCCGTTCAATCGGCATTTCTATGTGTTCGAACCGCCCCGGCCGTTGGATGAAATCGACGCCGATCTGAAGGTTGTCACCGACCGCATCAAGGCCATGATCGAGGGGCTGGCGGCATGAGCTTTCCAAAATACGAAAGCTACAAAGATTCGGGTATCGAGTGGCTTGGACAGATACCCAGCCATTGGACGGTCGAGGCAATAAAATGGTTGTCGCCTGTGTTACGTGGGGCTTCCCCCCGGCCTATTGATGATCCGAGATATTTCGATGAATCTGGAGAATACGCTTGGGTCAGAATCGCAGACGTTTCCTCATCAGACGGGGTGTTGGAGAATACGACGCAAAGGCTGAGCGACCTTGGGAGTTCACTGAGCGTAAAGCTTGAGCCAGGTTCGTTATTCATCAGTATCGCTGGAACAGTTGGAAAGCCATGTATCTCAGCGATAAAATCCTGCATCCATGATGGCTTCGTGTATTTTCCGAGGCTTAAGCTGCCGGCCGCTTTTTTGTTTAGAATTTTTGAGTCGGGAAGTTGCTACGCTGGCCTTGGGAAATGGGGTACTCAACTCAATCTAAATACGGACACGATTGGCAGCATCCGCATAGCTGTTCCGCCGCTGGTCGAGGTCGATGAAATTGTAGCATTTCTCGACCGTGAGACGGCCAAAATTGATGCGCTGGTCGAGGAGCAAAAGCGCCTAATCGAACTGCTGAAAGAGAAGCGGCAGGCCGTGATTTCTCATGCCGTCACCAAGGGCCTCGATCCAAATGTGCCGATGAAGGATTCGGGCGTTGAGTGGCTGGGGCCGGTGCCTGCGCATTGGGAGGTCAAACGTCTAAAGTTCCTCACGCCGCAGATAACCGTTGGTATCGTGGTTGAGCCTTCGAAATACTATGTGGACGTAGGGGTGCCGGCATTGCGCTCGCTAAATGTGCGACCGGGTCGGATTGACGCCGAGGGACTCGTTTACATCTCGAAAGAAGCCAATGACCTGCTTGCCAAATCGCAAATTCGAGCAGGCGACCTTGTTGCCGTGCGCTCTGGACAGCCAGGGACAACTGCGGTGGTGCCTGACTATTTCGAAGGTGCAAACTGTATTGACCTCATCATCATACGACGGCCGATCCTTGGCTCTGAATGGTATTTGTGCTGGTATCTTGCCTCCGATTTCGCTGTTCGTCAGTTCACTGAAGGTGCAGGTGGGGCGATCCAGCAGCATTTCAACATTGGCACCGCCATGAACTTGTTGGTGGCGGTGCCACCTCCTGATGAGCAGTCAGCAATCGCTCACTTTCTTCGGCAAGAGGCAGGTGATTTTGACCGCCTCGTGGAAGAGGCTAATCGGACCGTAGCATTGCTTCAAGAGCGCCGCTCCGCCCTGATTTCCGCAGTCGTCACCGGCAAAATCGATGTGCGTGGGATTGCCAAAGGCAAGATTGATCACACTGAAACCAATGTGGCGGCGGTGGCAGCATGAACGGCGCATCGATCGGAAGGATAGAGAGGGTTCCGCTCCGAGAGGTTTGGAGACACGAAGCCTACGATTTTACGCAATGGCTACAGAACAACATCGACGTTCTCAATGAGACGACCAATCTCACGCTGGTCAATGTCGAGCGGGAACAAGCGGCGGGCTCCTTTAGCATCGATCTGGTTGCCGAGGACGAAGGAGGTGGCAAAGTCATCATCGAAAACCAGTTGGAAAAGAGCAACCATGACCATCTTGGCAAGGTGATCACTTACTTGTCGGCGTTGAATGCAAGTGCTGCGATCTGGATTGTCGCCGAACCAAGACCGGAACATGTTGCAGCAATATCTTGGCTGAACGACAGCAGCAGCGCCTCCTTCTATCTTTTGAAAATGGAGGCGATCAAGATCGGTGATTCACGACCAGCCCCATTGCTGACCGCTATTGTGTCACCGTCCGACGACAAATCGGCTGTGGCGGCGACCAATAAGGAATTTGCACAACGTTATGACCAACGGCACCGCTGGTGGTCGATGTTGGTTGCACGGCCTGAAGCTAGGCTCCACGCCCATATTGCGCCGGGGAGCTCGACATGGATCAGCACCAGTTCCGGGGTTCCGGGGCTGGCTTTGAATTACGCTGTTACGCAAGACCAGTGTGGCGCTGAACTTTATATTGATCGAGGAAAAAATTCCGAGGCGGAGACTAAACGCCTCTTTGACCTGCTTTTTGCGAACAAAGCCGCAATCGAAAATGCTTTCGGCGGTGCTTTGAGTTGGGAGCGGATGGACACGAAGCGGGCCTGTCGAATTCGGGCAAATTTACAGGGCGGTTATCGCTCCCCAGAAGAAGAATGGGACGCCATTCAAGGTTCCCTCGTTGATACCATGAATCGTCTTGAAGCGGCGTTGCGTCCCTATCTGCGGAGTTTGAGAACGGACGCCAACGGCGACGACGCCGGCCTGACTGCAAAATGACTATACATAAGGAAATCAGCTTCGAAGACGAAATCTGCGGCCATCTGGCGACCCATGGATGGCTTTACGAGGCCGGGAGCGCCAGCCTTTATGACCGCTTCCATGCGCTCTTCCCCACCGACATGATTTCTTGGATTCAGGAGACCCAGCCGAAGGCGTGGGAAGCGATTTTCAAGAACCACGGCGCATCCGCTGAATCTGTCCTATTGGAGCGTATCCGAAAGCAGCTCGACGATCGTGGAACGCTGGATGTGCTCCGTCATGGCATTGAACTGATCGGCCTCAAACAGCCATTGTCGCTGGCACAGTTCAAACCAGCCATGGCGATAAATCCGGAAATCGTCGCCCGCTATCAGGCTAACCGGCTGCGTGTCGTGCGGCAGGTTCGCTATTCGAAATTCAACGAAAACTGCCTCGATCTGGTCCTGTTCCTGAACGGCATTCCAGTGGCGACCGCCGAACTCAAGACCGATTTCACACAGACCGTTGACGATGCGATTGACCAATATCGGTTCGACCGGAACCCACGCCCGAAAGGCCAGTCAGCCGAACCCCTGCTAAATTTTCCGAGTGGGGCGCTCGTCCATTTCGCTGTCAGTAACAGCGAAGTCCATATGACCACGCAGCTTGCCGGAGCGACGACCAGATTTCTGCCGTTCAATCAGGGCGACCACGGAGCCAAGGGCAATCCGCCCAATCCCTATGGCCATAAGACCAGCTACCTATGGGAACAGGTCTGGGAGCCGGAAAGCTGGCTAGAAATCATCGGCCGCTATCTGGTAACCAAGCGGGATTCGAAGAAGCAGATTACCGGCGTCATCTTCCCCCGCTATCACCAGTTGGACGCCACCCGAAAGCTGCAACAGACTGTCCGGGCGGAAGGGCCGGGCGGCAAGTTCCTGATCCAGCATTCCGCAGGGTCGGGCAAAACCAACTCGATTTCATGGTCGGCGCATTTCCTCGCCGATCTCCACGACGACAAGAACGAAAAGCTGTTTTCGACGGTGATTGTGGTTTCCGATCGCAACGTGATCGATTCCCAATTGCAGGAAGCCCTGTTCGATTTCCAGCGCACGACCGGCGTCGTCGCCACCATCAAGAGTGAGGGGGACAGCAAGAGCGGGCAATTGGCCAAGGCGCTGGATGAAGGCAAGAAGATCATTGTCTGCACGATCCAGACCTTCCCCTTTGCCTTGGAGGCGGTGCGGGAACTGGCGGCAACACAGGGTAAGAAATTCGCAGTGATCGCCGACGAGGCGCATTCATCCCAGACTGGCCAAGCCGCCTCGATGCTGAAGCAGGTGCTGTCGCCGGAAGAAATTGCCGAACTTGGCGACGGCGGTGAAATCAGCACGGAGGATTTACTGGCGGCGCAGATGGCTGCAAGGGCCAGCGACAAGGGCATCACCTATGTTGCCTTTACCGCCACGCCGAAGGCCAAGACGCTGCAATTGTTTGGGCGACGGCCCAGGCCCGATGAACCCGAAGGCCCCGGCAATCTGCCTGCACCGTTCCACGTCTATTCGATGCGGCAGGCGATCGAGGAAGGTTTCATCCTCGACGTGTTGAAAAACTACACCCCCTATCGGCTGGCCTTCAAACTGGCCAATGGCGGCAAGGAATGGGATGACAAGGAAGTCGAACGTGATGCCGCCCTAAAAGGCATCATGCAGTGGGTCCGGTTGCACCCCTACAATATCAGCCAGAAGGTTCAGATTGTCGTTGAGCACTTCCGGGAGAATGTTGCGCCGCTGCTCAACGGCAAGGCCAAAGCGATGGTCGTTCTGACCAGCCGCAAGGAAGCTGTCCGTTGGCAGATCGCCATTGAAAAATACATCCGATCGAAGGGCTACAAGATCGGGACGCTCGTAGCGTTTTCCGGCGAAGTCAATGACACTGAAAGTGGCCCTGATCCGTTCACCGAAACCAGCAAGGAACTGAACCCGAACCTCAAAGGGCGGGATATAAGGGACGCCTTTGCGGGCGAAGAATATCAGTTGCTGCTGGTCGCCAACAAATTCCAGACCGGCTTTGATCAGCCATTGTTGTGCGGCATGTATATCGACAGGCGGCTCGCCGGCATTCAGGCCGTCCAGACTCTATCCCGGCTGAACCGATCGTATCCCGGCAAAGACACCACCTACATCCTCGATTTCGTCAACAGTTCCGATGAAATCCTGCAAGCGTTCCGGGTCTATTACGACACGGCCGAACTGGAAGCCGTCACCGATCCGAACCTTGTATTCAACCTTCGGGCAAAGCTCGACGCCACCGGCCATTACGACGACTTTGAAGTCGATCGGGTTGTTCGGGTCGAGATGAACCCTAAAAGCCAGCAGGGCGACCTTGTAGCGGCGTTGTCGCCCGTGGCCGATCGATTGCTCAAGAAATACAAAGCCGCACAGGAGAGGCTGCAAACGGCGCTGGACACGGGTAACAAGACGGCCGCCGAGGAGGCTCGTGACGCAATCAATGCCCTGCTGCTGTTCAAGGGCGACATGGGTGCATTCCAGCGCCTCTATAGCTTCCTGTCGCAGATATTCGACTATGGCAACACCGATATCGAAAAGCGCTTCATTTTCTATCGCCGGCTTGTTCCACTGCTGGAATTTGGTCGGGAACGGGAAGGCATCGACCTGTCGAAAGTGGTCCTGACCCACCACAGCCTGAAATCGCAAGGGCGGTTGCCACTGCCGGTGGGCGATAGAGAAGGAGCGAAGCTGCCGCCGATTTCCGAAACAGGATCGGGGAGCGTTCAAGACAAGGAAAAAGCGCTTCTTGCCGAAATCATTGCCAAGGTAAATGACCTTTTTGACGGTGACCTGACCGATGACGATCAACTCGTTTATGTGAACAACGTCATCAAGGGAAAGCTACTGGAATCCAAGGAACTGGTGATTCAGGCCACCAACAACACCAAGGCTCAATTCGCCAATTCCCCCACACTTTCCGATGAAATCACGAACGCCGTCATGGATGCGCTTGCTGCACATACCACGATGAGCAAGCAGGCGTTGGATTCACAGAAAGTACGGGACGGATTGAAGGAAATTCTGCTTGGGCCGGCCCAGCTTTGGGAGGCGCTCCGGAAAAAAGGGGAGCAGGGTGAGCCGAACACACGATGAATCCCCGCATCGAGGATGGCCGTAGGTGATCCCTCTCATCGACGGCTGTAATTCGATGAGCGAAGACGATTTGAAGAGAGGAGATCGCCAGCGATATGATGGCTTTCGCTGAAGACTGTCAGGACGAGGAAAAAGAAGACCTCATCCCGCATATCGAGAACTGGCTGAAAGAAGATAGAAGTTTTCGTTATCGACAGCTTGTATAAAAGCCAGTGCTAATACAGGTCATATGGTTCCCACCGGGGGGAGTGATCGAAGTTGTTTCGAGGTTCATAGGACGATACACATTCGGGGTGATCGGAGCTGGCTGGTAGGTATAGGTTGGCTGATTATAAGCTACCTGATTCTGCCGATAGGCCAATAGTTCCTGATCACTCAAAGGAGTTCTGAAATTCGTTGGCTTACCCTGGGCATCAAGACAGAGAATTCGATTACCATTTGGATCAGGTTTGTACCTGGAACAAGCAGCATCTCCACCGATATAATAATGGCCATTAATCATGGCCAGACGAGATCCATCTCCTGAAGATGCGCATCCTGCTAATAATACTGCCCCTAGAACCCAGCTACGTTTCATGATGCCCTCCCGCTATTGGTCGAGGAATTCTGCTAACGTAGCTAGATTCTTTATGTCAACGAGCCATTCGCTTTTTACCGCATCACGCCGCATTTCTGGAAAGGTGACCACCTTCCGAGAGAATCCGATAGACGGATGAGCGGCCAATCTTGAGTTCCTTGGCGATCTGCGCCGGCTTGCAACCTTTTTCGTAAAGCGCATGGACGGATTTCGATTGCCGACGAGCCGTGGGCTGACGGCCTTTGAAGCGACCTGCCTCTTTGGCCTTGGCAATCCCCTCCTTCTGCCGTGCCAGCATGATCTCACGTTCGAACTGGGCAATTGAACCGACCAGATTCAAAAGCAGGCGTCCGGTCGGCGTTGTCGTGTCGATTGCCATGTCCAGAATGCGCAACCCGACTTTCTTTTTCTCCAACCGGGCCACGATCTGCGTCAAGTCGGCGATCGAACGGGCAAGACGATCGAGCTTGCTGACGATCAGTGTATCACCCTCACGGACGAACTCGATCGCCTGTTCCAACTCCGGCCGCTTCGCATTGATCGAAGAAACCTGTTCGGAGAAAACCTTCTCACAGCCGTGCGTACGAAGGTCTCGCATCTGCGCTTCAAGCCCGGCCACCTGTTCGATAGTGGATGTTCTCGCATACCCTAGCAGCATCTTGCTTTGTCCCACATGACCCGCAGACTATGTGGGAATTCGTATCCCAAATTCAAGACCCGACCTGTATGGGACAGGGCACAGGCCAGGCACTGCTTCCCATACGAGCAGGGGCTAACTGGATGACCTCGACCGCTGCTCGAAGGACGTTTGCCGGTTATTCACCGAAACTGTGCCGCCGGCCGGTTGTCCTTCTCGACAACCTAACGTTGGGTTTCTAAGGTGCTTATCGTTCTATGGGGGGAACATGTCCGGCACAAGCTTGCTTCTCAGCGGCGGGATCGATTCTATGGTGGTCCTGCATCTGCTAATCGACCATTCCCGAAGTGTTCGAACCGTTTATTTCGACTACGGACAAGCGGCCGCTGCCGCTGAACGAACAGCTTCCCAATCCATCGCAAAGCACTTCGGGGTTGACCATCAACAAATCGAACTAAAGGCAGCTTCTCGATTCCAAGACGGAGAAATCAAATATCGGAACGCAGCACTCATTTTTAACGCAGCTCTATTTTGTTCGGCGGATTCAGAAAGCATGGCTATTGGCATTCATGCTGGCGTCCCCTACCCGGATTGTTCCCAAGAGTTCTTGGTTTCGGTCGATTCTATCCTCCGCTACGCCTCTCATCCTTTAACTCTGCACGCCCCGCTGCGCACCTGGCAAAAAGCTGAAGTCATCGCCTACGCCAAGAAAAATAGGCTTCCGATCGATCTCACCTATAGTTGCGAGGCAGGGTCCGTTCCCTGTGGCAAATGCCAATCATGTCTCGACAGGGTTGGGATCTGATGCTTGCCGCTCGACGCAGTTTCAGGATCGGTGAAGAGACGATCCGAACGCCGCTGATGATTCCGTCATACTCCAGCAGGGCCGGCGGTCACGACGTTTGCCGGATACTTAAAGTTACAAAGGAATTTGTAAGTGGTCCAATTTTGGTTAGCGCTTACGATATTATCCGACACGGAGTGACCCAGTCCCAAACACGCTTTGCCAGTCATGTTTTTCTCGACAGCGGCGGATATGAAGCGGGAGCCGATGCCGATCTTTCAGAAGTAGATTCTTATCCATCTCAAGGATCGAAGTGGACAGTCGGTGAATATCAGCAAGTCCTAAAGAAATGGGACTTTCGTCAACCTACGGCGCTCGTCACTTATGATAGCCCAGATAGGCGTGAGCAGTTAGAGAAGCAGATTGCTCGTGCAAAAAGGCAGAGGTCACAATTCGGAAGCGCAGCATGTGTTTTCTTGATCAAGCCAGAGCCGGCGAGCCGGAAGCGCTTGAACGTCAACAAAATCGTGGAGTTTGCCCCGAAGCTAGCAGAATTCGACGTTATAGGAGTGACGGAGAAGGAACTTGGTGATTCCTTAGTCGAGCGCCTCCAGAACGTTTCGAAAATCCGCAGGGCGCTTCTTTCACACGGTCTATCCACCCCGATCCATGTATTTGGTAGCCTTGATCCTGTTGCGTGCCCACTCTTTTTCATCTGCGGGGCGGATATTTTTGATGGATTGACCTGGATTCGGTATGCTTACCATAATGCAATGGCCATATACCGACAAAACATGGCTAGCCGAACGGCAGATTGGCCGCCCGATATAAAAGACGGCGAGCTCACAGCGCTAATTCATGTTCAGAATTACCATACGTTGGGCCGAATCAAGGATCAGATGATCCAGTTCATACCGGAATGTGATTTTGATGTTTTCGTTGAGCATTCTTCGTATTTTAAGCGAGTTTGGCAACGAATAGCATCTGAGGAGAGCATATAGGTTATGGGCGGAAGTGGCGGCGGAAGTGTATATTATAATGTACGACAAGAGAGCCTTCAACAAAGGGTTAGAGAAGCATCTGAGGAGATTTCTAAAGATTTTTTACCAAGATTACAGGAATTATTAGACGAGAAGTTAAGTATATATAATAGACGTGATACCGATCTTATTCAAAGAAGATTGAACGATATAACAGAGAAGCTTGGAGGTTTTTTAGAAGGCAAGTGGGATTTTAGATTTGGTGGATCAGTCGCCAAACATACTTACGTAGATGGTCTAAGTGATGTCGACTCGCTGCTTATAGTCGGTGGAGAATTCGACACTACACAGCCTCCCAAATCCGTACTGGATGCGATCGTAAGACGCCTGTCAGGAATGAATTCTATCGCCGGCGCTACCTCTGGCCATATCGCCGTGACCGTCCGTTATCAGGACGGGATGGAAATTCAGTTGGTCCCGGCGGTCCGTGAAGGAACTATGCTTCGTGTTCCATCGTGGACTAGAGACGGGTGGTCTCGAATTAATCCAAAGAAGTTTACTGACGCCCTCACACGACGGAATGGACAATGTGAGGGAAAGCTGGTGCCGACCATCAAGCTGGCCAAGGGCATAATTGCTACTTGGCCCGGGACGGTACGGCTGTCAGGATATCATGTGGAAAGCCTCGCCATTGACTCTTTCCGGAACTACGGAGGCCCCAAGAATACGGCTGCAATGCTGCCCTATTTTTTCGAGCAGGCGGCAGCCGCTGTTTTAAAACCGATCCGAGACAGGACCGGACAATCCATCCATGTGGACGGATACTTAGGTAAAGCAAACAGCGAAGAGAGAGAGAAGGCCGCTCATTGGTGTCAACAGGTTGCCAAACGTATGCGCAATGCATCCGTTCAGGGCTCCTTCAGCCAATGGATGGAACTCTTTGATGAGTGAAGGGCAGACCAATGTCGCATCAGAGACGCAGATAGCGCATCTAACAAAACTAACCCATCGAACTGACCAAATGGTCACCGCCCATTCAATACTGCGGGATCGCTACGAAGCACGGTCAAACCTTCTTAGCGGAATTAACATCTTTTCCGCTGCGGTCGTCACCTTCTTGTCGGTTGCTAGTTTGGAGATAAAAGATGCACTCCTACCAGTGACGATTAATCCCGACTATTTGCTTGCCACGCTCGCATTTGTTAGTTTTTGCGGCTCGCTTGCGGAGCTACATTTCCGATGGCGAGAGAAGGCCAGCGTCCACGCAGACGCTGCGAACTCTTA
Organism: Phyllobacteriaceae bacterium; assembly: GCA_040255475.1. Lineage (GTDB taxonomy): Bacteria > Pseudomonadota > Alphaproteobacteria > Rhizobiales > Rhizobiaceae > Mesorhizobium_L. The sequence goes on along the minus strand of JBDZVC010000038.1, from coordinate 6,829 downwards.
CGCTCGATTGAAATTGTCGCTTGCAGAAGGTGTGGCGGAGAAATCTACGCTGACCCACGACCGGTATGTGAGCTTGAAAACAGCCTACGATAGTACCTCAGATGCAGTTGCAAGGATACCAGACAGGCAATTCGTAAAGCTTAAGGCCGCCCATAAGCGTAAAATCAACTTGAGCTCTTATCTCGACGACCACCCCTCGGCAAATATTCTGTTAACCAGAATCAAATTCTGGTGCCGTGACAATATTGGATACACCGCTGCAACGAGATGAGGCCAATCTTGTCGCCGAACGCTGCTCAAGCAGACATCAGTGCTTTTAAAAAGGCAAGGCAAGAAGTCGAGGCGCTCGGCTATGACCTTGGTTATATAGGAAACGTTGAGATATTAGACGATCTGACGGAAACGAAGCTATTGCGTGAGATGGCCTGGGTAGTTCTGTGCTCGGGATTCCGGGAAAGAACTATTCGCAGAGTTTTTTCTAAGATATCCCTGTGTTTTTTAGATTGGGAGTCTGCCAGCAACATATGCTGGAAAAGGAATATATGCATAAAATCTGCTTTAGATGTATTCAATTCTAAGGCAAAAATAGAGGCTATAGCTGATGGAGCGCAAATTATAGCTGAGTTGAATTTTAATAATATTAAGGATAATTTGTACAATGACCCTATAAGTACATTGAGAATCCTACCTTATATTGGACCCATTACTGTATTCCATCTGGCAAAGAATCTTGGAATCCCAGTACCTAAGCCGGACAGGCATTTGACTAAAATGAGCCAGCGGCACGGGTATGATGATCCGCTAGAGTTTTGCTGTGCTGTCGCCGATCTCACCGGCCTGCCAATCCCGCTTGTCGACACCATCCTATGGCGTTTTTCGGAGAGAGGATGGTCTGAACGCCTACTTTTGCGCTCGGTTATACGACCTGGCTAGAACTCTGCGCCCTGCTTCCTTTCGCACTTCATTGCAATGGGCCTTCTTCGCCCATTGAACAGTTCGTTGTTAGATGAGGCAAGGCCCGGGAGTGGTATCGTTCATCGATCCGAATAGCGTCATCACATTGCTGTTGACAATTGAATTCGTGTCGTGATATTCAGATATCTGTCATCTGATGACATCAACCAATATCACACAGGAGCGGGAACGTGAACCATTCAACGACGCAAATCGCCATCAAAGAGATAGAGGAGATCGAGGCACGCTTAAGCCACCTTCGAAGACGCCTTATTGCAACCCTTCCGTCCGAGAACAACGGAGCCGGCAACTTGGAAAACAAGCGAGAGGACGGCCGCCTTTCCGATGTTGGTGTGAAAGCGGTTGAAGCCGCCTACGATGCAGGTGCGACGGTTATGGAGGTTTCTCGTCAATTCGAGATCACTCCGTCAGCGGCCTCAAACCGCCGCAAAATTTGGCTCTCGAACACGTCGAGGAAGGGGTAATTCATGTTTGACATCAACAACTCGACTAGCATCAAAGACCTCCGTACGTTCATGTCTAATGCTCGGAAAGTCGGGCGTATGGACCTGTACTGGACGGCGTTCAGGCGAATTTGTGAGCTTCAAGCAAGACCAGATCAACAGCCGGTGGCATCGGATTTTTGGGTAGCTATAGCTGCCGTGGAAGAGCTTCTCTTTATAAAACACGGCAGGAGGCTGAAGGCCCAGCGAACTCGAAATCAGGTGAAGAAAGTCGGCGAAAAGCAGTGCCTTGCCGATTGGGTAATGCGACCCACTGAAACAAAAGGATTTCACATGCTTCTCGACGCTGGACTCGTGGATTTGACCGGCGAGGCGATAGTCCTGAAATATGGCACCGACGTATTTGAACCGGATATTGTGCTCGCTGCCGAGGCCCGGCTCAAAGCGCCGTCAGGAAGGGAGATAACCGCCGCACCATCATGAAGCGGCAGCCCGCACCGTTCAGGATTTCCAGACTATATCGCCCTTCCCAGTTTTGCCCGGATCGACGCAAGATTGGCATGGGCATAACGGAACAACATCCGCATGTCCCGATGGCCGCTAATCGACGCCACTTCCGGAACAGATAGACCGAACTCAAATAGTCGAGAAATAGCTTCGTGGCGAAGATCGTGGAAATGCAGTTCGTCGATCCGGGCTCGTTTAGTCAGCCTTTCCCAACTTAGTCTGAAAGCGTTAGCGGTTACAGGAAATATCTTTGCGTCTTCATCCCCATCGTCGGGCCTAACGGATCGAAGGATTCCGATTGCAGCCTCTGTCAAGGGAATAATTCGTGGATGTCCGTTCTTTGCTTCCAGCACGGTTGCCGTTTCCTTCGACAAGTCAACATCCCGCCAGCGCAATGATAGGATTTCGCCTCTCCGCATAGCTGTTTCCAAGGCAAATCGGACGATGGGGATAATTCGCTTGTTGCGAGCCCTTTTGCCGGCCTCCAACAGCTTCTCCAACTCACCTTCCCGAAGCCGTCTTTCTCGTCTGTTGTCCACGCCTTTCAGCTTCAGTCCCGACAGTGGATTGGAACGGAGCGGAATCTCCCATTCCTCCATGGCGATACGAAACATGTTGTGGATCGGTGATAGTTGACGCTTCAAGGATTTCGGGGTCAGCACTTTCAACCGTTCGTCCCGGTAACAGACGAAGTCGGATGGCGTCAGATCAGCCAGCGACTTTTTGCAAATAGGGTGGCGAAGGAAGGCCTTGAGGATGATGGTCTCGACTTCGGCACCCTTCTTGCCCGGCACGACCTCGTCTCGATAACGTTCGACCAAGCTGGAAAGGGTGATCCCGGAAAGGGTCTTTCTATCAATCGGAAATTCCTGTCTGTCGGCTTCGGTCTCCTTCAGCCGTGCCCATTTCTTTGCGTCTGCCAGTTCCAGAAAGGACTTGGTTTGAGTCGGGTATCCCTTTCGCCGTACCTGAACGTGGTAGCGATCTCCCCGCTTGCGAATTGTAGGCATTGTGACCCTCTGCCGTGCCGAGATTGTGCCAGCGGCCGATTTGAAGGGTCTTTGTTGCTTGTTCTCCGCCGGTTCCTTCAATGAAACCAAGGCCTTGCGAATGGTGGGCGTGACAGGGATTGAACCTGTGACCCCTACGATGTCAACGTAGTGCTCTCCCGCTGAGCTACACGCCCATTCGCGCCGCGCATAGATCACATCCGGACGGCTCGCGTCAATAGCGGATGAAGGGCCCGGAAAGGATCGTCGAGAGACTGACGCGACTGCCTGCGAATACTTCGCGTCGACGTTCGAGGCCAAACAGATCAGGCAGCCTGAAGCATCTTGCCGACCTCGTTGACGAGGTCGCGCAGGTGGAACGGCTTGGACAGCACCTTGGCGTCTTTCGGGGCGTTCGAATCTGGGTTGAGCGCCACCGCCGCGAAGCCGGTGATGAACATGACCTTCAGGTCCGGATCGATCTCGGTAGCCCGCCTGGCCAGTTCGATCCCGTCCATTTCCGGCATGACGATATCGGTGAGCAGAAGCGAAAACGGCTCCTCGCGCAACCTTTCATAAGCGCTCGCCCCATTGTCGAAATCGCTGACGTCGTAGCCGGCGCGCTCAAGCGCCTTGACCAGAAAACGGCGCATATCGTCGTCGTCTTCAGCCAGAAGAATGCGTACCATCTATCCCGTCCGAATCTCGAAATGGCCGCCTGGGAGACGGCGCGTCGTCCACCGCCCTTATATGAAGAACGTTCGGTAAACATCAAGTGAATGCGCGAGCGCTGCTTCCCGATCCAGGCCACGCGGGATAAAGCATCACTGGACACTCCATGCGCCAGATGGCACGGTTGAGGACATATAGCATTCACATACGGAAGCAGCCTTTCTCAATGACAGCCGCGCCCGATTTCTCGATCGATCAGGCCTTTGAAGTGCGCGGCGCGCCGGGCCAGCAATTTCCCTTCGTTCTCAGTTCGCCGCATAGCGGCCGGCACTATCCCGAGCGCTTCCTGGCGATGTCGCGGCTGGACCGCAATGCGATCAGGCGTTCGGAGGACAGTTTCGTCGATGAACTCTTCGCGGGCGCGATGGCGCTCGGCGCCCCGATGCTGGCAGCGCATTTCCCGCGCGCCTATCTCGACGTCAACCGCGAGCCTTGGGAACTCGACCCGCGCATGTTCGCGGAGCCCGTCCCGCCCTTCTGCAACATCCGCTCGCCGCGCGTGGCCGGCGGGCTTGGCACCGTGCCCCGCATCGTCGGCGAAGGCCAGGACATCTATCTTCGCCGCCTGCCGCTTCAGGAAGCCGTGAGCCGCATCGACGGCATCTACAAGCCCTATCACGAACAGCTGAAGCGCCTGCTCGCCATGACGCACAGGCGCTTCGGCTATGCCGTGCTGATCGACTGCCATTCCATGCCGGCGAGCATCCGCGTCGGCGAGAGCGGCATCAGGCCCGATTTCATCGTCGGCGACCGCTTCGGCACATCGGCCGCCGCCGCCCTGACCGGTTGCACGATCGATACGCTGGCGGCGATGGGTTACCGGGTAGTCCACAACAAGCCATACGCCGGCGGCTTCATCACCGAGCACTATGGGCGCCCGGCCGAGGGGCTTCATGCGATCCAGATCGAGGTCAATCGCGGGCTCTATATGAACGAGCGCACCTTCGAGAAATCGGATGGCTTCCTGGAACTGGCCGACGACTTGACGGCGCTCGTGGCACGACTGATGGAAATGCCACCGGCTCTGTTCACGCCGCTGCCGCTTGCAGCGGAATAGAAACGAGCCGATCGGAATTCCACGGCGTCGCGCACCATAAAAAAGACCGCGACGCTTGCGCGACGCGGTCGAGGTCTAGGGAGGAAACGCCCAAAGAGGGCAAGAGCAGGACGAACCTGCTCGATGCCAACTTTATGTTGCATTGCACAAATGTCAAGTACAGTTTGAACTTTATCAACCGCTGAAATATCGGAGATGGACTACTCAGCCCGACTCTGGAGGATTCGCCCCATGATCGTCACAGCCGCCTTCATGCGTCGTATGGCCGAGGTCGCAGCGGCGGAAACCTTGCCGCGCTTTCGCCAGAACGGCGCGGTGGCCAACAAATATGTGGAAGGCTTCGATCCCGTGACCGAGGCCGATCGCGAAGCCGAGCAGGCGATACGGCGGCTGATCCGCGAGAAATTCCCGGATCACGGTATTCTCGGCGAGGAACATGGCATCGAAAACGCGGCAAGCCGGCTGCGCTGGATCATCGATCCCATCGACGGCACGCGCTCCTTCATCTCAGGCATGCCGCTGTGGGGAACGCTTGTCGGCCTGACGGATGGTGGCGACGCTGTCGCCGGCATGATGTCGCAACCGTTCATTGGCGAATTCTTCTTCGCCGCCGACGGCCGATCCACCTATGAAGGGCCGGGAGGGAAGCGTTCGCTCTCGACACGCGGAACGACCCATCTTGACGAAGCGACGCTCTGCACCACCACGCCCGCGCTGTTTCCCGGCGGCAAGAGAAAAATCTACGACGAACTGGAAGGCCGTGTGCGGTTGGCGCGCTACGGCACGGATTGCTATGCCTATGTCATGCTGGCCGCCGGCAATATCGACCTCGTCGTGGAAGCGGGGCTTCAGCCCTATGACATTGTCGCGCTCATTCCGATCATCGAGATGGCCGGCGGCGTGATCACCGCCTGGGACGGCGGTCCGGCCGAAGCGGGGGGTGACATCGTTGCGGCAGCGACGCCGCAGTTGCATGAGGCAGCACGAAAGATCCTGCAGGGCTGACTTCGCGGCGGCTCAGGCCTCGGCCGTCACCTCGCCGAGCATGAACGCCTTCGTCGCGGCCAGCATCTGCTCGCGATAGATATCTGCTTCCTGCAGGATCTCGTGGCGTGAGCCGTCGATCGTCAGAAGCGAAGCCGACCGCATCCGCCGCGCACAATCCTCGATCGCGCGTGTCGAGACCACCCTGTCGGCGCCGGCGGCGACGAAGAGCATCGGAACGTGAATTTCTGCAAGGAACTCGCTGTCGGTGGCCATGGCGGCCGCCTTGCAGGCGGCATTGACCCACGCGATCGAGGGACTCCCGAGCGCCAGTTCCGGATGCTGTTCATAGATGGCCGTGTTGCGGCGGAAGCGATCCGGATCGCTGGTCAGGACATTTCCTTCGAACGAAGGCGGCCCATCGCTCCGGCGACCGCCGAGTCCCATACCTCCCCCGCCGAGCACTCTCAGAATGCCCGTCAGCCGCCTCACGCCGCGCATGGAAAAAGGCAGGCCGGAAATCGTGAAAAGCGGCGAGCAAAGCACCATGCGCTGTACCTGGTTGATCAGGCTCGGCGCAGCCAGCAGCGCGATCAGCGCTCCGGTCGAATGCGCCAGCACGAAGAGCGGCAGGCGGCAATCCGGCAGCACGATATCCTGGTAGAACTGCTCCAGATCCGCCACGTAGTGGGCAAAACGCCGGACGTGCCCGCGGCGCGGATTACGAAGCAGGCGCTGTGATCCGCCCTGCCCCCGCCAGTCGAAGGTGGCGACGCCAAGACCCACCTTTTGGAGATCGCCGATCGTCTCGAAATATTTCTCGATGCACTCGTTGCGCCCCTGGAGCAGGATCACGGTGCCGCGAAGGGGTCGTCCCGTGGCACCGAAAAGCGCATAGCGGATGCGCTTGCCGTCGCGCGTCGTGAATGTGCCGGCGGTCGCATTCGGGGGCATCGGATTGCCGGCATTGTCGAAAAGCAGATCCGTCATTTTTCCTGTGCCGGGTAATCCTGCGCCGGGGTAGCGTAATCAATCCTGATAAAGCGCCATATGGGAAAAGCAAAGGCGCAGATGAAGCGCCAAAGGAAAAGCCGGAAGTGCCGTTCAGGCAGCTTCCGGCTCCTGACGAACCGAGTGGAAGG
>JBDZVC010000351.1:0-4692 GCA_040255475.1 Phyllobacteriaceae bacterium | reverse complement strand
GGTCGAACGTCTACAAGACCGTCAATGTGACGCTTTCCACGCATGATGCCGGCGGTCTCACCGAGCTCGATTTCGACCTTGCGCGGCGCATGGATGGTTTCGCTGGCGCCTGATCTTGTACGAAAGCGCGCCAGACGCCACATTCGGCGCATGGACAAGGCCCGTATAGACGAGATTCTCACGCCGGGAGACCGAGACCGAAACCGGGAACGCGAGGAGCGGGTGCGCACCCAGTTCTGGCACACTCTCAAGCGCGCGGCCCGTCAGGTTCCCTTCATGGAAGACGTGGTCGCCGCTTATTACTGCGCGCTCGACACACGCACGCCGACACGCGTGCGCGGCGTCCTGCTTGCGGCACTCGCCTATTTCGTGCTGCCGACGGATTTCATTCCCGACTTCATCTTCGGCCTCGGCTTCACCGATGACGTGGCCGTGCTCACGGCGGCGATTACGGCGCTTCGCTCGCATATCACGCCCGCCCATAGGGCGGCCGCACGGGAAGCGCTTTCGGAAGATTTGTGACCCGCCTCGCGGCATTTGGCCGCCCTGCCGCCGCGAATCAAGCGGCGGAGCGGGTCAAACTCTCGCCTTTTTCGTGATTTTCAACCGACGAGCCAGGGCCTGCCGAGCATCACAAACGCGCGTTGCTCGGCGCGCGTGCGGCAAGGTGGCGGGGTTGCCGACGCGACGGCGAAGGGGGATTCACGTTTTGGTAACCCAAATTAAATCAAAGTGAATGCATCGGGCACCGCCGAAAGGTCGGAGCCCGAACGGCGTTACACATGACAAAGGGAAAACGGCAACAATGCATCGCGCACGAATTCTAACCTTTTCATGTCTCATCGCGCTGGCGTTTGCCGCGCCGGCGATGGCGCAGTCGGCCACCAAGATCGGCCAGCACAACGCATGGGGCACCTATTCCTATCCGTCGAAGAACGGGAAAGTCTGCTATGTCCTGACGGTCCCGACCGAAAAGGAACCGAAGACTCTCGATCATGGCGACGTGTTCTTCTTCGTCAGCCAGAGGCCGGGGCAGAATGTCAGCTACGAGCCGCAATTCATCGCCGGCTACGACCTCCAGGACAAGTCGAAGGTGACGGTCACGGTCGGAAACAAGAGCTTTTCCATGTTCACCCGCGGCAAGTCGGCGTGGATGGAGAACGCGGCAGAGGAGCCGCAACTGATCGCCGCCATGAAGGGCGGCAGCGACATGACGGTCGCCGCCAAGTCCGGTCGCGGCAACGATACGAAATACGTCTTCTCTCTCAAGGGCGTGAGCGCCGCGCTGACCTCGATCGCCAACTGCAAATAGAGCCCATGCCTTCGAAGGGCACCGCGCGGCGGCTTGCCTCGCCGCGTGACGCTTCCTATTTGCCGTGCTATCAGCGCGCCGAACGCCATTTGGCGCGCTTTGCCTTTCTTGTGAACCGATGACCGTTTCGCTCGACCTTGCCGATCATGCCGCCCGCGACGCCCTTGCCAGGCAGGCGCGCACACGGCTTGTGGACAGGCAGTCGCTGATCGGCCTGTCGCGCACCGACATGGCCGGGGCGCTTGCCGCCGCCGGCGTGCCGGAACGGCAGGTCCGGATGCGCGTGCAGCAGCTCTGGCACTGGCTCTACGTGCGCGGCGTCTCCGATTTCGCCGACATGCTCAATATTTCGAGGGAATTGCGGACGACGCTTGCAGAGCGGTTCATGATCGCCCGGCCGGAAGTCGTCGAGGAACAGATATCCAATGACGGCACGCGCAAATGGCTTTTCCGGTTTCCCGCGCGCGGCGCCGGCCGGCCCGTCGAGATCGAGACCGTCTATATCCCCGAAGAAGGGCGCGGGACGCTCTGCATCTCCAGCCAGGTCGGCTGCACACTCACCTGCTCGTTCTGCCATACAGGCACGCAGAAGCTCGTACGCAACCTCACGGCCGAGGAGATTTTGGCGCAGCTTCTGACCGCGCGCGACCGGCTCGGCGACTTCCCCGATCGCGATACGCCGGCAGGCGCCATCGTGCCGGCGGAGGGCCGCAAGGTCTCCAACATCGTTATGATGGGCATGGGTGAGCCGCTCTATAATTTCGAGGAGGTGAAAAAGGCGCTCCTGATCGCCGCCGATGGCGACGGCCTGTCGCTGTCCAAGCGGCGCATCACGCTTTCCACCTCCGGCGTCGTGCCGGGCATCGCCCGCACCGGCGAGGAGATCGGCGTCATGCTGGCGATCTCGCTGCACGCCGTGCGCGACGATCTGCGCGACCTTCTGGTGCCGATCAACAAGAAATACCCGCTTGATGAGTTGCTCGCCGCCTGCCGTGTCTATCCGGGCCTGTCGAACGCCCGCCGCATCACCTTCGAATATGTGATGTTGAAGGACGTCAACGACAGCCTCGCCGACGCGAAGGAACTGGTGCGGCTCCTCAAGGGCATACCCGCGAAGATCAATCTCATCCCCTTCAATCCCTGGCCGGGCACGAACTACCAATGCTCCGACTGGGAGACGATCGAGAAGTTTGCCGACTATATCAACTCGGCCGGCTATGCCTCGCCGATCCGCACGCCGCGCGGACGTGACATCCTTGCCGCCTGCGGCCAGCTCAAGTCGGAATCCGAGCGCCTGAAGAGAACCGAGCGGCTTGCGCTCGAGGCGATGATGATCGCCGGTCACGGCGAAGCCTGAGGAAGTATACCACTGCCGAAATCGGTTCGTTTCGACAAGGGTATCTGCGATAGTTAGAATTCTATCGATTTTCTTAACAATAGATTAATCACGAAATTAGGATCATCTTCGCCGTTAACGGAAAGCCGTCCCGGCCGTGCGATAGAAACGGCATATCACAATCAGGGTGGCTTAATAATGATCGACAGGATCCGCAAACTCCTCGCGCAGAATTCTATGATCCCCATCGATTTCGGCGCACTTTCCGATAACGCCAATCTCTATGACGCAGGCCTGACGTCCTTCGCCTCCGTCCAGATGATGCTGGCGATCGAGGAAGAATTCGACATCGAGTTTCCCGAGCAGATGCTGACGCGGCGAACTTTTTCGTCCATCGCCAGCATCGCGGCGGCGGTTTCGGAACTAACGGCCGAACAGGTCTGATCCAATGAACGTCATGGAGAAAATCAGCGATCCGCTGGCGTTTTCGCCCGCGGAAAGCACCGCCGAACGTATGGCGCGCGTCGTCGCCATTGCAGCCGCTTCCGTCGATGCGGTCGATCGCGAAGGCCGGTTTCCGCTGGAAACGGCGGAAGCGCTTAAGCACGAGCGCCTGCTCGGCGTCGCCGTTCCGGCCGAACTGGGTGGAGAGGGGCTTGGCACCGCGGCAGTCGCCGACCTCGTAGTCCAGCTCGCCCAGGCGTGCGGGTCGAGCGCGATGGTCTATGCGATGCATCAGATCCAGGTTTCCAGCCTCGCAACGCATGGCGTGACCAGCGAATGGCACCGCGCCTTCATGCGCCGTGTGGCGGACGAGCAGCTTCTGCTCGCCTCGGCCACGTCGGAAGCCGGTATCGGCGGCAATCTGCGCAATTCGATCTGCGCCGTGGCAGTCGCCGACGGCCGCTTCTCGCTCACCAAGGATGCCACCGTTATTTCCTACGGCGCCAGCGCCGACGCGATCCTCGCGACGGCGCGCCGCGCACCCGATGCCGCCCATTCCGACCAGGTCATGGTCGTCATCCCGGCCGACGCGAACCGTTCGCTGGAGCGCAAGTCCGTCTGGGACACGCTCGGCATGCGCGGCACCTGTTCCGATGGCTTCCTGCTGACGGCGACGGGCGATGCGGCGCAGATCTTCCCGAAGCCCTTTTCCGAGATCGCGGCGCAGTCCATGCTGGCGAGTTCGCACATCTATTGGGCCGCGACGTGGTTCGGCATTGCCGCCGACGCTTTCGCGCGCGCCCAGGCTTTCGTCAAGGCAGCTGCTCGCAAGCAGCCCAACGTGACGCCGCCCGGCGCGCTGCGCCTCTCGGAGGCGGCGGCGAAGCTGCAGGAAATGAAGGGACATCTGGTCGCGGCGATCCACCGTTTCGATGCAGCCCAGCAGAACGACGACGACCTGTCGTCGATCGGCTTCGCCGCCGAGATCAACGCCCTCAAGGTTGCCAGCAGCGAAAAAGCGGCGGAGGTCGTGCGCATCGCCATGCTGATCACCGGCATCCTCGGCTACAAGAACGGAACGCCCTTCAGCGTCGGCCGCCATCTGCGCGACGTCACCTCGGCGGCCGTGATGATCTCAAACGATCGCATTCTTTCCAATACCTCGACGCTGCTTTTGATGAGCCGCTTCGACACCGGCCTGGTGGAGGGCTGAGATGGACGCCAAGACATTCGACGCCAAGACCCTGCTCGACAATCTGTTCGACAACGGCATCCTGTTCGAGTCGGGCGTCGACGGCCTTTACGGCCGCTCCGGCACCTTCGAAGACGTGATCGAGCGCTTCGAGAAGATCGTCCTCAAGGTCGGCGGCCCGGACAAGGCCACGCGCATCCATTTCCCGCCCGGCATGGCACGCGCGGCACTGGAAAAAACGGGCTACATGAAGAGCTTCCCCCAACTTGCCGGCTGCGTCCATTCGTTCATGGGCGACGAGCGCGACCATGCGCGGCTGCTCGGCATGATGGAGAAGGGCGAAGACTGGACGGAGATGCAGGAGGCGACCGAGGTCGCGATGACGCCCGCGGCCTGCTATCCGCTCTA
>JBDZVC010000350.1:0-4698 GCA_040255475.1 Phyllobacteriaceae bacterium | reverse complement strand
GTCATCACCTCGGCGTGCTCGGCGACGTGGGCGAGGTCGTAGGTGACGCCGATGGCATTGATGCCCGGCCTGAGGACGGCCGAATCCGCCACGCTTTCGATGCGCTCGCCTTCGACAAAGACACGCGGCTTGTAGGCGCGAAGCGACTCGCGATAGTCGGCGGCGGTCATCAGCATGGCGCGATCCTCCAATTGTCCGTTCCACGGCTTGCGGATAAAATCGAACAGCGTTAGAAAAACGTCAAGCAGAATTTTAACGGTGTTAGAATGGCGATCGCTGATAGCCCGATAGCCCCTCGTCCAGCCGCGCCGCGAAGACAGGCCGCTACCGAGGCGAAGCGCGAACGCATCCTCGATGCCGCGCGGCAAATCTTCGAGGCGGACGGGCTGGAGGCGGCGTCCCTGCGGAGCATCGCGGCGGCTGCCGGCTACACGCCGGCCGCGCTCTATTTCCATTTCGATTCCAAGGAAGCGCTCTATGCGGAGGTGCTTTCCGCCTCGGTTGCGCGATTGGCCAAAGCGATCGGAAAGGCGGCATCGAAGGCGGGAGAACCGGCGGCCCGGCTTTCGGCGGCCGCCCTTGCCTTCTTCGACTTCTATGCCGAGAACCCGCGTGACCTCGATCTCGGCTTCTATCTCTTTCGCGGCGGCATGCGGCCGAAGGGTGTCGGCCGCGAGCGTGACAGGGCGCTCAATGCCGCACTCGCGGCGGCCCTTTCGCCGATCGGCGAGGCCGCTCGGACGCTCGGCGCCGATGAGAAGGCCGCCAGCCTGATGGTCGCCGACCTGTTCGCCCATGCGACCGGTCTTCTGCTTCTCGCCCATACCGGCCGCATCCGCATGTTCGGTGCCTCTGCGCGCGAATTGATGGTAGAAGCGGTCGAGAGGCGGGCGGCGTTGCTTGCCGAGGGAAGAGAAGGATGATCACGATCGACCGCGCCCGCACGACGCTTCTGGTGGTCGACCTCCAGCAAAGGCTGATGCCGGCGATCGACGGTGCCAAGGATGTGCTCGCCAATACCGGAAGGCTGATCGAGGCCGCGAAGAAATTCGGCGTGCCGGCGATGGTCACCGAGCAATATCCGAGAGGCCTCGGCCCGACCGTGGCGGAACTTGCCGTCGACGGCATGCCGAAGCTCGCCAAGATGGATTTCGACGCCACGCGTGCCGCCGGCTTCTTCGAAATGCTGCCGAAGGACCGGCCCGATTTCCTCGTCTGCGGATGCGAGGCCCATGTCTGCGTGTTGCAGACCGTGCTCGGCCTCCTCGATGGCGGGCATAACGTCCATGTCGTGCGCGACGCCATCGGCTCGCGCCGTGCCGAAAGCAAGGAAACGGCCATCGAACGCATGCGCGGCCACGGCGCCGGGATCGTGACGACCGAGATGGCCCTGTTCGAATGGCTGGGCACGGCCGCCGACCCGCACTTCCGCGAGATCAGCGTGCTGATAAGATAGATCTCCCTGCCATGCATATGCGGCTTGAACGAAAGGCCGCGGCCTCCTATTCCGATCCGGAAGCAAAGTCACCGCCGCGAGCCGGCGAGGGAAAGGCGAGAATGCGGAATCTGTGGAAGGACGACGAGGCGGAAGCGCTCGTTTCGGCTTATGCGGCAAAGAGCGTCGGACGCGACCTTGCGCTGCGAGTCTATACGACAAGGCTGCTCGGTGGCGAGCCGAGGCTGGTCCTGCATGGCGGCGGCAATACGTCGGTCAAGCTCAGGATGGCCGATCTTGTAGGCGATGAATGGGACGTGCTCTGCGTCAAGGGCAGCGGCTGGGACATGGGTGTCATCGAGCCGGCTGGCCTGCCCGCCGTCAAGCTGAAGCCGCTGCTCAAGGCGCGCGCGCTTAAAAAACTCTCTGACGAGGACATGGTGGCGCTGCAGCGCGCCAACCTCATCGACCCGTCCTCGCCCAACCCGTCGGTCGAAACCTTGCTGCATGCTTTCCTGCCGCACAAATTCGTCGATCACACGCATTCGACCGCCATTCTCGGCATTGTCGACCAGCAGGACAGCGAGCCGCTCTGCCGCGAGGTCTTCGGGCCGAAGATGGGCTTCGTGCCTTATATCAAGCCGGGCTTCGACCTCGCCAAGGCAGCGGCCGACATCTACGAGCAGGATCCGACGGTCGAGGGCTTGATCCTCGACAAGCACGGCATCTTCACCTTCGGCGACAGCGCCAGGGAAGCCTATGACCGTATGATCCATTACGTTACGGTTGCGGAACAATATATCGCTTCAAAGGCCGAAGCGGGCAGGAAAGCGGCTTTGCCGGCGAAGCTGGCACGGCCGGAGGAGATAGCCCCGATGCTGAGGGGCGCCGTCGCCTTCCCGCGCGGCGAAAGCCGTTTCGACCGCTTCGTCACCGATTTTCGTACCTCGCCGAAAATCGTTGATTTCCTCTCCAACTCCGACCTCGAGCGGCTGGCGGCATCCGGCGTCAGTACGCCCGACCTGTCGATCCGTATCAAGACGGGGCCAATGGTCCTCGACGCGCCGGAAGCAGGCGACGCCGCCGGCTACGCAGCGAAGGTGAAGGCGCGCGTCGTGAAATATGTTGGCGACTACACCAACTATTTTACCACCAATAATGCCCGCGACGACGTCGCCCGCACCATGCTCGATCCGATGCCGAGGCTGGCGCTGGTGCCGGGGCTCGGCATGTTCGGCTTCGGCCGGACGCTGAAGGATGCGCGTATCGCTTCCGATATCGGCGAGATGTGGATCGAGGCGGTGGCGGGCGCCGAGGCGGTCGGCACCTTCCATCCTCTACCGATGTCAGATTTGTTCGAACTGGAATACTGGTCTCTGGAGCAGGCGAAGCTCGCCGGCAACAAGCCGAAGCCGCTGACCGGGCAGGTACTGCTCGTCACCGGAGGCGGCGGCGCCATAGGGGCGGCGACAGCGAAGCTCTTTGCCGAGACAGGCGCGCATGTCGTCCTGGCCGATCTCGATGCGGGGAGGGCCGAGGCGGCCGCCAAGACTGCCGGCAACAATTCCATCGGGGTCGCCTGCGACGTGACCGATCAGAAATCCGTCCGCGCCGCCTTCGACGCGGCAGTAAAGGCTTTCGGCGGCGTCGATATAGTCGTCTCGAATGCCGGCGCCGCCTTCGAGGGCAAGATCGGGGACCTCGATGACGCGCTGTTGCGCAAGAGCTTCGAGCTCAATTTCTTTTCGCACCAGAGCGTGGCGCAGAATGCGGTGCGTATCTTCAAGGAGCAGGGCACGGGAGGCGTGCTTCTCTTCAACACGTCGAAGCAGGCGGTCAATCCGGGCGCCAATTTCGGCGCCTACGGCCTGCCCAAGGCGGCGACCTTGTTCCTGTCGCGCCAATACGCGCTCGAATACGGCGCGATCGGCGTGCGCTCCAACGCCGTCAATGCCGACCGTATCCGCTCGGGCCTGCTGGACGACGCCATGATCGCCAGCCGTTCCAAGGCGCGCGGCGTTTCGGAAAAGGACTATATGTCGGGGAACCTGCTGCACGAGGAAGTGAAGGCCGAGCATGTCGCACAGGCGTTCCTGCATCAGGCTCTGGCGGAACGGACGACCGCCGACGTGACCACGGTAGACGGCGGGAATATCGCCGCGGCGCTGCGATAGACAAATTAGCGGGAGGTCGAATGGACAAGCCTGTATTCGAGGCGCTGACGGTCGAGACGCTGCCGGGGCGACTGGCGGGCATTCCCGCGCTGAAGGAGCATGTCGGGCCCAGCGGCAAAAGCTGGAAGGTACGCGAAGTCGGCGACGGCAACCTCAACCTCGTCTTCATCGTCGAGGGCGAACGCGGTTCGGTCGTGGTCAAGCAGGCGCTGCCCTATGTGCGCCTTGTCGGCGATAGCTGGCCGCTGCCGCTCAAGCGCTCCTTCTTCGAATACCACGCGCTTACCCGCCAGAATGCGCGCGATCCGGGCATGGTGCCGGCGATCCATCATTTCGACGAGGCGCAGGCGCTGATCGTCATGGATTTTCTGTCGCCGCATGTAATCCTCAGGCGCGCCCTGATCGACGGTCGGCAACTGCCCGACCTTGCCCGGCACATGGGCCTCTTCATGGCGCGTACGCTCTTCCGCGGCTCCGACCTCGCCATGGATGCTGCAGAGCGTAAGGCCGATCTCGCGCTCTTCGCCGGCAATGTCGAGCTTTGCGACATCACCGAAAGCCTCGTCTTCTCCGATCCCTATTTCGACGCGCCGCGCAACCGGCATACGTCGCCGGAACTCGACGGCATCGTTGCCCGTCTCCGTGCCGACCGCGACCTGAAGGTCGCCGCCCAGCACATGAAGCATCTCTTCTGCGCCAACGCGCAGACGATGGTGCATGGCGATCTGCATTCCGGCTCGATCATGGTCACCGACAAGGAAACGAAGGTGATCGACCCGGAATTCGCCTTCTACGGACCGATGGCGCTCGACACCGGCATGTATTTCTCCAACCTCTGGATGTCGTACTTCTCCCAGCGCGGCCACGAGGAAAACGGCAGCCGCGAACCCATGCGGCAATGGCTTTTCGCCACTATCGTCGAGGCGTGGGCGGTCTTCCGCGAGGAATTCTCGCGGCTCTGGCGCGAGGAGCGCAAGGGCATCCTCTACCAGCGGGCGCTGTTCGAGGACCAGGATGACTGGCTCGGCGCCCAGCAGGCGCTCGACCATTTCCTCGCCGACCTCTGGGCCGATACGCTCGGCTTCGCCG
>JBDZVC010000037.1:0-25929 GCA_040255475.1 Phyllobacteriaceae bacterium | reverse complement strand
CTGCGAAGCCGATCTCTACGGCCGAGATGAGGGCGCAAAGCTGCCGCTGCTTTATGTTTGGCCTTATGGTTAGCGGCGAAAATTCAGAAAAATCCAATGAAATCAACGTGATATGGCGGAGAGGGGGTCCGCTGTATTGGGGTCCAAGACCATCTAAGACAATCCAAAGAAACGTTGTAAATCCAGTATCTTGCTTGGCCACTAGTGCAATTTCGTCCAGCATAGTGCAAGGTCATCGCGCTCAAAAGATGCAAGCAAAGGTGCAAGCAGATGGCGCGTCCTACCAATAAGCTCTCCGCCCTCGCGGTCAAGAATGAAACCAGACCCGGCCGCCACTCCGACGGCGGCGGGCTCTATCTGCAGATCGGTCCGACCGGTGCGAAGAGCTGGGTCTATATGTGGAAGGTGAGCGGCCGGCGCACGGCAATGGGGTTGGGAGCCTACCCAGTCACTAGCCTCGCCGATGCAAGGCTGAAGGCGGAAGCAGCGCGCAAGATCGTCTCGAACGGCGGCGATCCACTCAGGAAAGCCCGCAAGGAGGCCGAAAAGGAAAAGGCAGAACATACCTTCGCCGAAGCCGTCGACGCGTTTCTCGCCGACAACAAGGCGGCATGGCGCAACGACAAGCATAAGGCGCAATGGGAGATGACGCTCGGAGACGCCTACTGCAAGCATCTGCGGCCACTGAAGTTGTCAGAAATCACCACCACCGATGTGCTGAAAGTGCTGCAGCCGATCTGGCTGATAAAATCCGAAACTGCGTCCCGCCTTCGCGGCCGCATCGAACGCGTGCTCGCCTATGCCAAGGGCAAGGGTTGGCGTACCGGGGAGAACCCAGCGCTGTGGCGCGATAATTTGGACGGGCTCCTGCTGAAGCGCAGGAAGCTCGCGGCGCGCGGCCATCATGCGGCGATGCCATATTCGGATGCGCCAGCCTTCGTCGGTCGGTTGCAGCATGTGGAAGCCATGGCCGCACGTGCGCTCGAGTTCCTGATCCTGACGGCAGGCCGCTCTGGCGAGGTTCTCGGAGCCCGTTGGGAAGAGATCGACTTCGAAAAGAAGCTCTGGACCGTGCCAGCCGAGAGAATGAAGGCTGGCGAGGAACACGAGGTGCCCCTCTCCCCCCGTGCGGTCGTGCTTCTGAAAGAACTGGTAGAGACGCGCCAAAACGATTTCCTGTTTCCCGGCCAGCGCCGGAACCGGCCGCTTTCGGGAAGCAGCATGGAGATGCTCCTGCGCCGCCTGAAGGTGAAAGATCGTGCGGTCACCTGCCACGGCTTCCGCTCTACCTTCCGCGATTGGGCTGGCGATCGGACCAGCTTTGAGCGCGATGTCGCCGAGATGGCGCTCGCACATGCAGTGCAAGGGGTCGAGGCCGCCTACCGGCGCGGACGGGCACTGGAGAAGCGCCGCAAGCTAATGCAGGCATGGGCGGATTATCTCGCCTCGGGCGACGTCAAGGGCAAAGTCATCACCTTTGTCGGTCGGCGCAAAGCGTCGGAATAAGCGCTCTAGCTAACCACTTGCGATCAAATTTTGTTACACCAGCGCGTATAGAATAGTAATGCGCCGTAATATTCTGTCCTATGACGTACTAGAAGAGAGACGCCACAGTCACGATGCATTTAACTGCTTGTAGAAATTCCGAAAGAAGGGGTTAATGTTCTGAACGAACTTGGCTTGGGCTGTATCAATGTGGAGTTCGTCATGCAGAGCGATGGCAAGCTTGCCTTCAACATTCGGGAAGTTGTGCAGGTCACCGGCATCGGCCGCAGTACTCTTTTCAAGCACTTAAAGGATGGTCGCCTGAAAGCCCGTCGGGCAAACGGACGCCTGCTGGTGCTGCGCGCCGATCTTGAACGATTTCTTGCCAATCTTCCCGAGCGAGAGGAAGAGGCTGCTTGACGACAGCACCGCCCGCGCCAATGGAAATGACGCTAGGCGGCGGATTTCGTAGCTCGGAAGGCATCGAAGTGTAGCCGTCGTTAACATCGCGTCAAGAGCCGTCGTGGTCGCGGGCCTTTCGAAAACGGTCCAACCTATGCGCTCACCTGACCCTGCACAGCTTCCCTTGTTCGGCGAATTGATCGAAAACCTCTGGACGCGCGACGAGCCGTTCGAGACACCAGATGGCTCGTTCGGCGCGCGCATCGTGCGCCCGACCGGCTATGGCTGGCGCATTGTCGATTTTCGCCGGGACAAGCGAACCCGCTGGCAGCGACGACAACCCATCGTACTCGGGCCACGCTGGGCCACCAGCGGCGACGGAGAATGGCGGCGATGAGCATCCCCGCCCTCATTCCCCGATACGACGGTGGGCCCACAATCGCTTGCCTCGCCTTCCGAACCGCCGCTGGGCACGGCGCGCTCGTCGGCCATGGTGATTTCCACCTGCCGCGCGTGCGCATGCGGCTCCTACACTGTCCCGTCTTCGATAATGGACAGGCGCGCTGGGTTGGGCTGCCGGCCGCCCCCCAGCTCGATGCCGAGCGCCGCGCCCGTACGGGCAGTGACGGTAAGATCATCTTTCGGCCGACGATCGAATTCGACGATCCGCATCTCGGCAGCGCCTTCTCCGACGCGGCGATCGAGGCACTCGTGAGATACCAGCCCGATGTATTCGATGGAGGCCGGCGATGAACCTCCACCATGTGGCCCGCCTTCTCGGCGGCCACGTGACCGGACGCAATTCGGTTGCGATCCCGACACCCGGCCATAGCCCGCGTGATAGGGGCACGACGATCACCTTCTTGCCGGACGCACCGGACGGCTTCCTCGTTCATTGCTTCAACGGCGGCGAGCCGCTGGAGACCAAGGATCGCGTGCGCGACGCGCTCGGCATAGCAGAATGGCGGCCCGGGGACGGGCGCGATCGGCGTCTCCATCCCGCCCACGTCAAGACGTGGGACCGCGTTGCCGTCGACGCCGAGGCCGTCGAGGAGCAACGAAAAGCGCGCTGGATATGGTCGATGGGCCAACCGATTGGCGGCAGCATTGCCGAGACCGCGTACGTGCGCGAGGCGCGCCGCATTGCCTGCCCGCTACCTTCGACGTTGCGCTTTCTGCCGGCGCGCAATGGCTATGCGCCTGCTCTGATGGCAGCCTTTGGCTCCGCCACCGAGCCCGAGCCGGGTGTGATTGCTATTGAGGACGAGGCCGTCGTCGGCGTGCATCTTATTCGTCTCCGTCCCGATGGTTCTGGTAAGGCGGACAATCCGGCAAAGATCACCATTGGACGCGGGTTTATCTCCCCAATCGTGCTGGCTGCGCCCAACGATCTTCTGGGCCTCGTTATCGCGGAAGGCATCGAGGATGCGCTGTCGGTGCATCAGTCGACGGGGCTCGGGACATGGGCGGCCAGCGGGGCTCACCGGATGCCAGCACTAGCCGCCGCCGTGCCAAGCTGGATCAACTGCGTCACGATCCTCGTAGACGACAACGCGGCCGGCCATGAGAACTCGACCGAGCTGGCCGAGCGGCTCGGGCGGCGCGGCATCTATTGCGAACTAACCGATGCCCTGGGGAGGATCGCGTGACGCGGGATGCCAACGACCTCCTGCGCGAGGAGGGCGAGGCCGCATTGCGTGAAGCGGTGGACCGTTACCGGCGGGAGCCACCGATCGGCGTCGCTAACGCCAACGGGCCGGATCGCGGCTCGAACCGCGAGGATGGCGTTGGCGTCGTCGACCATGGTCGCGCCGGCGGGGGCAAGCAGCCGGATCGCCCGCCGAACGTGCGATTACTCAACTTTCAGGAATACCGCCATTTGCACGCCGACAGCACGGCGGGGCTGCGCCTGATCAAGGGTCTCGTTCGCATCGGTACGCTGATCTCCATAAACGGGCGGCCCGGGGCCGCCAAAACTACATTGTTGATCGAGATCGCCCGCTGCCTCGATGCCGGCGAACCGTTCCTCGATCGCGACACAAAACAAGCAGCCGTCTGCTACATCGCCGCCGAGGACGAGGGTGACATCGTCAACCGGCTCGAAGCGCTCAAGCTAGAGAACGTCACGATTGTCGTTTCCGAGGAAGGCGTTCCATTGCTCAAGCCGGACAGGGCGGTGACGATCGTCCGCGAGGCGATCAGACAGGCGCGCAAAAGGTTTCCGGGCCGAGAAATTTTCATCCCGTTCGACACACTGCGCGCTGGGCTCGACGGGCAGTCAGTCCTCGACGACCGCTTCACCAGTCCAGCTCTCAACAAGCTGCGTCGGCTCGCCGAGGAAGAGCAGGTCGTCATCTGCATCGTCAATCACACGAACCGGGAGAACGAGAAGCAGACGAAAGAGGAGACCTTGGAGAGCGTCGTGGCGCTGGAGTTGATCCTGCTCGAAGGTAGCGGCGGCTGGTACGACATCCATGTCGGCAAGAACCGGTCAGGCCCGCCTCGGAGGCAGATCGGCCGTCTGCGCTGCACCAGCATTTCTGTCGGCGACGTCGAGGCCGCCATCGTCGCCGAGATCGAAACCGTCGATGGCGGCTCAGGTGCGCAAGAGAAAGAACGCAAGCTGGGCGGCAATCAAGCGCTCATCATGTGCATCATGCGCAACTCACTGCCCGACAACGGCCTTCCGTTCCGGCCGTTCGGTGCGGATGGGCCGCAGGTGATGGCCGTAAAGGAGAGCTTGCTGCGCGAGACCTTCATCGAAAGAAAAGCCGGAGACAACCGCGATGACAAGCGACGCAGCTTCTCCAAAGCCCTTAATGGGCTCCTCAACCGGGTCTTGATGCGGAGTGAAAATGCCGATGGCGAGGGGGTCGTCTGGCACGCTGACAAAGATACCGAGACCGGAACTTTTCAAAATTCAGGAGAAGAGCAATGAGACCGGACGGAACAACCCCCATCCAAGTATTGTTCCGGTTGTTCCGGTCTAAGAACCGGACGGAACGGAGGGGGCATATAGGGATTGTTCCGGTCGTTCCGGACGCCGAGTATCGCGCTTTTCATGGAGGGCCTACCCATGACCGACGTCAGGGCTTCTGGAGCTTCACGACAAGCGCGAAGCGGCCATCAAGAAGGCCATGAAGGCGATGCCCGAGGTGCGCATCTTCAATCGCGACTTCGAGGCCGGCCAGCGCGACTGCGTGTTCTGACTGCTCCGGGCCTGTATGCTTCCGGCGTGCCGGCCGAGGATGCCCGCAAGCTTGCCATCGACATCACGTCGCTGTGACGAGCCGTTTTCGCGAGAACCTGTCCCGCCCTTTCGGGCATGCCTGACCGTGACAGGCGGGCCCATTTCAAGGTATCGTCTTGGCATGCTTGCGAACCCACGCCATGAGGCATTCTGTCGGGCCCTCGTCGAGGGCGAAAGCGCCAATGGGGCTTATGCCAAGGCGGGCTATAAGCGCAGTCGAAAAAACGCTGCCCGACTGAGGACAAATGACGACATTCAGCGCCGCGTTACAGAGCTTCAAGCCAACGCCGCCCGAAAGACGCAGGTCACTATCGAAACCATTGCCGCTCAACTGGATGAAGACCGAGCGCTGGCCCTACGGCTCGGGCAGGCAAGCGCTGCTGTGCAAGCCAGCGTCGCCAAGGCCAAGCTCTTCGGCCTCGTCGTCGATCGCCGCGAGCTCGAAACGCACGTCACCAAGCCGATGCGCACGCCCGGCCCGCATCCGAGCCAAATGACGATCGCGGAATGGCAGGAACGTTTCGTGCCAAAGACGGAAGAGCCGAACAGGCCGGCTCCCGCGAACGAGACCTGATGCAGGCTTGCTTTTGGTGGACGGAATTTACGTCCACCGTGGCGCACCCTCCTTTACTTCAATAGCTGACCAGCGTTGGCAACTGTCACACCTGTTCGTAGGCAATCTCGCTTATCGGCTGGTTCAGTTCGTCGATCTGGCGTTCAGCCTCTTCGAGCCAGCCATCGCCGATCCGGAACACGACGATCTTCTCTCGGTGGAGTGCACTATCTGTCGCCGCGATCCTGTCTTCTCGCAAGCCCGTAGCGACTTCCCTTTTTCCGTCGCCGCCAAGGACAATGCGACGTGGCGGTCGACTTCAACGGATCGATGAAGCTTTGCCGTGCGATTAACAGGTAATGACAGCCCTTCCACGCCGCATTCGGCCTTGCAGAAGGGCAGTGTCACGCGAAAAATTGTAAGTGTGCTATTGGGGCTTTACAGGCTCCCCTTCAGTATCTAGATGTTTTCGCAGCTTAACACATTTACAGGATCAATGATGACCGTTTTCGCCTATGTTCGCGTCTCGACCGCGCGGCAGGCCACCGAAGGCGAAAGCCTCGACGTCCAATCGCGCCAGATCACCGGCTATGCGTTGATGCATGGCCTCGCCATCGACGAGACGATGATCGAGGAAGGCGTGTCCGGCTCGGTCCCCGTTACGGAGCGCCCGGTCGGCGCGGCAATGTTCGCCCGGCTCAAGGACGGCGACATCATTATTGCTTCAAAGCTCGACAGGCTGTTCCGCTCGGCGCTCGACGCGCTGAAAACGGTCGAGGAACTGAAGAAGAGAGGCGTTCACCTCCACTTGCTCGACCTAGGCGGCGACATCGCCGGCAACGGCCTATCGAAATTGTTTCTGACGATCGCCGCCGCCTTCGCCGAGGCCGAGCGTGACCGTATCCGCGAGCGGGTGGCCCAGTCGAAGGCCGACCAAAAGGCGCGTGGCCGCTACCTCGGCGGAAGTCGGCCCTTCGGTTATCGGATCGCCGACAATGGTACGCTTGTTGAGGATGAGACCGAACAGCGGGCCGTTGTTAAAATCCGCACCTTGCGTGCCGGTGGCCTATCGCTGCGGGCCATCGCTGACGCGTTGGCCGAGGATGGCTTTTCACTCAGCCACGTGGCCGTGAAGAACGTGCTCGCGCGCCTACCTGACAATGATGCCAAAGCGTCTAACCCCCCGGTGATCTTACCGGCCGCTGACGCGCCCGACCACGGTGAAGATGTGGAGGATCAAGGATCGATCTGGGCCGCCGTGCGGCGCAGGCAAACGGGGCGGAGCGACTGAAAACCAGCGACTAAACGGACATTCGAGGAGGCTCTGATGATGAAGCCCATCGCGGCGGGCCAATTCGGGCTTCGTCCACTACTAAGCGCACCTCGGTCGACGGCCGGCCGCCCCGCCCTGCTTGCCCGATGGCGGGGGCCGGGGGTAACTGTGGGGCCCCCCATCCCAGCGCGCGGCCGTTCTTAGCACCTAAGAAGGCGTTCCAGCGTCCGCTATCCCGCCCGTAAGCTGTTACAGACGGCAGCCTTAGGACGGGTGATGCTAAACGGGCGGGCGTTCAACGAAGGCCCGATGTAACTGGCATTGGCCGAAGCTAAGCACGACGCCATGATGTGGAGAAATCGAGCGTACGGATCAGCTCAAAGTTATCGATCCAGCGAACCTTGAGATCACTGCAAACGTCTGGAATTCTTCGATTAGCTCGTCGGGTCGCTGGTTTCGAAGCCTCTATGGTAACCACAAGCCGTTCAGCCGGCTTACGAAGAGCTGCAGCGATCAGAAATGGATCGCGGCCTATCTTTTCGATTTCAATATCATTGAGGTCTGAGGCATAGCCCTCATCGATAACACGCTGCACAAGCACGACATCCGCGTCTTCATCGAGTAGCAAGGCATCGAGATTGGGCTTGTCCGACAGCCACGTCGCCAGATCGTCGGCGCTCCCGGTTATTTCTTCCACAATCTCCAACGGTATCTTGATGTGGCTACTTTGCCCCATGTGAGCGAGCCAATCCCAAAACTCTGGCACACGCTCCAGCGGGTAGTAGAGCCGGTTCGCCGTGATCAGCACGTTGGCATCAAGTAGGTGAAGCAACCATCACCCCTGTGCCATGTGTGGAGAGCCGTTGCCGCCCCGGCCGCTGTTGACCATGCTGTAGACGCTCGATGGCTTGACGCCAAGTAATTTCGCCGCCTTCGACGGAGCCAGCGCCTGCTCCAACAGCATCCGCCTCGTCAGGGATAGCAGGGCCTCGCCGACACGGTGCCTTCGCACGATGTAGTAGTTCGGCCCGCCATCGCGATCCCTGTTTCGTTCACGGCGGTCGTCGCGAGCCTGTCGCCATTGCGCCCTGAACAGCGTGCTCAGACCGCTCCACATCTCGCGGTCGATGATGCTCTCGCGGAAGAGCTTGTAAGCCACCATCGAGCTGCTGACGTTGCGAGCCTCGGCAAAGTCGTTGATCGCGGCTACCGCGTCGTTGAACGGCCTGCCACGCAGATAGGCGAGAGCCTGCACCTCGTCCCGAGGCAGGAAGAAGCGACCGGCAACATCGTTGCAGAATTGCTCAACGGCGTTGGCCCCACTGCCGCCGCTGACGCCAGTTTGGCCGAGCCAGACGTGGCACAGCTCATGCAGTAGCGTGAATGCCCATGCTTTCTTGCTGTCCTGATCGTTGATCACGATGAATGGGGCTACTTCATCCGCGAGCGCGAACCCACGAAACATCTCCACGTCAAGGCTCGTGTGGTGGCTTCCTAGATTACCGATCAGTAGAACGTACAGGCCTGCCTTTTCAACCTGCTCCCTCAGATAGGCGAAACCGTTCGAACCACCGTTGCGCCCCTTGTGCCCACGATACTGCTCAAGGTCGAGGTCCAGCGTCTCATGGATCGACTGGAGCACAGCTTCGACGCCGTCGCGCATCGACATGGACCCGACAAAAGGCAATCGCGCTGCCTCATCCTCATCTTCAAGCAGAGCTCGAACCATTTCCTGCCGGGCGCGTACATCCCTGATCAGCGCATCGACGAGCGCGTCCTGCGACCGCGAATGTTCTGGCGGCAGCGTGCGGAAATCCTCGCCACGTTCGGCGGTGCGTGGGACCGACGACATGTAGAACGCGAGCAAGGGTCGGCGATACTGCTTGGACATCCTAACGAGCAGCGGACGAGAAGGCTCAGCCTCACCGACCTCGTAGATTGCAAGGCGCTTGTCGCCCGAGACCCCTCTGGCTTCGCCAAGGTTGAGCTTCTCCGCCGCTTCTTCTAGCGTCAGCCTGGCGGTCTCTCGCGCCCATCGCAGGATTTCAGGGTTCACTCTCGGCATAGCTCGGTGCCCTCGAACATCGGCCTCAGCTCATCCCTGTGCTGGAATAACGGCAATAGGGAAAGCCTGAACATCAGCCAGCAGGCGTAAATCGCATCGGCACCATGCGGGGTTCCATCGTGCATGAGGCCATGTGCGACCGCATGTCGAAGGGTCGGGCCGGGTTGAGCAAGAAAGACGCGCTCCAGATCGGTAGTAATGGCAGCGCCAAAAGTCTCATCGAGTTCTGCTCGCATCCGCTCGAATATGGAGGATATGGTCCGGTCTTGTTGCGTCTGTGTCGCATCAACGAAAATTGTGACATCGTGCCCCTTCGATTTCAGCACGTACCGCAGGGAATTTTCCAGAAGCGGCACGAGAATATAGGTCGCACTGGTAAAGTCGCCCTGAAAGAAGCGCGTGAAGCCACGGGCAAATGTCCCCGGCAGGTCGGGCGGGACGAAGGGACTGTGTTCCAGAAGCGCCCCCAGCACATCATCGGCAACGAAATGTTGCGCAAGGATCGATCGCCGGGCCGCATCGACCTTTCCGAATGCAACCAACCTTCTACGGATGTCCTCCGCATGCGCAATCTGCTGAAGGAGAGCCGAGTTGTCCGTCGTATCTCCAAGACCGCTGCCCGAGGTGCGGTACGTGACCTTACCTTCGTGATCGTGATGCGTGGCGGCAAACAATGATGAAAGCGGATGTTCGCGGATCGCCTCAGCTGCGTCACGTGCCAATGTTTCCGGGTCGGGTGAGATTTCGAGCGCCGCAAAGGCGAACAGCTTATCGAGCAGGTTTTCTTTGTCCACTGCGGACTGAGCCCACTCGGCAATCTCCCGAAGGTCGATCTTTTGGGAAAAGGTGGCCATCTCATCCAGCAGGTGAGCCTGAATGTCTACCAGCCTGTGGCGCAGCGTTGTTCGTCTTTCCCTCGCGCCGGAGACGCCGTGCAACTGTGCTATTGCCTCGCTCATAAGATGCGAGGCCAACATGGCCGACCCTTGCTGGGCGTCGGCACTGGCGACAAGCACCTCCGCTGCTGCAGTGCGACAACGGTTCTCGTCGTCGCTGCGCTTGGCCTGATGGTACGCGCGTGCAGCGAGCCGCCAAAGGTCGACGACATTATGCAAGCCAGCATCTGAGGGTGCTGCCGCGAGTATTCCGTCAAGGCTTTCGCCGATCTCGGCAGGATCGGAAACGCCAAAGTCCAGATCGAGTTCGGTGAACCAATCGATCGGAACCAGTTCTCCCTTTGCGAGGGCCTTTTCCCTGAGCGCTGTCACGAGGTCTCGTGCAGCTACTGTCTCTGGCCGCTCCCAGCCAACCGCGTGTCCGATTTGCAGCGCCCGACGAAGATGGTCCTTGATTTCATGCTGGAGCGCACCTTGCTTGTTGGCGGAGCGAGTTTTCAGTTCGCCCCCGTCAACTTGCCGGATCATCTCAGTGTAGGCGGCGATAGCAGCAATTCCCAAAGCGCTCCGCTTGCGTTCAAGCAGCCAACAGACATCCGTAAACCGGGCACGGAGCACCGGGTTGGTGGCGCGTTCGGCAATTGCAGCGAGCATATCGACATGAGACCGAAAGTCGGAAGGAATGGCTGACCGGCGTCCATCCGCGAAAATGACCATCGGCCCGAACGGCTCATTGCGCTCCTGCGGCTTGAAATACATCCCGGTGACCGCAGTCACCGTCGTGAAAACCCTCGACGCGGCGGTGTCAGGTGGCTCAGTCAGGCCGTCTGTCGGCGCCAGTGCGGCGCGATAGAGATCGCTCAACTCATGGCAGTCGGCGGTCCTTGATCCGGCAATAGGTGCTTCAACGTTTACGCTGGCAACATCTTCGAAGGTAGCTCGAAGCCAAGGTACCATCGGAAGTTCTTCTTGGGATGCGGCTTCGTCATTCATCGAATTGGTTCGGTCGTTCGATGGCGCTTCCGTCGTGCGGGTGTCGTACTGGCTCGCTGCACCCTAATCCTCTCCAGCAACACGCTGGCGGGTTCGTCGGCGGGGTCTTGCGGCACGAGTTCGCCCCGGAATGCCTTGGCGAGCACGGATTGGTCTAGCCGGTTGATCAGCCTGCGGGCGCTGGTGGCCTCGGTAGCAAGGCGGTCGATCCACACGAAGGCCGTTTCGATCCGCCGGATGATCTCATTCTGCTCGGCAAGAGGAGCAGTCGGAACCCGAACGGTCGCGAGGGTATCCAGATTGATATTCTTTTGAGCCGTCGCTGGCGCAAAAGCCTCCAACTCTCCCCGCGCGGTCCGAAGGAAGAACTCGACATAGCTTTCACCTGCCTTGCCGGTGTCGGGGAGAAAGCCAACCACACTATCAGGGAAACATGCGTCGATCGCCAAGATTGCAGTCTCGGCGATATTCGCTGCGATTGTTATGCAAACGGTGCCCACCGGCCAAAGGCGGCTCTGTTCAAGACCGAAATCGCTATAGGTCTCACGGTATGTGGTCAGAAAGCGATCCGCCTGCCTGACTTCACCAGTTTGGATGAACGGATAAGCACCGCCGAACAGTCGTTTGTCGTTGCGCGGTCGATGACGTGATTTCCCTCGGTCCAGATCGCCAAGTTGAGGGAGGCGTAGCCATCTCCAACTTACAGGAACATCGTATGGCGGGAGGAAATCGCCGACATCGGCATACCTCTGTCTGATCCGGCTTGCGTCACGAGGTAACACAGCCAACTGGCGCGGTTGTTCACGCCGCCACTCCCGCGTCAGATCACCCCGGAACGCCGCCGCGAGCACGGCCTGCTTGTACTTCTCGACGAGGCGGGGGATGTGGTCGAGGTGACCGCGGGCGCGTCGGGATTTGCCGGTGAGGCTGTCGATCTTCGCCACGATCCGCCGCTGCTCGGGGAGCGGCGCGAGACGGATCGGCGCTTTCGAGAACCTTCCCTTGTTTATGATCGCCACCGTGGTGGCTGACGAGTTCTCCTCCAGCCAAGACCTTATCGTCCGGCTCCAATGATACAGATAGCGCGGCTCGGCCACGGGACTGGGCAACACGGCGTTGATCTGCTGATTGCAAATCGCGGGGTTAGCGATCAGAGCCGATTTTCCGAGATTTCCAATGCAGGTCACCAGCAGGGTGTCAGCGGGGAGCAGTCGGCCCGCATCTGCGCCCGCCTGGCTGACCATGTCGTGAGAGGTAGAAACAACACCGCCAACGTCGAGATCGCCGGGTTTGTAGAAGCAGACCTCCCGTGCATAGAGACGCGGGTCCCCCTTGGGCGGAGTGTTCCCGGTTTCAATTCGGGCGATCTCACCGATTTCGGCCTCTACCCATCCATCCGGTATTTCATTCACTCTGCCGCCTCCACGATGACAGCGGCCTCCTCGACGCTATCCGGCTCGATTTCCTCCGACAGCGCCTCGATCTCGTCCAGCGCGGCCTTGAGGTGGCCGATGATGGCGGCGGCGATGTCCTCCGGCTCGGATAGTGCTTCCTCGGCCTCGGCTTCGGTGTCGCGCAGCCATGCAATGTCGAGATTGTCGTTGCGGGCGATGATGGCCTCGCGGGAGAACTTGCGCCAGCGTCCATCCTCACCCTGCTCCTTACGCTCGGCCCCGCCATTCGGATCGGAGCCGTATGCGTTCTCGAACTCGGCGAAGTCGGCTACGGTGAGCGGGCGGGTCTTGCCGAAGGCGGGCATGTTCGCCCGCATGTCATAGACCCACACGGCGCTCGTGTTGCCTTTATCGGCCTTCCCGCGCTGGAAGAACAGCACGTTGGTCTTGACGCCCTGCGCATAGAAGATGCCGGTCGGCAGGCGCAGGATCGTATGCAGGTTCGTCAGGTCCATCAGCCATGTGCGCAGGCGACGGCCCGTATTGTCCTCGAACAGCACGTTGTCCGGCACGACGACGGCGGCGCGGCCACCCGGTTTCAGGGCGCGGACGATATGCTCGACAAAGGCAAGCTGCTTGTTCGACGTGTCCGCTGTCACCGAGAAGTCGGAACGGGTCGGACGACCGCCGCCCTTCTTGGTGCCAAAGGGCGGGTTGGTCACGATCAGGTTGGCCTTGGGCAGCGCCTCGCCATCCGGCGACAGCGTATCGATGTTGTCCACGCCGCCCTCGATGCCGTGCAGCAGCAGGTTCATGAGGCAGAGCCGATGCGTGTCAGGCACAAGCTCGGCTCCGACGAAGGCGTTATGGCGTTGGAAGAAGGCCATTGCCTCCGGCAGCTTGTAGAGGTCGTCGGTGTGATCCTTGATGTAGCGGTCGGCGGCAACAAGGAAGCCCGCCGTGCCTGCCGCCGGGTCTTGCACCGTCTCGCCGGGCTGCGGCTGCATGAGCCGCACGATGGCGTCGATCAGCGGTCGCGGCGTAAAGTACTGGCCCGCGCCGGATTTCTTGTCGGATGCGTTCTTCTCCAGCAGGCCCTCGTACATCTTGCCCAGCCCTTCCTCGCGGGCCGAGAACCAATCAAGCTGGTCGATGTTGGAGGTAAGCGCCTTGAGGTTGGTCGGCTTCCTGAGCCGGGTCTGGGCATCGGTAAAGATGGCAGCGACAAGGCCGTCCTTCGCCTTACCGAGGTCGAGCAGCATGGCCTTGTAGTAATCGAGCTGTTCCATGCCCTCGCGCTTGGCGAGACTGTCCCAGCGATAGCCGTCCGGCAGGCGGTTCTCGCGTCCGGTCTCCTCCAGCATCTTCAGGAACAGAAGGTAGGTCAGTTCGGTCACATACTCGTTGTAGGTGACGCCGTCGTCGCGGAGTACGTTGCACAGACCCCAAAGCTTGGCGACAATGTCGGTGGTGGTCGTCATCGGCGCAAACCCGCATCTCGCGCTACGTTTTGCACGTTCAACAGAGCATGATTTCCAAGAAACTTGATCAGTATCGTTTCGATCCGATCGCACATGACGTCGTCATCGATCGCCAAGAACGATCCTCTCTCTACGAGGGGGGCTTTGAACCAAAAACGGGTTTGGTGGTCACGTACTCGTCGACGGACATTGGACCGAGACTTTCCAACGTAAACCGGTCGATCGGTGATGTCGTAAAAGACATATACGCCACCGCTCTCAGGGATTGTCTGAAGATCGTACGGGCTGAAGTCAGTCCACCTGTAGCCCTCAACTGTTGATTTTTCCGTGAGTTCACGTTCGAGATCAGGCGGAACCGGTTCCTCTAAGGCTTCCGAGAGCCTACGCCTCGTCTCTTCGCGGGGATATTTCGTGTTGCCACGAACAATGTTCCAAATTCCGGTATACGTAATGCCGGTCCTGTCAGACAGCGATTGTATCGTTATGCCCTTTTTCTCCATTTCCCGGATAAGCCAGTCTCCGAAAAGAAGCTTGGCATCCTCTAAGTCAGACATCGCTATCCTGCTTTCTTCCACATTTCTTCGTTGATCCCGGCGAGGATGGTCTCAAGCTCGCCGCCGAACACTTTGTTGAGCCGGGGAAACCCTCCATCGGCGATGAACGGCTCCTTGTCGATAGCGTCGCGATCAACAACGATTTCTTTCCCGATCTGCTCGCCGATGCGCTTCAGCCATCGCTTCTGCGGCTCGGTCCAAGGACGGCTGGTCATGATCGAGCGCATGGCGGTCCTGACGCGATCTTCATACGGGATGAGGGGATCGCCGATTGCCGCCTGTCGGACGAAGCCGATGATCGAGGCGGCGATCTCCTCGTTCTTCGCGTCCGCCCATGCCCGGCGCAGATTGGCCTCGGAATAGCCCTTGCGGTCGAGCGCGAGGCGAAGCTCTTTCAAGTCGGCACGGGTCAGGTCGCGCGGGCGCTGCACGACCAGCTTCATGGCGGCGATCGTGTTCATGTTATCGCGCACGAAGGCAGAGAAGCTGTCGAGGAAGTCTTCCGGCTTCTCGGCCTCGCCGTAGCCTCGGGTGACGGCAACGATCTCGTCGGCGTGGTGCGAGATCGGGACATAGCGCGGATTGTCGCCATCCGACTGCCAGTCGAGGATTGGTCCAATCGCGGCGCGGTCCTTCAGCCATGCGGCAAGGTCGGGGGCATCGCCAGACATGAGGCGCTTCAGCATCGCCTCGGGCGTCTCGCCAGCGACAGCCTCGAACCGCTCCCGCGCCTCATCTGGTAGCTTTTTCAGCCGACGGCGCAGCTTGACGATGAACTGCTCGCGGATCGTCTCGCGCTGCGCGTCATCCGTCGCGCCGGTCATCTCGTTCACCAACTGCTCGAAGCTGATCGATGGATTGACTACGACCGGCTTCATGTCGGTCAGGTTCTGGAGATGCGGGTAGAGGTCCACGGCGTCGAAGATGCGGAAGACTTCCTTGCCGATCTCGTCGCAACGGCGTGTCGCCCGCCCGATCATCTGCTCATAGAGGATGCGGCTGTTGACCCGGCGCAGGAAGACGAGATTGGTGATCTTCGGCACGTCGATGCCGGTGGTAAGCAGATCGACGGTGACCGCGATTTTGGGGTTGGCATCGTTGCGGAAGGAGCGGATCAGGTTCTGCACCCTGTCCACGCTGCCGGTGATCTTCCTCACCGCCGCGTCGTCGATTTCACCATAGGCGTCGGCGAACGCCTTCTTTATGGCGTTGACCACGATGTCGGCATGGGCGTCGGTGGCGGCGAAGATCAGGGTTTTGCCGGGTAGCGCCGGGTCGATGTGCTTGGCCAATTCCTCGGCGACGACGCGGTTGAACTCCGGCGTGATCACCTGCTTGTTGAATTGCTCGACCTCGAAGCGGATTTCGTCGGGGGCATGGGCGAGGTCGATCTCGCCGCTCTTCGTGTCGAGCAGGTCAAGCTGCTCGTCCTTCTCGAAGGTGATGCCCGCCCGCGCCAATGCCGTCTCGATCCTGATCGGCGGCTCGTGGTCGATCAGGAAGCCGTCGATCACCGCTTCCCGATAGGAATAGCGGAAGATCGGCTCGCCGAAGATGTCGGTGGTATGCAGCGCGGGCGTGGCCGTCAGACCGACCTTCACCGCGTCGAAGTATTCCAGCACGCGCCGATATTTCGAGATGTAGTCGTCCTGGCCTCGGAACGACAGTTCGGCGTCGGACATCTCGCGGTCGAGCAGATAACCCCGATGGCATTCGTCTATGACCATCAGGTCGTACTGATCTACGGGAGGGGCCTCCGACACATCGGCGGCGAATAGCACCCGCTTCACAAGCCCTTGGATGGTGCAGATGTGAACCTTGGTCTCCAGATCGGGCGTCACGTCCCCGAGCGCCTTCAGCCCGAAGATTTCGGCGAAGGTCTTTCCCGACACGACCTTGGTGGTCGAGAACTCGCCCTCCGTCTGGTGGCCGAGCGCGGAGCGATCCACCACGAAGCAGATGCGGCGGAACCGCTTGGCCGACAGCAGGCGATAGAGCAGCGCAATGGCGAGCTTGGTCTTGCCGGTGCCGGTCGCCATCGCCACCAGCATCGACCGCTCTCCCTCCGACAATGCGGTCTCGACGGCGCGGATGGCGTTTTCCTGATAGTAGCGGAGCGGGAAGCCGAACTCGAAGGGCTGGGATTTCAAGGCGGTGTCCGCCGCGTCCTGATCGACCTCCAGCAGCCCGCTCAGGCCCTCCGGTGTCGGCCAGTTGACCAGCGCCCGGCGGTGATTGACGCTGCGGCGCGTGTCGCGGAACCAGATGCCACTCTCTGTCTCGACCTGTTTGAGATAGGACCGGCCATTGGCGGCGAACACAAAGGGCACGCGATGCTCGCTCCACGGCCCGCCCGCGAACGAAAAGTCGCTGCTGTCCCTGATCCCTACCGAATATCGCTCGGCTTGGTCGATGGCGGCAGAGACATTCTTGCGCCGACGCTTGGCTTCTACCACGCCGATCATCGTGGTGCCGACGAACAGCGCGTAATCGGCAGGGCCGTTGGCGGTTGGCCATTCGGCAATAGCTATGTTGCGGCCCTTGGCGGGCCGAATACCGGCGCTGTGGCGCAACGTCTTGGTATCGGCTTCCCAGCCATTGTCGCGCAATTGCTGGTCGATCAGGGCGCGGGTCTCTGCCTCGTCTAGATCGAGCTTGGTAGCTGCTTCCTCGCCACGCTCCACCAGTTCTAGAACCTCGGCGCGAGATGCTACCTCCGCCTCGGCCTGCAAGCTGGCGAGCTTCTCGGCAATGGCCGACTTCTCGGCCTCACTCTCCTGCGCAAGCTGCTCCCATGCCGCCCGTTCCTCGGCCTCGCGCTTCAGTCGCTCCTCGACCGTCTCACGGGCGCGGGCATGTTCCTCTGCCTCACGACGGGCCGCAGCGGCGGCATCCTCGGTCTCGGCCACCTTCAGCCGGAGCGTCTCAATCTCCGCCCGCAAGGATGCGGTCGCATCGACCGGCTGCGGTGGCGGAATGAATGCGCCGGGATTGAAGTCACGCTGACTGCCATAGGTGCGGTGGAACCACACGCCGAGGGTCCGGGCGAATTTTAGCGCCGTCAGCGCATCGGCATGTCCGCCCTTCGCCTCGTGGACAGCGGCATTGCCCGCCTTGCGCAGCGCATGGAAGATGTCGGCGACTTCCCTCGGGATGATCCGATCGTAGGCAAGCCGTCTGAGCGTCTCCTCGAAGGTCTCGCGCTCGCCCTCATAGGCTCCATGCCGGGCGGCAATCATCTTCGCCGTGAGTTCGGCGAACTGGCGCAGCTTGACGATAGCCGTCGAGGGGTCATCGCGGAAATACCGTTCCGCAAGCCCACCTAACGTCGCCAGTCGTTTGTCATGCTCGGCTAAGAAGTCAAAATTCGCTAACTGCATTCCCCTTGCCCTCTGCCAGTTGATGGTGAGGGAATTTGTCCGGCTCTGCAAATATTTTTAGCCACGCTACACATTCGTGACGCCGCGATTGGCATCAGGGCGGTCTGGTTTGATCTCGATGCCGGCGGCGGCATCGTCCCGCCAGTTCATCATACGATGGAACTGCCCGGAGCTATGTCTTAGCTATTGGTCCTGATTTTCGGAGATCACCGTAATGGCCGCCAAGGATCGCTTTGAAAAACGCAATGGCGAATGGCATGTCGTCTTCGTCGAGGATGGTTCCGACCAGTTCGCGTAAGGGGAAGAGTTGGTGCGCCCGAAGGAAAAGCGGAAAGGGCGATAGCTGTAGGAGAGGTGGCGCTTTCAGCCCGTCGGTAAGCGCGCTTCGACAAGAGCGGGCGAAGCGGAAGCTGGATCCTACAGAGTTGAAGGGAATGTGAGATGGCATCAGATACAGGAACGGGATGGCTGACATTTCTTCATCGAGCGCACGACCTGCGCCTTTACAGGTATGAGCTCTCGCTCGAAGACGGCAACCGTGCTTTCGCAATGCGCGAGAACAGGACGACCTACTTCGGAGCGATCACCGACCCAAGGGTTTTCAAGCTGTGGGACCGCAATGATTGGCTATCCTCTAGCGAATGCCATACAGAGGGCTCGCCGGCATCGGGGAGGAAGAAGATCACCAGTGTCAACCTCTATGATGCCGAAACAGACGAGCTGGTTGACTTGTATCAGAATGACAAATGGCAACGGTGGGAGGCGGCCAAGGCAACTCGCAAGGAGGTCGAGCGACGAAACA
This sequence comes from Phyllobacteriaceae bacterium, assembly GCA_040255475.1. Classification (GTDB taxonomy): domain Bacteria; phylum Pseudomonadota; class Alphaproteobacteria; order Rhizobiales; family Rhizobiaceae; genus Mesorhizobium_L. Next base: position 7,401 of record JBDZVC010000037.1, on the reverse strand, counting down.
ACTGGAAGCTAAGGGGCTATCTAATCGCCTTTTGGCTTGCGGCCGCTGTTTTTATCTGGGCGGTGGAAACAGTAGCCGGCCCATATGCAGGCATCGCTGCCGGTGCGTTGGCTATCATGATCAACCTAGCTATCTCTGTGGTCGAAAATATCCTCATAGTTTCGCAAGACGCGATGTTCTTGCTGCCAAGATGAAATTAATTTCGACGGCAGCGGGCAGTTGCGCATTATAGTCCACGAACTGGTCGAACAGATGCATGCCTCCGCCACCGTCGATTGGCACCACAAAGCCGCTACCCGCGCCCGCATGCGAGTTCTCGTCAAACGTATCCTGAAGAAATTTGGCTATCCGCCAGACCTCGAACAGGAAGCAGTGCAGACGGTGCTTGCGCAGGCGGAAACGCTTCTGCGTGAAGTGATGGTCCCTGCGAAATAAGTGGACGGCGTCTGCGACCTAGGCCGACGGAGCAAGGTGATGGATGACATTCAACGACGAAGACTGGAACGAATTGCGTGGAACCACGCCGCCACTACACGCAACGATGAAGAGCGATGGTCGTTCGCTTTTAAGACCCCGGGTGCAGTCGGCTATTTCTTCTGCCCGTTTTCCGAGGTTGCAGAGTTTGATGGCGATCTTGATGGGCTCAATCTCTCGTGGGAACCGGAGCGCGTTACGGAGATCGAGGACGGCGGGGACCTGACCCCTGAGGAATTTGCCGAGTGGCTGCGTGCGTATTGCGACCAGCAAGTGGAGGCTGGTGCTGACAGCGTTTGGCCAATCTGGATTGTTCCGATCAGGCTTGAAGGCCAGATCGTTGGTTACGCCACCTTTCTTTGCCAACAAGACGATCCGGCTCTGGGCGGCGTGTACGAGACTGTTGAACAGGCAGAGGCCGTGTTGTCCGGGCAAGGCGCATTGATGCGGTGCTAACTCTAGTTGCGTCGGCTGAGCGTCCTTCTGGTGCGGCAGATCCTCGCGGAAAGGGCTAGGCACACGCCGACTATCACCCATCAAAGGTGCAAGTGAAGGTGCAATTAAGTTCGCCGCTGAAGCGAATTAATTAGTGAAAACAGTGTGTTATGACGGAATAATGGCGGAGAGGGGGGGATTCGAACCCCCGATACCCTTGCGAGTATGCCGCATTTCGAGTGCGGTGCATTCAACCACTCTGCCACCTCTCCAAGCCGTTGACTTCGTTCGCTTTTCCGGCCGGCGACTGTGGTTGAAAATCGCCGTTTGCTACCGGATTGCTACCGAACGTCCTTGGACGCGCGCTTCTCTATAGCCAACCGGAACGCTTCGTCAACGCGGGAAGCTGCATCTTCCTGCATTCCGGGCAGCACATGCGAATATAGGTCGAGCGTGACGCCGACGCGAGAGTGCCCGAACCGTTCGCTCGCCACCTTCGGATGAACCCCGCTCGATAGCAGGTGTGTCGCATGGGCGTGCCGGAGATCATGGAAGCAGATGCGCGGCAGCGGACTGGCCTCGATGGCCTTCATCCAGGCGTGGGTAAGACTGCGGGGCTGGATCGCTTCACGTTCCTCCCGAGCATAGACGAAGGCATCATCATCCTGCCGGATGCCAAGCCCCGGCGGGTAATCCGGGCCACCTCCCTGATCTTGCCCAGCTGGCTTCGGCCGGCTGGCGTTTTGCGTTGGAGTGGCACAGCACTGGGAAATGATCGTGGCGCAAAAGGCGGCCGAACTGAAGCAACGGCTGGGGCTTTAAACGGCTACCTGAACATGGAGGTTCAGTAGGGTTTCAGTCACCTTATTCGGTGCCCGATCCTTGCTCAAAATCGGTAGTCTATCTACACTCGGCCGAGCTTTCTAAGGGGGCCGAATTATGCCGCTGCCTAAATGCCTCGAACTGACAACCGGTACAGATGAGGGGCTAGTGAGCGCAGTACTGCTGTCGCTGATGGAAGACCCGCCAAACGCTGGCGGGATAACCATGACGAAGGTTGACCGGTGTGCCAGTATCGATGAAATGTCTACTGCCAAGGACAAATTCGTCGGGAAGAATTACCTTCGATTATCCAACTGGGCGAGCCAAGGCGCTTCTGGTGACTGGGCCAACTGGCAATATATGGTATTCCGATCTGAGCCCAACCTGTTCTTCAAGGCCTTATTTACTGAAACAAAAGCGAAAGCTAACGCCGAGTTCTCAAGGACCGATCTCTTCCATGGCCATGTCATGTGGCATCAAACGGACGGTTTGATCGTGGTATTTCATGCCAAGGAATATCCAAGTGATCTTGAATCATCCAAGTCGGGTAACGGAAAACTTGCGGACACGAAGTCGGCTAGCTTCACAAAATTTGATAAAAACTTCACAAAAAGGAACATTCGGTACGATTTCCGAACAGATAGCATGTCTATAGTGACGACGGGTTTGCAGAACGGGTCCGGGCAACAAACTCTTGACCAGAGCTACGGAGGCAAAGCCAAGGCTCTTTTTGACATTAATTACTTCCCGAATGAGTGCAACGGCATCAACGATAAGGTTTTTATTGCCTAGACCGGTGGCTGGATACTCGCCGCTGCTGTCGCGCTCGTCGGCTTCTATGCCTGGGTGAACAGCCACCTGACATTCCGACCGTGAATAGGCCGCCCGATAATTCTGCAAAGTACGATCGGCTTTTGCGCGCCCCGATTGTTAAAGGGCAAAGGTAGGCGTATTGCTGCGGGTACTTCAGCGGGGGCTTTTGCATGAGAAACTCTCTATTTGCCGGAGCAGCAATGCTCCTCATGGCTTCGACGCCAGCGTGGTCCGCGGACACGGTGGCAGCGATGCCCGTCGCATCCTTCAATTGGTCCGGCGCCTATCTGGGTGCCGTGGGCAGCTATAACTGGGGCCGCACCAACTGGGATTTCATCAATCCCGGTGGCACGAATGCCGATCATCACGCCGATGGAGGCGGTATCGGGGCCACTTTTGGATATAATTGGCAGTTTCCCAACAATGTCGTCATCGGCATCGAAGGCGACCTGTCATGGCTGGATGCCAAAGGCGTCACCGTTTGCCCGAATCCCGCCTATGAATGCCACTCGAAAGTGACATGGCTGGGGACGGTTCGGCCGCGCCTCGGCTATGCGATTGATCGTTTCATGCCCTATGTGACGGGCGGGGCCGCCTTCGGAAAGGTGAAATTGTGGTCACCGGGAGGTGTCTTGCCTGCTATTTCCGAAAGCCATACAGCCTTCGGATGGGCTGCGGGCGCAGGTGTGGAATATGCCTTCACCGATCACCTGACGGCCAAGCTCGAATACCTGCATGTCGATCTCGGCAAGGACACCTATTTTGGTGGCACCGTAGACGAATCCCGAGGACAATGGCGTAATGACAGCGTTCGGATCGGCCTGAACTACAAGTTCTGACTTCGCTATCCGATTGAGCCCCCGCTGCCGAAAGGCGCGGGGTTTTCGTCGTTTATGGGGCCGCACTATCCTCGGCGCATGTTCAAACTGCCTCAAATCACCTATCCGTTGTCGGTCGACACGATCGGCAAGATGTTGGCGGGGGCGGCTCAGATCCAGCGCATGTTGAAGTGGTTGGTGGTGAACCACTCACGGTGGTAACGCGCCGCAGAATAGCCCGCTCTCGTGACCACCGGCATTCCGAGGACCTTCTTCTGGTCTTTGACCTGCAGCGTATCCGGGGCGACCTTGCGCGTGCACACGACCTTATGTTGCAGGCCCTGTGCCCAGGTGATCTCACCATGGTATGCGGCGATCTTTACTTTCCCGTAGCCTTCCCAAATCAGTGCTGCCAGCAGCATGCCGCCGAAGCACGCCTTGGTCTTGTCGTTGGACCCAGGAACCCGTTTGCGGTCCGCCGCTGTGCACATGTAGAGCTTGATAATCAGCTGCAGGCTCTTATCGATCCGACCCCAAGCGTTGTAAGGTGCCTGCTTTCCGGCGATCGCCTTGGCGAGCCAGTTATAGTCCACCTCGTAGTCGGTGCCGTTCGCACCCGTCCCAGACATCGTGGTCGGGTCGTCGCCGTCGCCGTGACCTGCGATGAGCAGCTCATCGCCTCTCTGATACTGACCCCAATTGGTGATCATCTGGCAGTCCGGACGGTTGGCCGCGTAATCCTCGCATTGCCCTTGGTGTTGCACATCAAGGCAAGGATTCCACAGCCACTTCGTCGGCATTCGTTCTCTCCTATCGAGCAGTTTCGGCTGACCATTGGACGTGAGGTAAGCCGCCGCACATTCGCGCCGGAGGGGCGGGGCGTCAACCCGGGGGAACGGGCAGGGAACAGCTTGCTACCATTTGCTACCGAACTCGGTAGCAGCATCAAGGACGGATCGATACGGAGAGTGAGCGCAGACCCCGCAAAGCCTTGTCAATCAAGGACTGGCGAGGATGGAGAGATACGGGCCGATACGGCTGCAATCGCATTTCGAGTGCGGTGCTTTCAACCGCTCAGCCACCTCTCCGCGCCGCAGTATTCCGCCGTTTCCGAGATATATAAGACGGAACGTTCTGCGAACAAACTCAAGCCTTGGACCAAACCGACCCGACCCAGCTTGAGCGGGCGGGTCGTAGCGGCCCACAACGTCTTCGACAAGGGGAAATAACGCCAGCCCGAGCGCGTGCAGATAAGAGGCGACGAACCCGCCGCAAGCCCTGCGAGCGTCTTGCACTGCCTGTGCCAATACGTGAACCATGCGGTACGGCTTTACGCTCCGTTCTGGGCACGCCGCGCTGGAGCCCTCACGCATCGGTTTCAACGCCGCCTCGACGACTCTCGTCAGCCGCCGGCGAACAACGTCAGAGAAGCGAGGCTTACGAATCGCCAAACTATCCTCATCGCCGCAGACGGGGATAGTTCTAGACGCATCAATACCGCCGCCTCGAAACGCTGAGGCAGCCACAGCGCCGACTGGTGAACGTTAAGAGATCCAAAGGGTGATCTGGGGGACCAGGAGTGATCACAGACTTGTTACCACGGACTTACAACCTTCGGGCTAAAGTCCTTTCCGATGCACAACGCTCTCAGAAGCAAACTTGAGCGGTTTGGACCGTTTAGTGGCGAAGAGAAGAACGCCCTTGATAGTCTTATCCTGAACAAAAGATCGATATCGCGTCGTTCTTATCTGTTCCAAGAGGGTGATTCAGCAAGCACAGTAGATGTTGTCCTCAGCGGCTTCCTTTGCCGTTCTCGAGGCCTGTCATCAGGTGACCGGCAGATATTTGGATATTTGCTCCCGGGGGACATAGCGGGCCTCAACGTCTTTATCGCGCGGCGGATGGACTATGACATCGTTGCCATTACAGACTGCGTCGTTGCCAATGTGCGACCTGAAGCCCTTCTCGCTACCATGGAAGCGCACCCCAGTATCGCAAAGGCATTGTGGTGGCAGTCCCTCATTGTTGAGGCGGTACTACGCGAGTGGATTGTGAATTTGGCTCTGCGCAGGTCCGATGAGCGCCTCGCGCATCTCCTGTGCGAATTGATGGTGCGATTGGAGCGCGTAGGGCTCGTCAAAGGCAGCACCTATGAATTGCCGCTCACTCAGCAGGACCTCGGCGATACGCTCGGCCTCACTTCGATCCATGTCAATCGAAGCCTGAGGGAACTCCGTGAAGCCGGCTTGGTAACCGTGAAGGGCGGCAAGGTCTTCGTCCATGACATCGAGCGCCTCAAGAGGTTCGCCGGTTTCGACGATGCTTACCTTCACTTGAGCGGCGACGGACACCTGGAACGTTGGAAGCAAAGTAATCCCGCAATCATCGAGTGAGGGCGGATGGCGTAACGCCGCTCGCAACCCCTCGCTTGTCTCGAAGGCCCTTTCGCCAACCGCCGTTCACGCATGGCCAGAAGAAGGTGATTCCGTTTCGAAACGCAACCGATGAGAGATCTTGGCCGGTCAACCAGCGGCGCGATGAATGTCCCGCGCCGCGATACCCGCCAGTTTATCCGGGTCTCGCTCGCCGGCCTGGTAATAGGTGATGAGAACCTTGACGACATCGTGCATCGTCGCGTCGTCGATATTGGAAATGCCGGCCGCTGCGGTCTCGTAGACCTGCTGAAGGAAATCGAGGTCCTCCGGCGTCAAGGCGCCGTCCTGTGGCATCGCACGAAATGGCATTGGTGCCTCCCGTCTATACGCCTGCCTCTACCTGTCTTCTTCACTGAACGATCGGATTAAGCCATAGGTGGAATGACCCGGCAAGCGGTGAAATTCAGCCTTTGATTCGACAACAAAAATGCCCGCCGACCGGAACCGGCAGGCTCTTCCTATTCTTTTGCAGGCTCGCTGTATCAAAGGGCAATTGCTTCAGCCAACTTGATTGCTTCGTCCGCAGTGAAGCTGATCCGGTAGCGATAGCGCGACCTCTCGTCCTTCATTCCGCTGGCGTCGATCGTCAGTGTGACATCGCCACCGCGATCAATTTGGAAATCACCTTTCTTCAGGGGCTGGTCATAAATGACGGACGAGATTCCTGGACGCCGCGCGGGTCCAACTTCGATTTGCATACGCCCTCCATCGTGTTGAATTGGCGAGCTACAACCCGCAATGCGCATGGTTGTTCCGAGTGGAAAAGAGAAAGCCCCGCCGGCAAAAGCAGGCGGGGCGGTCGCTCGCCTCGCTCAGAACGGGCGGCGTTATCTGCGCGAGACGGTCGACGCCATCAGAACAGCCGCTAATCGCTGAAGTTCCCCGGAAAAGGTGGAATTGGACCAATGCGCGTCGGCACCCGGTCTAAGGTCCCATTCCCAACAAAAACCCCTGCGGCCGAAGCCAGCGGAGCTCTGCCGTATCATCGCGACGCGGTGCGACATTTATGTCGCCATCTAAATCGGGCTCTTTTCAATCCGGAAAAGCGGAGCGTGATGAAGCCCTGATTTTCTTTTGGGTGCATCACGAAATCGATACTTTTTGCGACGGTCGCGCTTATCGCGTCGACTACCGGTGCAATGTCGGCGGGAATCTTTGCTACGCCCGCATCTTCTTCCGCGCCCGTAGTAGCAGTTCACGATTGGGCCGGTTCCTATATTGGCGTGCTGGGCGGAGGAACCTACGACCGATACAGGATTTATGATCAGTACGGAGGCACCTATAGATCGTTTAGCGGTCCGGCGCTGGGCATCTTCGGGGGCTACAATTGGCAGTCGTCAATCTCGCCTACGGCTTTGATGGCTCCATCGGATACCGCTTCGGCAAAAGCACCATACAAATGAACGGTCCCTTGCATGCCGCACTGGGACCAATGCGCGTCGGCGCCCGGACCAAGGTCCCACACCCCTTCGCCGTGATCCGGACTAACTTGGCCTGGCGGTCGAGGCTGAAGCGACCGCCGCAACGGCCCGGTCGTCTCGGTTCCCACCCATCACCCCAGGCGATCGGGCTTTCTCAAAAGGCGCATCGTTGCGACAATGCGC
>JBDZVC010000349.1:0-4703 GCA_040255475.1 Phyllobacteriaceae bacterium | reverse complement strand
TATGAAATGTAAATTCCATGTTCAAGTCAATATGGAATATCTATTCTCTTTTTGCGGTTGCCAGTTCAGCGCGCCGCTCGGCAACGCTGACGGTCAGTGCCATGGCCAGCGCCATAGTAGCCGAAAGCGAACGGAAGCCGGCGAAATCCGCCTCTCCCACCTCGAACCATTCCGTCGCACACTCGGCGAGCGGTGAAAAGGCACTGTCGGTGATGGCGACGACCGGCACGCCGCGCCCGGCAAGGATGCGGGCGTGCTCCGCCGTCTCGGATGCGTAGGGCGAGAAGCTGACGGCGAGCGCGGCATCCCCCTCGCCCGCCAGCGCCAGCATCTCGGCATCGATGCCGACCGGCGAACCGACCAGCGTGCACGGAATCCCGAGCTTGCCGAAAGCATAGGCCATATAGGTGGAGATCGGATAGGAACGGCGGCGCGCGATCAGATGGATCCTGCACGCATCCGCCAGGATGGCGACGGCATGTTCCAGCTTCGCCGCCTCGATGGCATGCGAAAGCTTGTCGAGCGAGCGGCGCGCCGCATCGAGGAATCCTTCGAGTACGGCGCTCTCATGCGATCCGGCCCGGGCGCCGGCCCGCAGCGCCGCCAGACGTTCCTCGTAGGAACTCGTCCGCTCTTTAAGCCGGTCGCGGAAGACACGCTGGAGATCGGAAAAGCCCTCGAAGCCGAAATGCTGGGCGAAACGGACCAGCGTTGAAGGCTGCACATCGGCCGCCGCCGCGACGCTCGCCGCCGTGCCGAAGGCGATCTCGTCGGGATTGTTCAGCGTATGCGCCGCGACCTGCGCCAACCGCTTCGGCAGCGCCTGGCGACGCGTGATGATCATGGCGCGCAGCGATTCGAAATCCCGCGGCGGCGGCAGCGTCCCGGCCTCATCCATCGATGCTTTTGCTCCATTCCATGCGAAATTCCACAATTAGTAGAATAACGCTACAGCAAATAGAATAAATATTCCATCAATCGACGATCTGGATTATTCATGGCGCAGGGGTGGTTGCGCGGCTGCGTAAATCGTGGACAAATACGTTTGCGGGCGGCAAAACGATCCGTAAAAATGATGTTATTTCAGATGCTTGCATGAGCCGCGCCGAATTTCGGCGCGTAATTTCGTGCAACATCCGTGGGGAAGGAAATCGGGATGGACCGCATCGGGGTGGGGTTGATCGGCACCGGCTATATGGGCAAGTGCCATGCGCTCGCGTGGAACGCGGTGCATCCGGCCTTCGGCGACGTGCCGCGGCCACGCCTTGTCCATCTGGCAGAAGCAGGCGCCGTGCTTGCCGAGAAGCGCGCAGCCGAACTGGGCTTCGAGAAGGCGACGGGCGACTGGCGCGACCTGATCGACGATCCCGCGGTAGACGTGATCTCGATCACCACGCCCAACAAGTTCCACGCCGAGATGGCGATCGCGGCGCTGGAAGCGGGCAAGCATGTCTGGTGCGAGAAACCGATGGCTCCGAGCTTCGCCGAGGCCGAAGCGATGGCCCAAGCGGCGCGACGATCCGGCAAGGTCGCCATGCTCGGCTACAACTACATCCAGAATCCGATGGTCCGGCACATCCGAAAGCTCATCTCGGAAGGCGCGATCGGCTCGGTCAACCATGTGCGCGTCGAGATGGACGAGGATTTCATGGCCGACCCCGATGCGCCGTTCACCGCCCGTAACGAGCGGGCCAACGGCTATGGCGCGCTCGACGATTTCGCCGTGCACCCGCTCTCCATCCTGCAAACCCTGTTCGGCAACATGACCCGTGTCCTGTGCGACATGGACAAGCCCTATGCCGACCGGCCGGCCGAGGATGGCTCACGCCGTGCCGTGGAAAACCACGACATGGCGAGCGTCCTCTTCCATCTGCACGGAGGCATTTCAGGCGTGCTGATGGTCAATCGCACCGCCTGGGGGCGCAAGGGCCGCATCGCGCTGCAGATCTTCGGCTCACGCGGCTCGATCACCTACGATCAGGAACGCATGAACGAACTCCAGCTTTATCAGGCATCCGGTCGCCCGAGCGAGCAGGGCTACCGCATCATCCTCGCCGGGCCGCAGCACCCGCCCTATGATCGCTTCATCCCGGCCCCCGGCCATGGGCTCGGCTTCAACGAACTGAAGATCATCGAGTGCCGGCAACTGATCGGCCGCATGCGCGGCGAAGACACGCTCGGCATCGGCTTCGAGGACGGGCTGGAGATCGAGCGGACCGTGCACGCCATGGCCCGCTCATTCGAGCGCGGCCGCTGGGAAGTCGTGGCGTAAAAGGCCTCGGCCCATCACGCCCGCTTCGAAGCCGTGAACAGCGCAACGTCTATTCTGTAGCTGCCGTCGGCCTCGGTGTCGAAGTAGGACGTCGCAACCGAGGAGACGCTGGTCTGCAGCGCCCGGATGGCCTGCACTTGCAGTTCCGGCGTGTTCATCCGCTCCACCCATGAGCGGAACTCGAGGCGCAGCCGGAAGCCCTGAACCGCGCCCGGGACAAAGCCGGCCCGCGCGATCGCCGCGTCCCATTCGGAGCGCGTGTAATTGCGCACGTGCGAACAGTCGCGCAAGAGCTCGATCGACTGGAAATAAGTGTCGAGCAGCGGTACGCCGGGCGTCACCGTATCGACCATCGCAAAGAACCCGCCGGGCTCCAGCACCCGCATTGCTTCCGAAAGCGCGGCATCGAGGCTGGTCCAGTGATGCGCGCTGAAACGGCTCACCACGGCATCGAAGCTCGCATCCTCGAACGGCAGCACCTCGACGGCTCCCTGCCGCGTCTTCACATTGGTCAGCCCACGCTCCCCCGCCGCATTCCCGACGACCTCCAGCATCTCGTGCGAGAGATCGTAGGCGGTGATTTCCCGCACCAACGGCGCCACATTGAAGGTGACGTGCCCTCCGCCGCAGCCAAGATCGAGCACGCGAGCATCCTTTCGCCCCCTCATAGCGTCCACCAGCGCCGCGAGGTCGTCGCTTTGCGAATGCACTGCACTCTTCAGATAAGCTTCGGCACGCGCTCCGAACTGATTTCCCACCAGGGTTTCATGGCTGGTCTGCGACATCGGCGCTGTTCCTCTCTCGGTGATCGGGAAGCGGATACTACAGGAAGGATACCGGTTTCAGTTCTATCTTTATACTGGTATAAAACCCAATATGGTGACAGCGCAGACGACAGGACAGCGGCGTGAACTCGGCGATTTCGTTCGCTCGCTGCGCGAGAGGTTGACACCACAGGATGCGGGTCTGCCGCCCGGGCAACGGCGACGGACGCCGGGGCTCAGGCGCGAGGAGGCGGCGCTGCTCGCAGGCCTCAGCGTCACCTGGTACACATGGCTGGAGCAGGGCCGGGAAATCTCCCTGTCCGCGCAGGCACTGGCCCGATTGGCTGTCGCGCTCCGCCTTGGCCGAGCCGAACGGGCATATCTCTTCGAACTCGCGGCCAAACGCGATCCCGAGCAGCCGCCTCATGAAAGCGACGAGGCGCCGGCCGCCGTCCTCGCCTCGGTGGATCTCATCGAAGCGCCGGCCTACATCCTCGACCGTGCGTGGACCGCCCTCAGGTGGAACGCAGCGGCTGGGAGTCTTTTCGCGGGATGGCTGGACGGTACGGCTGACCGCAACCTGCTCCGCTTCATCTTCCTCGAACCCGGCGCCCGCTCGTTCATCCACGACTATGAGACGAGAGCACGGCGCGTGGTGGCCGAGTTCCGGGCCGATGTCAGTTCGCATCTCGGCGATCCGGATGTGCACGATCTCGTGGAGGGCCTCGAACGGCAAAGCGCGCTTTTCAGACAATACTGGCGCGAGCACGCGGTGCTCGGGCGCGAGGGCGGCGAACGGACGTTCAACCATCCGGTCGAAGGCTTCCTGCGCTACGAACAAGTGACCTTCGCGCTCGTCGGCCACTCTCATCTGAAGCTGACGATGTTGACCCGGGCCTGACACCTGGGTCGACCAACACGGAAGCCTTCGCCTACTCCGACGTGCCCACCACGTTCTGGTCGTAGTCGATCAGCGAGCCGGTAATGACGCCCGAACGCGGGCTCAAGAGATAGCAGACGAGGTCGGCAAGCTGGTCCGGCTTGACGAGTTGGCCCATGGGCGACGCCGCTTCCGCCTGCGCCAGCCAGTCATTGGGCGCTTCATGCCATTTCTTCTGCACCTCGTCCTCGCCCGGCGTATCCATCCAGCCCGGCAGCACGGCGTTGCAGCGGATGCGCTTCGAGCGGAAGCCGTAGGCCACGTTCTTCGTCAATGTCGCCAGCGCGCCCTTGGACGAGGAATAGGGCGCGAGGAAGGGCTGGCCGCCATGGCCGGACATGGAAAGCACGTTGACGATCGAGCCCGGCACGCCGGCGTCGACAAGCGCCTTCACCACGCCCTGCATCAGGAAGAACGGCCCACGCACATTGATCGCGAAGAGCCGGTCGAACACTTCCGGCGTGGTGTCGATGAGTGAGCCGCGCTCCGACGAGCCGGCCGCGTTGACAAGCGCGTTGATCGTTCCGAATGCGGCAAGCGCCGCCTCGACCACGCGCCGGCAATCTTCGACATTGCCGAGATCGGCGGAGACGAAGCGGACATCCGCGCCGGAGGCCGACAGTTCAGCGACGGCCTTGCGGCCTTTTTCCTCGGAACGCCCGACCAGCACCAGCTTGCGGCATCCTTCGGCGACAAGCCTCTTTGCGATGGCGAAGCCGATCCCCTG
>JBDZVC010000348.1:0-4704 GCA_040255475.1 Phyllobacteriaceae bacterium | reverse complement strand
TCGGGCACGACCTTCAACTTCTCCACCTATCTGGCCGACGTGAATGCCGACTGGAAGGACAAGGTCGGCGTGGCCACGGCGCTCGAATGGCCGGTCGGCCTCGGTGCCAAGGGCAATGAGGGCGTCGCCAACAACGTCGCCCAAACGGGCGGCGCGATAGGCTATGTCGAATATGCCTACGCCAAGCAGAACAAGCTGACCTATGCCGACATGATCAACAAGGACGGCAAAAAGGTCGGGCCTACGGCTGCCGCCTTCTCGGCCGCCGCGGCGAATGCCGACTGGTCTTCCCAGCCGGGTTACGGCGTCATCCTCGCCAACCAGCCCGGCGCGGAATCCTGGCCGATGACGGCAGCGACCTGGATCCTCGTCTATAAGAAGCCCGACAATCCCGAAGCCACCGCCGACGCGCTGAAGTTCTTCGCCTGGTCCTATGCCAAGGGCAAAGACATGGCAGGGGAACTGGACTACGTGCCGATGCCGGACAATGTGGTCAAGAACATCGAGGAGATGTGGTCCAAGGACATCGTCGGTTCCGAAGGCAAGCCCCTTTACGCCGAGTGATACCGGAACAGTAACGGGTCAGGGACGGGAGAGCGTGTCGTTGCCTTCCCGTCCCCTCTTCAGCACGAGGGCCGCATGACCATCACCGTCGAAGCCATGCAATCGCCGAACGGGATCACGCGCGATCGCGCTGCTGCTGTACGACGCTTCGCCCTCACCGATTCCGTATTCCGGACGCTGACGCACCTGTCGGCCGCCCTTGTGCTGGTGATACTCGGTGGCGTCGCGATCTCCCTCGTCATCGGAGCCTGGCCGGCGCTGTCGCATTTCGGCGCTGCCTTCTTCGTCACCGAATCCTGGAATCCGGTGACCGAGAAATTCGGCGCGCTCGCGCCGATCTATGGCACGCTCGTCACCTCGCTCATCGCCATCGTGATCGCGGTGCCGATCGGTATCGGCATCGCGATGTTCCTCACCGAACTCTGCCCGCGTTCGCTGCGCCGGCCGATCGGCATCGCGGTCGAGCTTCTGGCGGGCATTCCCTCGATCATCTACGGCATCTGGGGCCTGTTCGTCTTCGCGCCGTTCCTGCAGGTCCATCTGCAGCCTTTCATCATCAACCTGTTCCACGGCATTCCCGGCCTTTCCAGCCTGTTCGCCGGCCCGCCCTACGGCATCGGGCTGATGACCTCGGGGCTGATCCTGGCGATCATGGTGCTGCCCTTCATCACCTCCATCACCAAGGACGTGTTCGACACGGTGCCGGCGGTCCTGAAGGAATCGGCCTACGGCATCGGCTGCACGACCTGGGAGGTGACCCGCCGGGTCGTCATCCCGTACACCCGCGTCGGAATCATGGGCGGAGTCATGCTGGGGCTCGGCCGCGCGCTCGGCGAGACCATGGCCGTCACTTTCGTCATCGGCAACGCGCACCGCATCTCGGCTTCGCTGTTCGCGCCGGGCACCACGATCTCGGCTTCGATCGCCAATGAATTCACCGAGGCCGACGGCGCACTCTATACATCCTCGCTGATCGCGCTCGGCCTCATCCTGTTCATCATCACCTTCCTGATCCTCGCCGCCTCCCGCCTCATGCTGATGCGGATCGAGCGCCGGGCCGGAAGCTGAGAGGGAGCGTTCGCATGGCTGCCGCATCTTCGCTCCACAGTCGCCGCAAGGCCCGCAACGCGCTCATGATGGGGATGAGCATGGTCGCGGCCGGCATCGGCCTCGCCTGGCTGGCGCTCATCCTCGGCGCGCTGGTCTGGAAGGGCGTCGCCGGCCTGTCGGTCGCCGTATTCACCGAGATGACGCCGCCGCCCGGCAATGCGGGCGGGCTCTTGAACGCGATCGCCGGCAGCATACTCATGACCGTGATCGCCATCGTCGTCGGCACCCCGGTCGGCGTCCTCGCCGGGACCTACATGGCCGAATACGGCCGCTTCTCGAAGCTCACAATCGTGGTTCGCTTCATCAACGATATCCTGCTTTCGGCGCCTTCAATCGTCGTCGGCCTGTTCATCTACGAGATCATGGTGCGGCCGATGGGACATTTCTCGGCGCTTGCCGGTGCCTTCGCCCTTGCCATCCTGGTGGTCCCGGTCGTGGTGCGCACGACGGAAGACATGCTGAACCTCGTCCCGAACGCGCTTCGCGAAGCGGGCACGGCCATCGGCGCGCCGCGCTGGATCGTCATCCGATCGGTCGCCTATCGCGCCGCGCTGTCGGGCATCGTGACCGGCATATTGCTGGCGATCGCGCGCGTTTCGGGCGAGACGGCGCCGCTTCTGTTCACCGCGCTCAACAACCAGTTCTGGTCGAGCAATGTCAACGCACCGATGGCCAGCCTGCCGGTGACCATCTTCCAGTTCGCGCTCAGCCCCTATGAGGAGTGGCAGCAACTGGCATGGACCGGCGCGCTTATCATCACCTTCGCCGTGTTGATGCTCAGCATCATCGCACGCGCCCTTACCGTCCGGAGAGAAGACAGATGATGCAATTGCTGTCGCCGACATCCATCGCCGCCGCGCGGCCGGCCACCGAAGACGTGAAGCTCGAGGTACGTAACCTCAATTTCTTCTACGACCGGACGCGGGCTCTGAAGGATATATCGCTGTCGCTGCCGGCGAAGAGCGTGACCGCCTTCATTGGCCCTTCGGGCTGCGGGAAATCGACCCTCCTGCGCGTCTTCAACCGCATCTACGAACTTTATCCGAAGCAACGCGCCGAGGGCGAGGTGCTTCTCGACGGTCGCAACATCCTCGACAAGGGACAGGATCTGAACCTGCTCCGCGCGCAGGTCGGCATGGTCTTCCAGAAGCCGACGCCCTTTCCGATGACCATCTACGAGAACATCGCCTTCGGCATCCGGCTCTACGAAAAGCTGCCGCGGTCCGAGATCGACGGAAGGGTCGAGGAGGCGCTGAAGCGCGCCGCGCTCTGGGGCGAGGTGAAGGACAAGCTCAACGCCAGCGGGCTCAGCCTCTCGGGCGGCCAGCAGCAGCGGCTCTGTATCGCCCGCACGGTCGCGGTGAAGCCGGAGGTGATCCTGCTCGACGAGCCGGCCTCGGCGCTCGATCCGCTCTCGACCGCCAAGATCGAGGAACTGATCGACGAATTGCAGGCCGAGTACACGATCGTCATCGTCACCCACAACATGCAGCAGGCCGCGCGCGTGTCGGCCCGCACCGCCTTCATGTATCTCGGCGAGCTCATCGAGTTCGGCGAGACCGAGCAGATCTTCACCTCCCCGCATGACAAGCGCACCCAGGACTACATCACGGGCCGCTTCGGCTAGGCCCGCCTTCACAGGGACCGGATCATGACAGAGCATACCGTCACCGCTTTCGACGAGGACCTGAAGGCCGTAGACCGGCTGATCCACGAGATGGGCGATCTGGCCGCCACGATGGTCGGGTCGGCAAGTCGCGCGCTGCTCGACCTCGACAACGCGCTTGCCCATAACGTCGTCTCGCAGGATGCGGTCATGGACGCCATGCAGCGCGATCTCGACGAGCGCTCGATCACGCTGATCGCGCGGCGCCAGCCGATGGCCGGCGACCTGCGCTCGGTGGTGGGCGCGATCCGCATGGCGGCCGATCTGGAGCGCATCGGCGATCTCGCCAAGAACATCGCCAAGCGCGTCGGCGCGGTGGGCGAGGCGGTGCCGCCGCGCCGCTTCGCCCATGGCATCGATGCCATGACCGATCTCGTGCTGACGCAGGTCAAGGGGGTCGTGCACAAATATGAGGAGCGCGATGCCGAGGGCTTGAGCGGGTTGCGCGCCGAGGACGAGAAGATCGATATCCAGTATACAGGGGTTTTTCGCGAGCTTCTGACCTATATGATGGAAGATCCGCGAAACATCACGGCCTGCACGCATCTCCTGTTCTGCGCCAAGAACCTCGAGCGGATCGGCGACCACGTGACCAACATCGCGGAAAACGCCTATTATATCGTCACGGGCCGGCAGCTTTCGCCCGACCGGCCGAAGCAGGACGAAACGGCGACCCTTCTGGCGGAATAGCGAAACGGGCCGGTACCGATGATTGCACCGAAAATCCTGGTGGTAGAGGACGAGGAGCCGCTTTCCGTACTCCTGCGCTACAATCTGGAAGCCGAAGGCTACCAGATCGAGACGATCATGCGCGGCGACGAGGCCGAGATCAGGCTGAGGGAGAACGTGCCGGATCTCCTGGTGCTCGACTGGATGCTGCCGGGCATCTCCGGCATCGAGCTTTGCCGCCGTCTCAGGATCAGGCCGGAGACCGAACGTTTGCCGATCATCATGCTCACGGCGCGGGGAGAGGAAAGCGACCGGGTCCGGGGTCTCTCGACCGGCGCGGACGATTATCTGGTCAAGCCGTTCTCGACGCCGGAATTCGTCGCGCGCGTGCGGGCGCTGCTTCGCCGCGCCAAGCCGGAGACGCTTTCAAACGTGCTCAAGGTCGGCGATATCGTGCTCGACCGCGAGACCCACCGCGTCTATCGCGGAAAGGTCGAGATCAAGCTCGGCCCGACCGAGTTCCGGCTGCTCGAATACCTCATGCGCAGCCCCGGCCGGGTCTTCTCGCGAAGCCAGTTGCTCGACAATGTCTGGGGCGAGACGATCTATATCGACGAACGCACGGTCGACGTGCATGTCGGGCGCCTGCGCAAGGCGGTCAATGACGGCCGCTTGCCGGACGTCATCCGCACGAT
>JBDZVC010000347.1:0-4705 GCA_040255475.1 Phyllobacteriaceae bacterium | reverse complement strand
TAGCTGGTCGGCGGGTTGAAGGCCCACTGGAAGGTCTTGCCGTCGGCCATCGGCGAGAAGCCGTAGCCCGGTGCCAGGATCGGCACCTTGTCGACGTTCGACTTCGGCAGCACCTGCAGCGTGATGCCGGTCGACCAGGGCTGCGTGACGATGCTCTGCCCCTTGGTCTTCTCGTAGCACTCGACGCCTTTTTCGGTGTTGTAGCCCGTCTCGCATTCCTGGTAGTCGATCTTCACGCCGTTGACGCCGCCGTCCCGCGCATTGATCATCAGCATGTAGTCGCGCTGGCCGTTCATGACCGGCGTGCCGGTCGCCGCGAAGGGGCCGGTCCGGTAGGAAAGGTTGGTGACGTTCACCGAATCCTCCGCCAGCGCCGGAACGGTGAGCATCGTCCCCATGGCCAGAAGCGCCGGTAATAGGCATTTCCTTGTAAGCGCGTTCATTCTCGTTTCCTCCACTCCAATTGTCACGACCCGGATAAGCCCGGCTTCGCCTAATGCGGGAAAGGCCAGATGATGAGCTTTTCCCTGATGATGCCCCAAAGCCTCGCCAATCCCAGCGGCTCGGCGATGAGGAAAGTGATGATGAGCGCCCCGACGATCATGATGTTGAGGTGCTCCTGCACGGCCGCCTCGATCGGCAGGCCGAGCGCCTCCGGCACGACGCCGAGGATGACCGGCAGCGCCACGATGAGGAGCGCGCCGAAATAATTGCCGATGATCGAGCCGAGCCCGCCGATGATGGCGATGAAGAGGATGCGGAAGGAAAGCTGCACGTCGAACAGCACCGGCTCCGCCGCCCCACGCCACAGGAAGACGAACAGCGCACCGGATATGCCCGCCACATAGGAGGATATGGCAAAGGCCGACAGCTTGGCACGCATCAGGTTGATGCCCACCAGTTCGGCCGCGATATCCATGTCGCGCACGGCCTTCCACATACGCCCGATGCGGCCGCGCGTGATGTTGATGGCAAACCAGGTCACGACGCTGACGACGGCGAGCACGAAATAATACTGCGTCATCGACGTCGCCTGCGGGCCGGCGACATAGACGCCGAACATCCTGATGTTGGGCACCTGGATCGCGCCTGAGGAATTGTAGTTGTAAAGCCACGCCCATTTCTCGAACAGCCAGACGAGGAAGAACTGCGCCGCGAGCGTCGCGATCGCGAGATAAAAACCCTTGATGCGCAGCGAGGGCAGGCCGAAGACGACCCCGACGCCCGCCGCGAAGAAGCCCGACAGCGCGATCGCGACGACGAGGTTCATGCCCGGAAAGATGGTCGTCAGCTTGTAGCAGGCATAGGCGCCCACGCCCATGAAGGCCGCCGTGCCGAGCGACAATTGCCCGGCATAGCCGGTAAGAAGGTTCAGCCCGAGCGCCGCCAGCGAATAGATCAGAACCGGGATGAGCAGCGTCTGGAAGACGAACTCGTTGGCGCTGAACGGCAGGATCACCCATGCGAAAAGCAGGATCACGCCAAGCAGGATCGCGTCCTGCCGCACGGGAAACAGCGCGAAATCCGCTTCGTAGCTGGTCTTGAACTGGCCGGCCGTCCGGTAAAGCATTCTTCTATACCCGCTCGATGATCTTTTCGCCGAACATGCCCTGCGGCCGGAACAGGAGCACGATCAGCGCAAGCACATAGGCGAACCATGTCTCGGTGTTGCCGCCCAGCAGCGGCTGCCCCCAGTAGATTTCGAACAGCTTCTCCAGAAGCCCGATCGCCACGCCGCCGATGATCGCGCCGGGCACCGATTCCAGGCCGCCCAGCATCAGCACCGGCAACGCCTTGTAGGCAATGACCTCCAGCGCGAAGGAAACGCCTGCCCGCGCGCCCCACACGATACCGGTAGCGAGCGCGATGATGCCGGCGATGAACCACACCACCACCCAGATGGTCGAAAGCGAGATGCCGACCGACATCGCCGCCTGGTGATCGTCGCCGAGCGCGCGGATGGCGCGCCCCATCTTGGTGCGGTTGAGGAAGAGGATCAGCACCGCCACCAGCACACCGGCGCCCACCACGGCGGTCAGATCAGCCTGTTCGATGGAAAGCAGCCCGCCGAAAGGCTCGAATTCGAAGCTGCCGGTGGGAATGCCCAGTTGCTCCGTGATCATCAGCTTGTTCTCGCCGCCGAAAATCAGTTCGCCGAAACCGATGAGGAACAGCGTAATCCCGATCGTCGCCATGAACAGGATGATGTCGGGCTGGTTGACGAGCGGCCTCAGCACGACCCTTTCCACGGCGACCGCCAGGACGAACATGATGACGAGGGTGAGGAGCACGGCGAGCCACGCCGGCACGCCGTGCTCGTGCAGGCCGACCAGCGACAGCGCCGCGAACACGACCATGATGCCCTGCGCGAAGTTGAACACGCGCGAGGCCTTGAAGATCAGCACGAAGCCGAGCGCGATCAGCGCGTAGAGCACGCCGGAGACGAGCCCTTCCCAAAGGACCTGCATCAGGAAATCTGGCGCCGAAACCATGTCGGCGAACGGCTTCACCGCTATCTGGTATGCGAGATCCATGTTTCCCCTCCCGCTCGTCCCCCGGCTTGTTCTGCCGGCTAGCCCGCAAGCTGCGGGAAAAGGCCGATCAGGCCGATGACGATCAGGTAGATCGCGACGATGTAGTTCAAGAGGCGCGGCATGATCAGGATCAGAATGCCGGCGATGAGAGAGATCAACGGTGCGAAATGAATGCCATGCATGGGATTTTCTCCAAAAGTATCAATGCGCGACGCCGAGATAGGCGTCGATGACATCCTTGTTCGTCTTCACGGCGTCCGGAGGGCCGTCCGCGATCTTTTTTCCGTAGTCGAGCACGACGACGCGATCGGAGAGGTCCATGACCACGCCCATATCGTGCTCGATCAGCGCGATCGTCGTGCCGCGATGCCGGTTCACCTCCACGATGAAGCGGCTCATGTCTTCCTTTTCCTCGAGATTCATGCCGGCCATCGGCTCGTCGAGAAGGAGAAGCGTCGGCTCCATGGCGAGCGCACGGCCGAGTTCGACGCGCTTCTGCAGCCCGTAGGGCAGCTTGCCGACGGCCGTGTGCCTTATGTGCTCGATCTCCAGGAAATCGATGATCTCCTCTACCACCTCGCGGTGTTCGATCTCCTCGCGAAGTGCCGGGCCGTGGCGCAGCATCTGCCAGAAAAGCCCGCGCTTCATCTTCACCGAGCGTCCGGCCATGATGTTGTCCAGCGTCGACATGCCCTTGAAGAGCGCGACGTTCTGGAAAGTGCGGGCGATCCCCTGCCCCACCGCCTCATGCGCCTTCATGGCGCGCCTCTCCTTGCCGCGGAAGACGATCGTTCCTTCCTGCGCGGTATAGAAGCCGTTGACGACATTGAGCATCGAGGTCTTGCCGGCGCCGTTCGGGCCGATGATGGCGCGGATCTCGCCCTTCACGACATCGAAGGAGATGTCGCTGATCGCCTTCACCCCGCCGAAGGAGAGCGACACGTTGCGTACGTCGAGCAATACCGCGCCATCGGCGATCGCGTCGCCCGCACCGGCCAGCGCGGCGGGATCGGGACGCGCGTTCATTCCGCCGCCTCCCGCCAGCCGATTTGGCCCTCGCCGAAAACCGGCGCGTCGAGGATCGGGAGCGTCGCCCGGATGCGCCCCTTGCGGCCGTCCTCATAGGTGACTTCCGTCTCGACATATTTCTCGATCGAGCCGTCATAGAGCGCCTCGATCAGTTCGCCATAGCGCTCGGCGATGAAGCCTCGCCTCACCTTCAGCGTGCGCGTAAGCTCGCCGTCATCGGCGTCGAGCTCCTTGTGCAGCACGATGAAGCGGCGGATCTGCGATCCCGCCATCAATTCCTCGCGCGATAGCCTCCGATTGGCCTCGCTGACATGGCCGAGGATGATCTTGAGCACTTCCGGGTGCCCGGCGAGTTCCTGATAGGAAGCGTAGGCGATGCTGTTGCGCTCGGCCCAGTTGCCCACTGCCTGAAGGTCGATATTGACGAAGGCCGCGCAGAATTCGCGGCCATGCCCGAAGGCGACGGCTTCCTTGATATTGGGGAAGAATTTCAGCGTGTTCTCGACATATTTCGGAGCGAACAGCGTGCCGGTTTCCAGCCTGCCGACATCCTTCGACCGGTCGATGATCTTCAACTGGCCGTCCTTGTCGAAGAAGCCGGCATCGCCGGTCTTGATGAAGCCGTCCGGCGTCATCACTTTGGCAGTCTTCGCGTCCTCCCTGTAATAACCGACGAACTGGCCGGGCGAGCGAAACTGCACCTCGCCGTCCTCCGCGATGCGGATATCGACATTGGGCACGGCCGGCCCGACGGCGTCGGAACGGACCTCGCCATCCTTCTGTGCGGTCACGTAGAGAAAGGCTTCGGTCTGGCCGTAAAGCTGTTTCAGATTGATGCCGAGCGAGCGGAAGAAGGAAAAAAGGTCCTCGCCGATCGCCTCGCCGGCCGTATAGGCGATGCGGATGCGCGAAAGGCCGAGCACGTTCCTGAGCGGCGCATAGATGATCGCGTTGCCGAGCGCATAGGCGATGCGGCCGGACAGCGGCACCGGGCGATGTTCCAGGATCGCCTCGCCATATTTCTTCGCCACGCAGATGAAATGGCGGAAGAGCCAGCGCTTGAAGCGGCTGGCGTCCTCCATGCGGATGGTGACGCTGGTGAGCAGCGATTCAAAGATGCGCGGCGGCGCGAAATAGAAGGT
>JBDZVC010000346.1:0-4723 GCA_040255475.1 Phyllobacteriaceae bacterium | reverse complement strand
TTGATGAGTTCGATGCGCATCAGGCGATCTCCCCGACAGGGTGCGCCTGTTCGGGAGCAGCACCGCCCATCAGGAGCCCGATCTTCTCGAATGTCGCGTCGGCAATCGCAAGCGGCGCCGACATCGCGCCGTCATGCATGACGGCGATATAGTCGGAAATCTCGAACAGTTCGTCGAGGTCCTGGCTGATGACGAGTACGGCGGAGCCGCTACGTGCAAGCTCGATCAGGGCCTGGCGAATGCGCGCCGCAGCACCCGCATCGACGCCCCATGTCGGCTGGTTGACCACCATCACGCTTGGTTGGCGGTCGAGTTCACGTCCGACAATGAACTTCTGCAAATTGCCGCCCGAAAGCGCCGCCGCCTCCGGATCCTTGCCGCTCATGCGCACGTCCATATGCTTGATGATACGCTCGGATGCGTTTTCGATGGTCGCAGTTCGGATCGTGCCGAGCGGACCGAGAAAGGCCTTGCCGTCGGTCGAGTAGCGGGAGAGCAGCAGGTTCTCCGAAAGCGACATCAAGGGCGCCGCGCCATGGCCGAGACGCTCCTCCGGCACGAAGGCGGCGCCGAGTAGCCTGCGTTTCGATATTGACAGATGCCCGGCATCCTTGCCCGAGATGCGGACCGCACCGGCGTCGTCCTGAAGCGCCTCGCCCGATACGGCCTCGAAAAATTCGCCCTGCCCGTTTCCAGCCACACCGGCGATCCCGACCACTTCCCCGGCCTTGACCGAAAGGTTGATAGCCTTGAGCTGCACCGAAAAGGGCGTCGCGGCCTTGCGGCTGAGACTGCGGATCTCAAGAAGTGGCGGATGGTCAGCCTTGGCATCTACCGGCGGACGCGTCACCGCGCTCACCTCGCTGCCCACCATCATGCGCGCGAGCGAGGAAGCCGTCTCCTGCCGGGGATCGCAATGCCCGACGACCTTGCCGTGACGCAGCACGGTGGCACCGTCGCACATGCGCTTCACCTCTTCGAGACGGTGCGAGATATAGAGGATCGACTTGCCCTCCGAGCGCAGCCGTTCCAGCGTCTCGAACAGCTTGTCGGCCTCCTGCGGCGTCAGTACCGAGGTCGGCTCGTCAAGGATGATCAGGTCCGGAGTCTGCAGGAGGCAACGGATGATCTCGATGCGCTGGCGCTCTCCGACCGAGAGATCGCCCACGAGCGAATAGGGATCGAGCGGCAGGCCGTAGCTGTAGGAAAGCGCCTTCGCCTTGGCGGCGATGGCACTGATCGGCGAGCCGTCATCCAGCGAAAGCGCGATGTTCTCAGCCGCCGTAAGGGCGTCGAAAAGCGAAAAGTGTTGGAAGACCATGCCGATGCCGAGCCGCCGGGCCTCGCCGGGGCTGGTTATCCGCACCTTCTCGCCCTTCCACCAGATTTCGCCCGAATACGGCTCCAGCGAGCCGAACAGCATCTTGACGAAAGTGGACTTGCCGGCGCCGTTCTCGCCGAGAAGGGCATGGATCTGGCCGCGATTGATCTTCAGATCGACACCGTCACAGGCTCTCAGCGACCCGAAAATCTTGGTCAGCCCGCGCACATCGAGCAAGGCTCCCCCGGCATTGCCGCCTTCAGCGTCCAATATTTCCTCCGGACTGCTTTTATGTTCCCGGTCCGACCTTAGGCGAGAAAGGCCGCGCCCGCAAAGCGCGGCGTGTTTGAAATAGCTTCAACGGTTTCAGGCCAAGTCTACCAGACTAGGGCACGAGAACGGTGGCGCCTGTCGTCCTGCGGCCTTCGAGATCACTGTGCGCCTTGGCCACATCGGCGAGCTTGTAGCGCTGTTTCACCTCGACCTTGACCACGCCGCTCTTCACCACGTCGAAAAGCGCATTGGCGGACTGCACGAGGTCGGCACGGCTCGCCACATAGGTGAAGAGCGTCGGACGCGTGATGTAAAGCGACCCCTTCTGGGCGAGCACGCCGAGATTGAACGGCGGCACCGGGCCGGACGATGCCCCGAACAGCGCCAGAAGGCCGATCGGTTTCAGGCAGTTCAGGGAACCTTCGAACGTATCCTTGCCGACCGAATCATAGACGACTTCGCAGAGCTTGCCGCCGGTGATCTTCTTAACCTCCTCGACGAAGTCCTGTTCGCGGTAGTTGATGACATGGTCGAAGCCATGCGCCTTCGCGAGTTCGACCTTCTCAGCAGAGCCCGCCGTGCCGATCGTCGTGGCACCGAGATGCTTCGCCCATTGGCCGGCGATGAGTCCAACGCCGCCCGCGGCGGCATGGAAGAGGATGGTATCGCCCTTCTTCACCTTGAAGGTGCGGCGGAGCAGATATTCCGCCGTCATGCCCTTCAGCATCATGCCGGCGGCTGTTTCATCCGAAATACCGTCCGGCACTTTCACCAGCCGATCCCCGGCGATCACCCGCCGTTCGGCATAACTTCCCGTCCCTGCGGCATAGGCGACGCGGTCGCCGGGCTTAAGATCCTCCACCCCTTCGCCGACTTCCAGGACCTTGCCGGCGCCCTCGCCGCCCGGTGTCATGGGCAGGCTGCCGCTCGGCGGCGGATACAGACCGGTACGGTAATAAACGTCGATGAAATTGAGGCCGATCGCGTTGTGCTCGATGAGGACTTCGCCTCTACCCGGCCTACCGGGATCGACATCCTCGTATTTCAGGACCTCGGGTCCCCCATTTTCATGGATGCGGATCGCCTTCACCATCATTCGTGCCTTTCAGTCCAAGCTTCGGGAACATCTGCATGATGCCGCCGACAAAGAAAAGATATATGCCGGTGATTGCAATGCCGGCCTTGATCAAAGGCGGCGCTTCCATCCCTTCCAGCAACGCCATGACGCCGAGTAGGCACCAGACGAGGAAGACCGGCAGGTTGATATTGCGCAACCGCTTGACCCTGACCGGATGGAGGAAATTCATCGGCACGAAAGTCAGGATAGCGGCAACCACCACAGCCGCGAAGGAAGCATATTCCCCCGGTTCGATGACGAAAAGCGTGAAAACCAGCATGTTCCAGACCACGGGGAAGCCCTTGAAGAAGTTCTCCTTCGTCTTCATGCCCGTGTCGGCATAGTAGATGGCGCTGCTGACCACGATCAGCGCCGCGGACGTGAAGGACAGGCCCGGTCCCATGAAGCCGCGCTGATAGAGCGCGAAGGCCGGGATCAGCACATAGGTAACGTAGTCGATGATGTTGTCGAGCATAATGCCCGACCAGGTCGGCAGGATTTCCTTGACCTGAAGCTTGCGTGCGATGGGGCCGTCTATGCCGTCGACAAAAAGCGCGAGGCCGAGCCACCAGAACATGGCCGGCCAGCGCTCCTCGCTCGCTGCCACCAGCGAAAGGAAGGCCAGGAATGAGCCGGACGCCGTGAGAAGATGGACAGAAAAAGCGCGCGCCTGCGGCCAGGTGACTTTCTTACGCTTCACGATCGGGCAAGGCTCCGCATGCAGCCAACGCCTGCAGCTGCCCAACGACAGGGCAATTCGCCGCCCATCGCCCAGTCAATAGTGGCCATCGATCATCCTCTCCGCGTGGGAGAATAAAACGAAGCGCTGGAAAGTGGAAGCGGGATAGACCGGTGCAATGACGTGTCGCGTTGCATGCCGCCGCCCGAACCCCATATAGAGGTTACTGTTTTCCCCGCCGACGGAAACCGGCGCAAGCGAGGACAGAAACGATGGCCGAAACGAACTCCTCGGAAATTCTGGTGGCCGGTGCCGGACCGGCCGGTATGATCGCTGCACTCGCCTTCGCCGGCAACGGTTTCTCCGTGACGCTCGCCGGCCCGTCGGCGCCGCCGGATGACCGTCGGACCACGGCGCTGATGATGCCTTCGCTGGCCTTCCTGAAGGAATTCGGGCTTTTCGATGTGCTTGCCAAAGGCGGCGCGCCACTCAGGGCCATGCGCATCGTCGACGGCACGTCGCGCCTCGTCCGCAGCCCTACCGTGACGTTTCGTGCCAGCGAGATCGGCGAGGCCGCCTTCGGTTACAATATTCCGAACAAGCATCTTTTGAGCTGTCTTGAGGCGGCCGTGCGGGAGCATGGCGCAATCGACTGGCACGAATCGTTCGTCTCGGGCTACCGGCTTTCCGACCACGAGGCGGCGGCGGAACTGGACGAGGACACAATCACGGCGCGGCTGGTCGTGGCGGCTGACGGGCGCTCCTCGCCGGCGCGCGAAGCGGCGGGCATCCATACGCACCGGCATGGTCATGCGCAGTCGGCGCTCGTCCTCAACTTCGCCCACACCCGCGACCACGGCAACATCTCCACCGAATTTCATACGGAGACCGGGCCGTTCACGCAGGTTCCCCTCCCCGGTCAGAGGTCGAGCCTAGTCTGGGTGGTCCGACCTGCGACCGCCGAACGACTGATGGAAATGAGCGACCGTGCGATTTCCGAGGAAATCGAGGAGCGCATGCAGTCCATGCTCGGCAAGGTGGAGGTCGAACCGGGTCGGCAGGTCTATCCGCTCTCCTCGGCCATGCCGTCACGGTTCGGCGCGAAGCGCGTGGCTCTGGTCGGCGAGGCGGCGCATCTCTTCCCGCCGATCGGCGCGCAGGGACTCAATCTTGGGGTCCGCGATATCCAGGACCTCCTGGCCACCGCACGCGCCGGCCGGGATGACCCAGGCTCACCGGCTGCGCTCCTGCGCTACGACGCGCGGCGGCGACCCGACATCATGGCGCGCAGCGGCGCCGTCAACATGCTCAATTACTCGCTTCTGTCCGATTT
>JBDZVC010000345.1:0-4733 GCA_040255475.1 Phyllobacteriaceae bacterium | reverse complement strand
GCGATCATGTCCACCGTGGTCATGATCATGCCCGGCGTGCAGAAGCCGCACTGCAGCCCGTGATTCTCCTTGAAGGCCGCCTGCACCGGGTGCAGGTCCGCTCCGTTCGCTAGCCCCTCGATCGTGGTGATCTCCGAGCCTGACGCCTGCACGGCGAGCATGGTGCAGGACTTCACTGCCTTGCCGTCGACATGCACGACGCATGCGCCGCACTGCGAGGTGTCGCAGCCGACATGCGTCCCTGTCAGGCCGAGATTCTCGCGCAGGAAATGTACCAGCAGCGTCCGGTCCTCGACCGTGCCCGATACTTTCCGGCCATTCACTACCAGCGATACGTCCGACATGTGTCCTCCCCAAATTTCGGGCCTGAATTTCCGGACGCGCCGATCCCGGATCGGGACGCCTCCGCACAATACGTTTGCCGTGACCGGCCGAAACTACCACGACAATGCAGTCCGGCATGAACACGTGATATTGTACTTTCGACCGAAGATGGCCTCGGACGCAAGTTGCCAAACGCGAAATTGCCGGCGATGATGCGAAATACCCGGTCGAGGAGGGCCGGTCGTCAGGGAGATGGTCACGTGGTGGCCGAGCGTACCCAATATGATTGCGGCATCGTCGCGCTCACCGCGCCCGGCATCGGCGCCGATGGTTTCGCGCGAATGGTCGCCGAAGAGGCCAGGAGCCGGGGGGCCGGCTTTGCCTTCATCTTCCATTCGCCTTCGCTCTTCACTTCCGATGCGATCGAGGCGGCGATGCGTCGGCACGCGCCGGGCCTAGCGCATGCGGGCTGCACGACGGCTGGCGAGATCACGCCGGAAGGCATCGGCGACGGGGAGGCGCTGGCGCTTATCCTGCCGGCGGCGCACTTCACCGTCCGTTCCGCGTTGATCGAGAACATCTCGACGTCGGGCATGCACATCGTCGCGGACGAGGTCGAGCGGCTTATCCGCGAGCTCGACGAATGCGGCGATGGAGGGCCGGGCCGCCGCCGCTTCGCCATGTGCCTGATCGACGGCATGTCGTTTGCCGAGGAGGCGGTGACCGCCGCCATCCATTGGGCGCTGGACGACATTCCGCTCGTCGGCGGTTCGGCAGGCGACGACCTCAGATGGCTGAAGCCGGTGCTCTTCCACAACGGCACGGTCCGTTCCGATAGCGCGATCATCCTTCTCGTCGCGACCGACATCCCCTTCAACATCTTCAAGACCGACAATTTCATCCCGACCGATGCCAAATTCGTCGTCACCGCTTCCGATGCCGACCGGCGTGTCGTGTCGGAGTTCAACGCGCGTCCGGCGGCGGTCGAATATGCAGAGGCGCTCGGCAAGGATGCCGGCTCGCTGACGCAGATGAGCTTCGCCTCCTCGCCCGTGGTGGTGCGCGTCGGCGGCGAGTATTTCTGCCGCGCCATCCGCGGCGCCGGCAAGGACGGCTCGCTGGCCTTTGCCTGCGCCATCGACGACGGTGTCGTGCTGACGCTTGCCGAGGCGCGCGGCATGGTCGAATCCACCCGCACCGCGCTCGACGATCTCGACCGGCGGCTGGAAGGCATCGACATGGTGCTCGGCTTCGATTGCTGCTATCGCCGCGTCGATGCCGCCAACCGTCAGATCATGCGCCCGATGGCCGAGCTTTACCGCAAGTACAATGTCGTCGGTTTCGGCACCTATGGCGAGCAGTACCAGTCCATGCATCTGAACCAGACGCTGACCGGTATTGCCTTCGGGAAGCGGCAGGCAGCGCGCGCCGAGGCCGCCGAGTAGCTTATGGCTCTCAACGAGATCGCCGATATAGAGCGCCTCAGGCGCATAAACGAGGCACTGATCGGCCGCGTCGAGCGCTCGATGGACCAGCAGGCGAATGCCTTTTCGCTGTTCCAGACGGCGATCAATCTCGAAAGCCGTATCCGCGAGCGCACCGACGAGTTGCGTTCGACGCTTCGTCGTCTCGAGCAGTCCAACCATGAGCTGGCGCTGGCCAAGGAAGCCGCCGAACAGGCCAATCTGTCGAAAACGCGCTTTCTTGCCGCCGCGAGCCACGACGTGCTGCAGCCGCTCAACGCCGCGCATCTGTCGATCTCGGCGCTGACCGATCTGCAGATCACGGAGGACGGCCGCCGGCTTGCCGCGCAGGTCTCGCGCGCGCTGGAGACGATGGAGGACGTGCTTCGCACCCTGCTCGACATCTCCAAGCTCGACGCCGGGGTGGTGAAGCCGGAAATCTCCGATGTCGAGCTGCAGCCGCTTTTCCGCTCGCTGATGTCGGACTTTGCGCCGCTCGCCGCAAAGAAGGGCCTGCAATTGCGCTTCCGCGCCACCGATGCGGTCATCCGCACCGACCGCATGCTCTACCGGCGGGTGCTGCAGAACATCATCTCCAACGCGCTCCGCTATACGGTGAAGGGCGGCGTCATCATCGGCGTGCGGCGCAAGGCCGGCCGGATCGTGGTCGCCATCGCCGACACCGGCATCGGCATCCCGCAGGAACAATACGAGGCGGTCTACGAGGAGTTCCAGCGCGGCCGCAATGCCGGCGAGGCGGAGCGGTCGAGCGGCGGGCTCGGCCTTGGGCTCGCCATCGTCCGGCGCCTGATCTCGGCGCTCGGGCACGACATCTCGTTCACGTCGAGGCTCGGCAAGGGCACGGTCTTCCAGGTGGCCGCGGTACCGGCACCGACGCGCGCCGTCCGCGCCGCGCCGCCGATGCGTACCCTTGAGACGCCGCGCTTCTACGGGCTTTACGGCGTCCGTGTCCTGCTCGTTGAGAACGACGTGGCCGTGCTGGAAGCGATGGCCGCGCTGCTCGAGCGCTGGCATTGCTCCATCCGCATCGCCTCGTCCACCCACGAGGCGCTCCAATGCCTGGGCGACACGGACTGGGTGCCGGATCTCGTCATCGCCGACCAGCATCTGGACGATGGCGATCTCGGCTCGATCACCATCGGCGAGGCCCGGCAATATCTGAACCGCGCCGTACCGGCTCTGATCATCACCGCCGACCCCTCAGACGCGCTGTCGATCGCAGCGCGCCAGTCCGGTATCGAACTGATGCACAAGCCGGTGAAACCGGCCGAGCTCCGTGCGCTGATGGCGCATTTGCTTGCCTAGGACGCCGGGCGATCCTGTGGGGAACATTCCCGCCCTCCAGAGGATCGCTATGAGGTTCGACCCCATTCCGATTTGCTTCGCAACCCACCTCTCTCCCGTTCTAGGGGGAGTGGAAGTGCCGGCCGTGAGGCTTGATCTCTTTCCTCTACCCCACGAAAGTGGGGGAAAGGTGGCGCGCGAAGCGCGATGGAGTGGGGGTAATTCGGCATATGCGATTGCCCGTCCCGCTTTTGAAGGGCAGGTATCCTGAAAACCTCCGGGCGCAGGTCAGACCACTGCCTGACGCTTGCCCGAAAAGTCCGCCACCTTTCCCAGCGCGCTGGTCGAGAGCGCGTCGGCGAGTTCCGCCTTTTGCCTCTCCGACAGTTCTGTCAGCGGCGGCATGACCTTCGCCCAGTCTTCTCGTCCGGTCAGAAGCGCCAGGGCCGACTTGACCGAAGCGACGAGCGGGAAGCGGGCGATGATGGCGCGGATGGTGACGGCGTTGTCCAGCGCTTCCTTCTTCGCGGCCGCGTCCGAACCGCTCCAGGCGATCTGCGCATAGGGACCGGTGACGTTGGCGGTGGCCGAGATACAGCCGGCGAAGCCGAGTTCGACGGCCCGCCCGAGCGAGGCTTCCGCGCTCGGGAAGACGGCGAAGCCGGGCAGGCCGCGCGCCAGGCCGGCGGAATAGTCGAGGTCGCCGGAACTGTCCTTCAAACCGAGCACCTGTTCGGGATGCGCATTGCGGAGCCGGCTGACGATCTCCGGCGTATAAGGCACGCCGGAATTGGCCGGGAAGTGGTAGAGGTAGAGTTTCAGCCCGTTCGCCCCGACCTTGCCGATCAGCCTCTCGACATAGGCGACGACACCGTCTGCATCGACGCCTTTGTAATAGAAGGGCGGCAGCAGAAGCGCGCCGGCGAAACCGAGTGCCTTGGCCTCCGCCGTCAATGTGCAGGCATCGTCCAGCGCCGCCGCACCGCTGCCGACCATGAAGCGGTCGAGCGGCAGGCCGGCCCTGGCGATCGCGCGCATGGCGGCGATGCGTTGCTCCACCGGGAAGGACGTCGCCTCGCCGGTGGTCCCGAGCAGGTTGATGGCGTCGCAGCCACCGTCGCCGAGCAGCCAGCGGCAATGCTCGACCAGATGGTCGAGGTCGATCGACAGATCATCGCGGACGGGCGTGGCGGCGGCGGCGATGACGCCGGAAAGGGTTGGCATTTCAGGAACTCCGATCAGCAATTTTCTTGAACATTTCTGCGTGACAGCACCCCTCTGTCCTACCGGATATCTCCCTTCAAGAGGGGAGATTAGCCTTCATAGATACCTCGCTCCTTCCGGTCGTGACGAACTGGCGCGGAAAGGGCGGCAAGCGTGATCTCGCCCCTTGAGGGGGGAGATGTCCGGCAGGACAAAGGGGGGTGAAAGACCTCCGTCCTGCCGGGATATTTGAAGCGATCAAGGCAGCGTATAGGCCGTCTTGACGGTGGTGTAGAACTCGGCGGCATAGCGGCCCTGCTCGCGCGGTCCGTAGGAGGAGCCTTTGCGGCCGCCGAAGGGCACGTGGTAGTCGACGCCCGCCGTCGGCAGGTTGACCATCACCATGCCGGCCTCCGAATTGCGCTTGAAATGCGAGGC
>JBDZVC010000344.1:0-4741 GCA_040255475.1 Phyllobacteriaceae bacterium | reverse complement strand
TCTCGCCGACCGATGTAGCGATCGGTGCGGCAAAAATCGGGCCGGCCGTGACGACGGTATGAAATTCGCCGTTTTCGCCGCAAGGATCGACGCCGGCCGGCAGATCGCTGAGGAAGGGTTCATCGAAACTGCGCCCCGCGAAAGATCGGTCAAGCCGTCTCGTATCGACACAGGCGACGCGTGCTTCGAGGCCTGATGCGATCATGGCCCCGGCGAGTTCGCCCGTATCACGATCCCAGAGAGGAAAGAGCGCTTCCATATCCGCCGCTTCCATCTGCTTCTCGCGATAGGCGCGGATGTCCTCAAGGAAAAGATCGCCATAGACGACGTGGCGAACGCCCTCTGCCTTCAGCTTGTCGAAGGCCTCTGCCATCCGCGCTTCGTAGACAGCGTTCGGGCAAGGACTGGGCAGCATCACCTTGATCACCGGCAGGCCGAGCGCCTCGATCTGCCGATCGAGCAGTTCGTGGCGGACGCCGTGGGACTGCACGCGGCCCGTGCCTTCGTTGATCGTGGTCAGGGCACCGGCGATGTCCGCCAGCCCGAGCCGGCGCGCCTCGTACAACGCGAAGGCGGCATCCTTGCCGGAACTCCACGACAGGAATGCCTTCGGCCGCTCCAGCATATGCGTTCGGCTAGCGCGGCTTCTTGCGGAAGATGCGGATGTATTCGGCCTCACCGCCCTTCGCCAGCGCCTTCGCCTGTTTCACCCAGTCGTCCCGCTCGATACGGCCGGAGAAGTTCAGGTGGTCGTCGACCCAATCCCGCTCGGCCTTCTTCCACGCGGCGATCTGGGAGAAGCGGTAAATGCCGAGGCCATTCAGGATGGTCTCGAATTTAGGCCCGACCCCGGAGATGAGCTTGAGGTCGTCCGGCTTCTTCGGCTTGGCCATGCGCGGCGGCCGTTTGCCGGCCAAAGCCGCTGAAGCGGCCGGCTTGCCGGAAGCCGGCTTCCGGGCCGGGGCCGTTGCCGATCCGGCAGGCGCCCTCCCGGACACCGGCGTCTTGCGCGCGGACGCTCCCGAATTTGCCGCCCGCGCACGGCGGGACGGGGGTTGTGTCTTGTCGAAAGCAGTCGGAGCATCGGGATCGACCGCCTGCTGGCCGCCGCCGACCCTGCCCTGACGCGACGGCACCGAGGCGGAAGCCCTGGCGGGGCGCGCGCCGGCGCTCTGCCCTCCGGCATCGTCACGCGCCTCCTCGCGGCGGACGCGCCGCGCCTCTTCTTCCTCTTCAGCTTCGAACTCGGCCTCGTCGGCTTCGGCGCTCGCCGTCTTTCCATGTGGGCGCTTCGGCGGCGGGCCTGCAAAGCCCGGATTGCCCTTGGCGCTGCGGCGCTCCTTGCGGCGTGGCGTATCCTGTGGCTCGCCTTCCTTCGCCGCATGGGCCGTATCGAACTTGATGACCGGTTCCATTCCGGCAAGCACGTCATCGGAGAGCCAGCAGAGCGATTTGTGTCCGTTGCCGAGATCCTTGACCGGCGGCACTTCCTTCTCGCATTTCCCGTCCGGCACGAGGTGCTTGTAGCTGCACCGTGTCTGGAACGGGCAGCCAGTGGGCGGGTCCATGGCCGAAGGAATGTCGCCTTCCAGCACGACGTGCTTCTTCACCACGCTGGTGTCGGCAATCGGGATCGCCGAAAGAAGCGCCTCGGTATAGGGATGATAGGGCGGTGAGAATATCTGGTCGGTCGTCCCCTGCTCGACGATATAGCCGAGATACATCACCACGACGCGGTCCGCGATGTAGCGCACGACCGAAAGGTCGTGGCTGATGAACAGCATCGTCGTCTTGTTCTCACGCTGGATGTCCATCAACAGTTCGGTCACCGCCGCCTGCACCGAGACGTCGAGCGCCGAAACCGGCTCGTCCGCTACCACGACCTTGGCGGCACCGGCAAAGGCGCGGGCCACGCCGATGCGTTGCTTCTGGCCGCCGGAGAGCTGCCGCGGCTTGCGCGTTGCGAAAGCGCGCGGCAGCTTCACCAGGTCGAGCAGTTCCAGCATCTTCTGGTGCCGTTCGGCCGGACTGTTGCCGACATGGAATTTCTCCAGCGTGCGTACGATCTGCGCGCCGACGCTATGGCTCGGATTGAGCGTGTCGAACGGGTTCTGGAACACCATCTGGATCGAGGAGACGGTGTTCACGTCGCGCGATTCGACCGGCGTCGATTGGATCGGCTTGTTGCCGAGCGTAATCGATCCGCTCGTGGCCGTCTCCAGCCCGAGCAGCATCTTGGCGAGCGTGGATTTTCCACAGCCGGATTCGCCGACGATGGCCACCGTCTCGGATTCACGCGCCTCGAAGCTGATCGTCTCGTTCGCCTTGACCACGCGCGGCTCGGCGCCACCGAACACCTCGTTTGCGGCAACCCGGTAATATTTGCGCACATTGTCGATCTTGAGCACGGTGTCACCGGCCTTGACCGGCTCGCTCTTCTTCGCCGCGTCTTCCGGCAGGGCCGACCAGTCGATCTCGTTGAAACGCACGCAGCGGCTGAAATGATTTTCGTGCCCCTCGACCGGGATCATCGGGATTTCGGCCGCGTTGCAGAGGCCTTCCACGAAATGGTGGCAGCGCGGGCCGAAATTGCAGCCTTTCGGCCGCTCATGCGGCAGCGGCAACTGGCCGGGGATCGCCACCAACGGCCGCGTGTTCTTGTCGGCGCCAGGAAGCGGGATCGAGCGGAAAAGTCCCTGCGTATAGGGATGCCGCATCCGGTCGAACACGTCCTTGACGGTGCCCGTCTCGACCGCCTCGCCCGAATACATGACCGTGATGCGGTCGCACGTCTCGAGGATCAGGCCGAGATTGTGCGACACGAAGATCATCGACGTGCCGAACTCCTTGCCGAGTCCCTTCACCAGATCGACGATGCCCGCTTCCACCGTCACGTCGAGTGCGGTGGTCGGCTCGTCCAGCAGCAGGAGCGCCGGCTTGGACAACAGTGCCATAGCGATCACGATGCGCTGCTGCTGGCCGCCGGAAAGCTGGTGCGGATAGGATTTCATCATCCGCTCCGGGTCCGGCAGCCGCACCGAGCGCAGCATCTCGAGCGAGCGTTTGTAGGCTTCCTCCCTCGACACCTTGTCGTGGATGAGCGGCACTTCCATCAATTGCTGGCCGACCTTCATGGCCGGGTTCAGGCTCGCCATCGGCTCCTGGTAGATCATGGCGATCTTGTTGCCGCGAATGGTGCGAAGCTCTTCCTCCGACATCTCCCCCATGTCACGGCCCTGGAATACGATGCGGCCGCCGACGATCTTCCCGATATTGGAAAGGTCGCGCATGATGCCGAGCGACACGGTCGACTTGCCGCACCCCGACTCGCCGACGATGCCCATGGCCTCGCCCGGCATCACCGTGCAGGAGAAATCCATGACGGCAGGAATTTCTCCCCTCCGCGTGAAGAAGGAGATGGAGAGGTTTTCGATCTCGACGATCGGCTGGACGGCGTTCATGGCATCACCTCCGTCAGTCTTTCAGGGACTCTTCGCGTAGCGCGTCGGCGAGCAGGTTCAAGCCCAGCACGAACGACATCAGCGCGATCGCCGGCGGCAGCGCCGGGTGTATGAAGGCGCGCAGGAGCTGGCTGCCGTCCTTGATGGTCGTTCCCCAGTCCGGGCTTTCCGGCGGCATGCCGAGGCCGAAGAAGCCGAGCGTGCCGAGAAGGATCGTCGTGTAGCCGATCCTGAGGCACGCATCGACGATCAGCGGCCCACGCGCATTGGGCAGCACCTCCCATACCATGATGTACCAGGGGTTCTCGCCGCGGGTTTGCGCCGCCGCCACATAGTCGCGCGTCTTGATGTCCATAACGAGGCCGCGAACGATGCGGAATACCCCCGGCGAGGACGCGAACACCACGGCGACGAAGATGTTGAGCGTGCTCGGCGTTACCTGGATCAACCCGAACGGGTCGTTGAAGAAGACGAAGGTCGAATAGAGCCAGTAGGTGATGGCGAGCACGACCAGAAGCTGGATCGCCAGAAGCAGCGGCCGGCCGACATAGCGCGTACCGAAGGCCATGCAGGCCAGGATGATCGGGAACGCGAAGAAGACGCCGGCCGTCGCACGCGGCAGTCCCGTCTCCACGATCTCCGGCGAGACCAGCAGGTAGAAGAGCAGGATCACCGGGAAGGCAAGCACCAGATTGGCCAGGAAGGATAGAAACGAATCCGTCTTCCTGCCGAAATAGCCGGCGGGAAGGCCGAGCGTGATGCCGACGGTGAGCGCCACCAGGGTCGCCAACGGCGCGATGAGGAGCACGATGCGGCTGCCGTCGACGACACGGCTGAAGACATCGCGCGCCAGCTTGTCGCCGCCGAGCAGGAACGGGTAGCCGCTCTTCGGTTCGATGGCGCCCGGCAGCGCGTTGCGCATGACCGCGATCTGCTCGAGCGGATTGAACGGGGAGACGTAGCGGGAAAAAACCGCCGTGAAGAACCAGAAGCTCAGAATGGCGATTCCGGTGATGCCGACGCCGCTATCGTAAAGCTGGCCATAAAGCCCGAGCCGCTTTCGGTAGCGATAGCTGACGCCCATGAGGATCGCCATCGAGGCCCATACCGGCCACAGCCGGTAAATGAGGATCTGGATGATGATGTCGGTGGGGGAGATGAACTGGAGCATGGCCCTTCTCCCTACTGCACGCGGATGCGCGGGTTGAGCAGCGCATAGCCGATGTCGGAAATGAGCTGCGTGATGAGGACGATGAAGACCGATACCAGCGAGCAGCCGA
>JBDZVC010000343.1:0-4750 GCA_040255475.1 Phyllobacteriaceae bacterium | reverse complement strand
GCACCTGCGCCGAAGAAGGGCCGCGATCGACATAGTCGCCGAGCATGACGATCAGTTTGTCGGTAGCCAGTCCGGCGCTGTCGGCGACGATCATGGCTTCGAGTTCCAGCAGTTCGTCGAGGCAGCCATGAACGTCGCCGACCGCATAGATGACGATATCGGACGTATCGACGACTATGCGCCGGCGGCCGTTTCGTGCTCTCGGCGAAGTCAGCAGGCTACTGAACTTCATCATGGATATTTGTCCGTCGCAGGCCCTGCTTTTCCACAAACCGCATGCATAAATACACGTACCGCGTTCGCGTTGCGGATGTCGTGTCATGAGGCTGCCATCTTTTGCTGTGCAATACCTCATGGACGAACAAGTTGCGGCCCTTCTCGGAGCCGAGTGCGCCCGCAAGCGTTTTTCCTCTTTACCCTTGGGCCGGGGGCAGAGAGCGAGCAACGGCAAGATGAGAATCCTGTTTGCCGGCGGCAATGGGTATTATCCTGAATTTCATGGCGGCGTTCAATCGAGCACGCATCATCTCGTAGAACAGCTTCGCAGCCATGGGCATGACGCCTCGGTTCTTGCCGCGCTTTTCGGAGACGGGGCTTTCGGCATGGCCGCGCGCATCAAGCTGAAGCTTTTGCGGCAAGGAGCTGTGATGGACCATTTCCCCGGCTATCCGGTGGTGCGCGCGTGGTATCCTTGCGAGGCGGTGCCCTTCGCGGTGTCGCGCCTTAGCCCCGATGTTGCCGTGGTCCAATGCCATAAATCCGTCCCGCTCGGGAAAGCCCTGGAAACTGCGGGTGTTCCGCTGGTCGTCTATCTCAGGAATGTCGAGTTTCATGAACTGGCGGGTGATCCATCGGAACTGAAGGGCGCGCGCTTCATTGCCAATTCCGAATTCACCGCCCACGCCTATCAGGCGCGGTTCGGCATCCGCTCCACCGTCATTCCGCCTACGATCGATCCGGCGAAATATCGCACGAAGACATCGAGGCAATACGTTACCTTCATCAATCCCTACACCGAGAAGGGGTTCGAAAAGGCCGTTGAGATCGCCAGACGCTGCCCCGAAATCCCGTTCCTTTTCGTGGAAAGCTGGAAGCTCGATGGTGAGCGTCGCATCGAAGTCGAGCGAACGCTGTCGCGTCTCGGGAACGTGGTTTTCGAGGGACGCACCGACGACATGAAGACTGTCTACGGCCGTACCCGGATTCTTCTTGCTCCGAGCAAATGGGAGGAAGCCTGGGGACGTGTTGCTTCGGAGGCGCATTGCAGCGGCATTCCGGTGATCGGTTCGCGCCGCGGCGGGCTGCCGGAAGCGATCGGCGAGGGCGGTATCGTGCTCGACTACGATGCTCCGATCGAGGAGTGGGTATCCGAGTTACGACAGCTTTGGCGCGATGAAAGCCATTACGATCGCATGTCGATCGCGGCTTTGCGTTATGCGGCGCGACCGCAGATGGACCCGGATCATCAGTTCGCCGTTTTCCTCGGGGTCCTTGAGCAGGCAGCGCAAAACTCCGCCGCCATCGCGGCATAGGCGTTGGCGCTCGTCGGATAGAGCAACATTTTCAGAGACGACGTATGAGCAGCATCACCGGTCGGCTGATCAAGGGGAGCATATGGCTCAGTCTGTCTCGGGCAGTCGTCAACCTTTTGGCGACGCTCAGCACCTTCGTGCTGGCATGGTATCTGACGCCTGCCGATTTCGGCCTCGTGGCGCTCGCGACGACGATGATGCTGATCGTAACGACCGTCACGGAATTGTCGCTCAACCAGGCGCTTATCCGGCACGAGGCCCCGGAAGAATCGCATTTCAGCGCGGCTTGGACGCTTAACGCGACGCGCGGGCTGATCCTGTGCCTTCTCTTCGCGGCTTCCGCTTATCCCACGTCC
Source organism: Phyllobacteriaceae bacterium (assembly GCA_040255475.1). Lineage (GTDB taxonomy): Bacteria > Pseudomonadota > Alphaproteobacteria > Rhizobiales > Rhizobiaceae > Mesorhizobium_L. The sequence continues at coordinate 2,862 of JBDZVC010000343.1, read as the reverse complement.
ATCCTCTATAACGATCCGAGGTTGTTCGGCGTCATGCTGGCACTGGGGGCGAGCGTGTTCCTGAGCGGCCTGACGAATCCGCGTCTTGTGATACTCCAGCGCAACCTGATCTTCTGGCAGGAATTCGTTCTCGCCGTTTCGCAGAAATTCGTCGGCTTTGTGGTCGCGGTTCTGATCGCAGTGATGTACCACACCTATTGGGCGCTGGTGATCGGGGCGCTTGCAAGTCAGGTGACGAATGTCCTCACCTCATATCTGGTGCTGCCGTTCCGGCCGAGGATAACGTTCCGTCATACCCGAGAGTTTTTTTCCTTTTCGGCGTGGCTCGCGGCAAGCCAGATCACCAATACGCTGAACTGGCGCTTCGATTATCTTCTCATCGGCAAGGTACTCGGCGGCGCTAGCCTCGGCTATTATACGGTCGGCAGCAATCTCGCGCGGGTACCGACGCGCGAGGCGACGGCGCCGCTTACCCAGACGATCTATCCGAGCTTCGCCAGCATCCGTAACGATCCCGGGCGGCTGGCCGCCGCCTACCAGCGCGTACAGGCGCTGGTTTCGGCGGTCGCGCTTCCGGCGGGCATCGGCGTTGCCGTGATCGCCGATCCGCTCGTCCGCCTGACGCTCGGCGAGAAATGGGCTCCGGCGATCTTCATCATCCAGTCGCTTGCGTCCGTTTACGCGCTCCAGACGCTCGGCTCGCTCGTACAACCGCTCGGCATGGCCAAGGGCGAGACACGGATCCTGTTCATGCGGGACACACAGATGCTGCTCGTTCGTGTGCCGATCATCCTGATAGGGCTGCTCACCTACGGCATTCACGGCGTCATCTTCGGGCGCGTTTTCACCGGGTTGTTGAGCGCTTTCGTCAACATGATCCTCGTGAAGCGCTTCATCGGCGTAAGTGTTTTGAAACAGTTGGCCGCCAATGGACGAACGCTCGTGAGTGTCGCGGTCATGGCCGCCGGTGTGTCGCTCGTTTCGACCTTGATGAATGCCGCGGCAGACCGGCCGGCGCTCGTGCTGCATCTGGCTGTTCTCGTGGCTTCCGGGGTGGCTTTCTATTGCGGGACTACGCTTCTTCTTTGGCTGATGATGGGCCGCCCTGACGGCCCCGAAACCGAGGTCCACAGGATATTGGCGAAGATATTATCCGGCATCCGTCCGGTGGCTCGGCAGTTTCCTGCAGCGTGAGCGATAGTCTCGGGAGACAAAGAACGTGATGCGATCCCAACAGAGCCTGGCGCTGATAGCCCGGATGCAGGGCATGATCGACGATTGCCTGCGGGACTGCCTGGTCGATGACGCGCCGCTGGCTATCCTCGACTTCCCCGATATCCGCAACTGCGGCGATTCCGCAATCTGGCTCGGCGAAATGGCGTATCTTGCCAGCCGCGGCAAGCGGCCGGCCTATGTCTCGCGCATGCGCGATTTCTCGGCGGAAGCTCTTGAGCGCGCGGTGCCGGAGGGACCGATCTTCATCCATGGCGGCGGCAATTTCGGCGATCTGTGGGTTTCGCATCAGGATTTCCGCGAAGCCGTCCTCGAGCGGTTCCCGCATCGACGGATCATCCAGTTTCCGCAATCGATCCATTATCGCTCCGAGGAACGTATCGCGCAGACTGCGCGCGCGATCGCCCGGCATCGGAATTTTCTCCTGCTGGTCCGCGACCAGGAATCGAAGGACTTCGCCGAAAGGCATTTCGATTGCGAGGTGCGCCTTTGCCCCGACATGGCGTTCTGGATCGGCGCGGTCGAACCGGGCGCTGTTGAATTTCCTGTATTGGCGATGCTGAGGGCAGATCTGGAGAAGACGGGCGAGGTGGACCGCTCCGCCTATCCCGGCCTGCCCATCGAGGACTGGATTACCGAATCCGCCCGCCGTGTGCGTGTATCGAAGGCTGCCGGCGCGGCTTTGGCGTTCCTGGCACTGAAGCCCGCCGAGATGAGGCTGCGCAAGCTCGACGCGGCGGCGCATAACCGCTTCCGTCGCGGTATCCGCCAGATTTCGCGTGGCCGGACCGTCGTCACCGACCGGCTGCACGTCCATATCTGCTCGCTTCTCATCGGCCGGCCGCATGCGGTGCTCGACAACAGCTATGGCAAGATAGGCCGTTTCATGGCCGCCTTCTCGGGCGGCACGGAACTGGCCTACCGGGCATCCTCTCTGGACGATGGACTGGAATGGGCGTTCGGCCAAATCAGTCCGGCGATCGCCGCCTGAAAATCTGCTCCAGAGGAAATTCCGGAGATCGCGCTCAATGACGCTCCTCACCTTCATCATACCGGTCCGGCATCAGGACAACGCCCGCGACTGGGGCCTTCTAAAGGCGAACCTCGCCGAAACGGCAGCCTCCATCGCTAACCAGACGAGCGTCGACTGGCGCGGGATCGTCGTGGCTAACGAAGGCGCGGACCTGCCCGAACTGCCGGGTTCCTTTGAGGTCGAGCGTGTGACTTTCCCGCCGAACATCATGCATGAGCGCGGCAATGCCGATGTGGAGGATTTCCGTGAAGCCTTCCGTATCGACAAGGGCAGACGCGTCTTGAAGGGCATGTTGCGTGCCCGCGACAGCCGCTTTTTCATGATCGTCGACGACGACGATTTCGTCAGTTCGCGCCTGGTCCGCTTCGTCTCTGAAAACCGCGATGCCAATGGCTGGATCATTGACCGTGGCTACATATGGGACCATGGCGGCAAGCTCCTTTTGGGCAATGACGACTTCAATCATGTCTGCGGGACGTCGCTGATCATCAGGACGGACCTCTACGGCTTGCCCGAGCGGTTCGAGGACGCGTCCGACGAATGGATCAAATCGATGCTGGGAAGCCACCATCGCATCAACGAGATATTGGCCGAGC
>JBDZVC010000342.1:0-4768 GCA_040255475.1 Phyllobacteriaceae bacterium | reverse complement strand
ACGCGCATCCCCTTCATGAAGGTGCGCCTGCAGGTCTTCGTGCTTTCGCTTTGCCTGTGCGTGGCGTCCGTCGGACTGTTGTTCACCAAGGGGCTGAATTTCGGCATCGACTTCACCGGCGGCACGATCGTGGAGGTGCGGGCCAAGACCGGTCAGGCCGATGTCGGCGAGATAAGGCAGATGCTCACGAAGGCGGGCATCACCGAAATCCAGGTGCAGGGTTTCGGCGATAAGACTGACGCTATGGTCCGTATCGGTGCGGCGAATGACGAAAGTTCCGGCAATGTGATCGTCGAGAAGGCGCGCCAGACGTTGTCCTCCAGTTACGACATAAGGCGGGTCGAACTCGTCGGGCCGACCGTCTCCAGCGAACTGGCCAAGGGTGCCATCCTCGGCATTCTCGCGGCAATGGGCGCGATTCTCATATATGTCTGGGTCCGTTTCGAGTGGCAATTCGCCATCGGCTCGATCGTTGCGACGATCAACGACATCACCCTGACACTCGGATTCCTTGTCGTCACGCAACTCGAATTCGACCTGTCGACGGTCGCGGCGATCCTGACCATCGTCGGTTATTCGCTGAACGATACCGTCGTCATCTACGACCGGGTGCGCGAGAATCTGCGGCGTTTCAAGAAGATGCCGCTCGGGCAGCTGCTTGACCTCTCCGACAACGAGATGCTGGCACGCACGACGATGACGTCGGTGACGACCTTCCTTGCCCTGCTTGCCCTCTATGTGTTCGGCGGCGAGGTCATTCGCTCCTTCGTCGCGTCCATGCTCTTCGGCGTGTTCATCGGCACCTTCTCGTCGATCTTCATCGCGGCGCCGATCCTGATCGTCTTCCACCTGCGCCCGACATGGACGGCGGTGCCTGACGAGCCGGCGGAAGCGCCCGCCAAAGGGGGAGCGCAGCAGCTTCCCTCGAAATGAGCGGCGGCATTGAGATACGCGAGGCGCATTTCCCCGGTCGGGCGCCGATAGACGCCTATGGCAATGGCGGTTTCCGCTTTGCCGACATGTCGCATCGCGGTTCGATCCTATGCCTTCCGTCCGGTATCCATGGCTGGGACCCGGCCGATCCGGAAAGGCTTGCGCCGGCCGATTTCGAGGCCGTCGTCGCCGAAGGGGACGGGATAGAGATCCTGCTCGTCGGAACCGGCGTGGACCTGAAGCCTTTGCCGGCGGCGATACGCGCCGCGTTGCGCGAGAAAGGCATATCCGCCGATCCGATGAGCACCGGCGCGGCGGTGCGCACCTATAACGTGCTGCTTGCCGAGGACCGGGCGGTGGCCGCGGCCCTTATCGCGGTGGGTTGACCGCATCCGCGATGGATGGAGCCTCGGAAGAGACCGTCAGGATCGTTCGGGAAGGGGACCGCGACCGCTATCTTTCGGTTCTTTTCGCCGCTGAAGCCAAGCGGCCCGCGCTTTTCTCTCTCTACGCCTTCAACGTCGAGGTCGCGCGCGTCCGCGACCTGATCCATGAGCCGATGCCCGGCGAGATAAGGCTGCAATGGTGGCGGGACGCGATCCTCAGCGAAGCGCCGGCAGTCGGCAATCCGGTGGCCGAGGCGCTTATCCGGACGATCCGTGAATATGAACTGCCGCCCGCTGCATTCGACAACATGATCGAGGCACGGCTTTTCGATCTCTACGACGACCCGATGCCTTCGCGCACCGATCTGGAAGGCTATTGCGGGGAGACCGCGTCGGCGCTCATCCAGCTTGCCGGCCTTGTACTCGATCGCGATGCCGCGCTCGCGACGGCCGACCTTGCCGGCCATGCCGGCTGTGCGCAGGCGGTTACCGGTCTTCTCCGGTCGCTGCCGATCCATCTGGCGCGTGGTCAGTGCTACGTTCCGCGCGATGTCCTTTCGGCAGCCGGCACCACGCCGGAGGAATTCGTCGCACAGAAGGGAGGCGCGGCGGGCAAAAGGGCTGTTTCGGCAATGATCGCGCTTGCCCGCGAGCATGTCGGGAAATTCGAGGAGGGCGCGCGCGCCTTGCCGCCCCCGCTGCGTCCGGCCTACTTGCCGGCCGCACTGGCAAGCGCTTATCTGGCGCTTCTTTCAAAGGCATCCGTCGATCCGTTCAAGCAGATTACCGACATCTCGCCCCTGAAGCGCACCCTGGTCATGGCACGGCGAGCTTTCTTCGATTGGCGGTAGCGGGTTCACTCGGGCGTCTTGAGCGCATAAATGTGGCGACCGGGCGCGGCGTTTTTGAGGGAACCGGCCGATGACTGATTCTTCTTCACCCGTCGCTTCCGATGATTCCCGTCTTGCCGGCTGGCGGGCCGTCGCCGTCGAGATGGTGGAGGGCGCCTGCGACGCGGTGCTGCGTTTTCCCGTCACGGCGATCGCGCTCCTCGCACTGGCAATCAACGCGAATTTGCTCATCACCGATATCAGGGGCTTCTGGGGCGGCGACGACGATCTGATCCTGCCGCTCTTCGCGGCCGCTTCCGCATCACTTGCCGTAGGCATCATCCTCGAAGCACGCCATGCGCCAGCACTGTTGCGCCACGGCGCCGCGCTGCTCGCCGGTCTTGCAGCCTTCGCCATCGGCTGGTGGGACCATCTTTCGGGCGTCGAGCACTGGTCCTATGCGGCCGCTCTCTGCGGGCTGATGCTGGTCGCACCGGCGCTCGGCGGCCGCAGCGGGGACGCCTTCTGGCTGTTCATGGCACGTTTCGCCTTTGCCGTACTGGTTTCTTTTCTGGCGCTGTTCCTGTTTGCGGGCGGTATTTCGGCGATCCTTGCCAGCCTGACCTACCTTTTCGGCATCGACGTGCCGAACAACGCCTACGAGCATGTCTGGGCAGTGACCGGCCTGCTAGCCGCGCCTTTGTTCGGCCTCGGCCGTATCCCCGTCGATCTCGACGAAGAGCCGGGCGCGGACACGCGGAAATTCATGGCGCTCGGTATGAAGGCGCTTGGCGATTACGTCGCCGCGCCGCTGATCCTGATCTACGCGCTGGTGCTGCACGCCTATGCGCTGAAGATCGTGCTGACCGGAGATGTGCCGCGCGGGCAGATCGGTTGGCTGGTGCTTGCCTTCGGCCTGTCGATCTTCGCGGCGCTTATCATTATCCACCCATTCCTCAGCGCGGCGCGTGCGCCGACGCGCCTGTTCCTCAGGCTGTGGCCGTTCGTCCTGCCGGTGCCGCTCGTGCTGCTCTTCTACGCGGTGTGGCTGAGGGTAGGGGATTACGGGCTGACACTGGAACGCTATCTGCTGGGACTTTTCGGTATCACGGTCGCTGTCGTGCTTCTTCTGCAGATTCCGAGATCGACGCGGGGCGATATCCGCATCCTCGCCGGCCTGCCGACTATCGCGCTTCTTCTGGCGAGTTTCGGCCCGCAAGGCGAAGTCCTGACATCTGTCCGCAGCCAGGAAGCGCGTTTCCGGGAAGCGGTGCGTGTGAAGCCGGTCGATGAAGCCCATAACCGGCAGGCGCTCGCCGCGCTCGGTTTCCTCCAGCAGCATGACGCGGTTGGCCGTGTCGCGCCGGTTGGCGTCGCAAACGTCGACGCCAACGGCAAGCCCAAGACCGGGGATGCGCTCTACAATGAGGTCGCGGACGCCTACGGTCTGGACCGAAGCTGGCGTCGCGGGTTGAACGATCGCTATTTCTCCAAATCCTTCAATCAGCCGGTGGCGATGCCGGTCGGGGATTTCGACATCGTCATCCCGAACCTGCGCATCCTCGGCAAGCCGTCCGCACCGACGACGGTGAAACTGCCTGCCGGTGCGACGCTCACCTTTGCGATGCAAGAAGGCGAGGTGCAGGTGACCGTGGGCTCCGGAACGGCAATATTCAAATTCGACGACGCGGCGCTTCGTGAATTCGTGGATTCACGGGATGAGGCAGCGCATCCGCTGAAACTGTCGGATGGCAGGCGGACAGTGATGATGCTGCCCGAAACGGCTTATGGCGACCTGAAGCCGAAATTGGAACCGCGTTCGCTGACAGGCATGCTTTTCCTGCACAGCACCGAGTGGAAATAATTATTCGGCCGCCACAGCCGCGACAGGCAGGCCGAGCCATGCCCGGCAGTCTGAGAGCGCCCGCGCGGTGATCGCGCGCTTCTTGGCGACCGTCTTTTCCTTGCCGCGTAGCCGCTTACCCTCACTGCGTGGCGCTTCCGCTGGCGGGAACAGGCCGAAATTGATGTTCATCGGCTGGAAGGAGCGCTTGCCCGGCTCGTCGTCGGAAAGGATATGGCCGCCGGTGATGTGACCGAGGAGCGCGCCGAAGGCGGTCGTCGGGGGCGGCACGGCTATCGTCCGGCCTAACCGCTCGGCGGCGGCGAAGCGGCCCGTGATCAGCCCGATCGCGGCGGATTCGACATAGCCTTCGCAGCCGGTGATCTGCCCGGCGAAGCGCAGGCCCGGCCGCGACTTCAGTTGCAGCGTGCCGTCGAGCAAGGCGGGAGAATTGATGTAGGTATTCCGGTGCAACCCGCCGAGCCGCGCGAATTCGGCATTTTCCAGCCCCGGAATGGTGCGGAAGACGCGTACCTGCTCGCCATGCTTCAGCTTGGTCTGGAAACCGACCATGTTGTAGAGCGTGCCGAGCGCATTGTCCTGTCGAAGCTGCACCACCGCATAGGCCTTCACCGTCGGATTGTGCGCGTTGGTCAGCCCCATGGGCTTCATCGGGCCGTGGCGGAGCGTTTCCGGGCCGCGCTCGGCCATCACCTCGATGGGCAGGCAGCCATCGAAATAGGGCGTGCCTTCCCATTCCTTGAACTCGGTCTTCT
>JBDZVC010000341.1:0-4782 GCA_040255475.1 Phyllobacteriaceae bacterium | reverse complement strand
TGAAAACGCTCGTATCCAGCCTTCTCGCCGCCGGAATTCTGGCTGCCGGCACCGGCTTCGCGCTTGCAGACACCGTCGTCATCGCGCCGGCGCAGCAGAGGGTCATCCACGAATATGTCGTCAAACAGAACCCGGCTCCGATCGTCCTTCCGTCCGACACGGCGGTCGAAGTCGGTACGGTCGTGCCTGACAGCGTGGAAATCCAACCGCTCGACGTTCCGGACATGCAGGTCCAGTACGACTACATGGTCGTCAACGGCCAGACCGTGCTGGTCGACCCACAGACACGCAAGATCGTGGAGATCATTCACTAATCGCGTAGTTCCGATAGGGCGGGCGTGCTCAGGCACGCCCGTTCAATACCAGCCAAGCGCGACCTGCGCCTCTTCCGACATGCGGTCGGGGGTCCATGGCGGGTCGAACACCATATCGACATCGACATCCGAAACACCTTCCACCGCGCCGACAGCGTTCTGCACCCAGCCCGGCATCTCGCCGGCGACCGGGCAGCCCGGAGCGGTCAGCGTCATCTCGATCTTGACCGAGCGATCGTCCTCGATGTCGATCTTGTAGATCAGGCCGAGTTCATAGATATCGGCGGGGATTTCGGGATCGTAGACGGTCTTCAGCGCGGAAACGATATCGTCGGTCAGCCGCGCCAGTTCGTCGGGCGGAATGGACGAAGCCGAATAAGGGCTTGCCGTCGCGGAGGCGGCCTCTTCTGTCATCTTCGTGGGCATGTCGTTCATCACGTCATCCAAAGAATTTGCGGGCCTTTTCCAGCGCCTCGGCAAGCGCGTCCACTTCCGCCTTCGTATTATATAAGCCAAACGAGGCGCGGCAGGTAGAAGTCGTGCCAAAGCGCTGCAGGAGAGGCTGGGCGCAATGGGTGCCGGCGCGCACGGCCACACCCGACCGGTCGATCACCATCGACACGTCGTGCGGATGGATGCCTTCCAGATTGAAGGAGACGATCGCACCCTTGCCCGGCGCATTGCCGTAGATGCGTAGCGAATTGATGGCGCCAAGCCGCTCATGCGCGTAATCGCGCAGGCCCGCCTCATGGGTGGCGATCGCCTCGCGGCCTATCCCTTCCATATAGTCGAGCGCGACGCCGAGGCCGATTGCCTGGACGATGGGTGGCGTGCCGGCCTCGAAGCGGTGCGGTGGATCGTTGTAGGTCACCATGTCCTGGGTGACGTCGAAGATCATCTCGCCGCCGCCCTTGAAAGGTCGCATGGCCTCCAGCATCTCCTTCTTCCCGTAGAGCACTCCGATGCCGGAAGGCCCGTAGACCTTGTGGCCGGTGAAGGCATAGAAATCGCAGCCGAGGTCGCGGACATCGACGGGCAGGTGGACCGCGCCTTGGCTACCATCCACCAGGACCGGAATGCCGCGCTCATGCGCGATGCGGACGATCTCCTTGATCGGCGCGACCGTGCCGAGCACGTTCGACATCTGGCTGATGGCGACGAGCCTGGTCCTCTCCGTCAGCCGCTTCTCGAACTCCTCGACGTGGAGCACGCCTTCCTCGTCCACCGGCACCCAGACGAGCTTCGCGCCCTGGCGCTCGCGGATGAAATGCCACGGCACGATGTTGGAATGGTGCTCCATGACGGAAAGCACGATCTCGTCACCCTCGCCGATCCTCGGCATGCCGAAGCCGTAGGCGACCGTGTTGATCGCTTCGGTCGCGTTGCTGGTGAAGACGATTTCCTCGACGCTCCCGGCATTCAGGAAGCGACGGACGGTCTCACGCGCCTTCTCGTAGGCATCAGTCGCGGCATTGGACAGGAAATGCAGGCCGCGATGGACGTTGGCGTATTCGTTCGTGTAGGCATGGGCTACCGCGTCGATGACGGCCTGAGGCTTCTGCGCCGAGGCGCCGTTGTCGAGATATACGAGCGGCTTGCCGTGGACCGTGCGCGACAGGATCGGGAAGTCGCGGCGGATCGCCTCGACGTCATAGAGCTTATCGGTCACTGTCTGGTCCATAAAACGCTCTTTCCGAAGCGAATAGAGAGTGAGGAATAGCGAGTAGGGAGAAACTTTAGTGGTGCTGCGCAGCCCTATTCGCTATTTCGCCATTCGCTCCTCACCCATGCTCGGCGAACCAGCCGTCGAGCTTCGCTTCAAGCGCCTCGACGATCGGCTCGTCCTCCAGTTCCTCGATCACCTCGGCGAGGAATGCCTTGACCAGAAGGCCACGCGCCGTCTTCTCGTCGATGCCGCGCGCCATCAGGTAGAAAAGGCTGTTGCGGTCGATCTCGGCAACCGTGGCGCCATGGCCGCAGGCGACGTCGTCGGCGAAGATCTCCAGTTCCGGCTTTACTGAGAAACCGCCTTCGTCGGAGAGAAGCAGCGTGTTGCAGGCCATCTTGGCGTCGGTCTTTTGCGCCTGCTGCTTCACCCTGATCTGGCCCTGGAAGGCGCCTTCCGCCCTGTCGGTGACGATGTTGCGGATCACTTCGGTCGAATTCGTGCCGAAGGCCGAATGGTCGAGCACCATGGTTACGTCGCAATGCGCGGAGCCCGCGAGCATGTTGACGCCGCGCAGCGTGAACTCGCCGCCCTCGCCCTTGGCATCGACGCGGATTTCCTGGCGCACGAGCCGGCCGCCGAGGTTCATGACGAAGAGCGTCAGCTTAGCTTCCTTGCCGATCCAGGCATTGAACTGGCCGAGATAGGTGGCGCCGCGCGGCTGTTCCTGAACGATCAGCCAGCGAAGCTCGGCACCGTCTCCGACGACGATGTTGGTCACCGAGGAAGCAAGCGCGTCGCCTGTGCCGACATGGCGCTCCACGACCGTCGCTTTCGCGCCTTCGCCGACACGCGCGGCAAGGCGCGTATGCACCTGCCCGCCGGCCTGCGCGCTTTGCAGTTCGATCGGAGCTTCGGGCGTTGCGCCGCCAGCGATGTCGAGGAACCAGCCATCCGCCGCGAGAGCCGCATTGATGGCGCCGACCGCATCATCGTCCGTGGAAGGCTGCAGCGCCGGCGCGAAGGTGCCGTCGGCCATCTTCTCGGCTGCAGGGACAATCGTCACGCCTTTGATAGAAGGAGCCTTGCCTGCCTTGCCGTTCAGGATCGGCAGGACGACCGAGCCTTCAAGCAATGGCGCCACGGTCGTTGCCTTTGCGCCGTCATCGAATGCCGGCACGGTCGTCAGCAGGCGGCGCAGATCGGTATAGTGCCACGCCTCGATCTTGCGGTTGGGCAGGCCACGGGCCTCCAGCGCGGCGATCGCCTCCCTGCGCTTGGCAATGACGGCTTTATCTCCCGGCAGCGCCGGCAGGCGTGCGGCAAAAGTGTCGATCAGCGCCGTTTCCGCCGCCGTCCGGGTCTGGGTTGTCTGAATATTCATCTCTCCATCCCGCCGGTCAGGCAGCCTCTTCGATCACGCCGGCATAGCCGTTCGCCTCGAGTTCGAGCGCGAGGTCCTTGTCGCCGGACTTCACCACTTGCCCCTTGTAGAGCACGTGCACGCTATCCGGCACGATGTACTGGAGCAGGCGCTGGTAGTGCGTGATGACGACGATGGCGCGATCGGGTGAGCGCAGCGCGTTGACGCCATCGGCCACGATCTTCAGCGCATCGATGTCAAGGCCGGAATCGGTCTCGTCGAGCACGCAGAGCTTCGGTTCAAGCAGTTTCATCTGCAGGATCTCGGCGCGCTTCTTTTCGCCTCCGGAGAAGCCGACATTGAGCGGCCGCTTCAGCATGTTCATGTCGATCGACAGCGATGCCGTCGCCTCGCGGACGTGCTTCAGGAATTCCGGTACCTTCAGCGGCTCCTCGCCGCGCGCCTTGCGCTGCGAGTTCATTGCGACCTTGAGGAACTCCATCGTCGCGACGCCCGGTATCTCCATCGGGTACTGGAAGGCGAGGAAGATGCCCTTCGCGGCACGCTCCGACGGGTCGAGGTCCAGGATCGACTCGCCGTTGTAAAAGATTTCTCCGTCGGTCACCTCGTAGTCCTCGCGGCCGGCAAGCACGTAGGAGAGCGTCGACTTGCCCGAGCCGTTCGGCCCCATGATCGCGGCAACCTCGCCGGCTTTGACGGTGAGGTTCAGCCCACGGATGATCTCGGTGCCGGTCTCGGCGATACGCGCGTGCAGATTTCTGATTTCAAGCATCGTTTTCTTGCTTTCGTGTTTGTCTTCGGAGCAGATGGCGTCGCAGAAGCAACACTTCCCGCCCTATCGTTTGTTACCCCAGCGCCAGCGCCATTCGCCTGCCGTCTTGGCCTTTGTCAGTCTGATGAAGCCAAATAGCAGAAGCGCTTCCAGACCCAGGAAAAGAACCCATTGCCAGGTTTCCGGTTGGCGACTGCTCCCCGTCCAGCCGATCAGCATGAGTCCGAGAACAGCGGTGATCGCGCAAAAAACCGCCGTCGCCAGCCAACCCTTCCAGTTCGCTGGCGAAGCTCCGTATCCATATGCCTTCGGCACAAACCACGGATCGGAAGTCACTATCCGACGCTTCCTTCGAGCGAGATGCCGATCAACTTCTGCGCCTCGACGGCAAACTCCATCGGCAATTGCTGGATCACGTCCTTGACGAAGCCGGAGACGATCAGCGCGATCGCCTCCTCCTCGGGGATGCCGCGCTGCATGACATAGAAGAGCTGGTCTTCCGCGATCTTCGACGTCGTCGCCTCGTGTTCCAGCCGCGCCGAGGCGTTTTTCGCCTCGATATAGGGCACGGTATGCGCGCCGCACTCGTTGCCGATCAGGAGGCTGTCGCAATTGGTGAAGTTGCGCGCGTTCGTCGCCTTGCGGT
>JBDZVC010000340.1:0-4783 GCA_040255475.1 Phyllobacteriaceae bacterium | reverse complement strand
ATCGAAGGCCACGCTCCTGCGCCCCTTGCCGTTGCCGCATGGATCGAGGCGCTGGTTAAGGCGCATGAGACGTCGCTGCCACCGGGCCGGGTTCCCGCGGTATCGAAACCGAGGAGCAACGAAATCGAGCCGGCGGAGATCAGGCTACCCGAGGCAGGCTGCCGAACAACACAGCACGGGACCACGCCAAGAATGACGTGGCGCCCGACACATCCGCTTGGAATCGGATTTTCCGAGGTGGCCGCCATTCAAGCCGTTTCTGCCGCGACATCGTCGAAAGGAGGTTCAAGCCATGGATCGCGCCCGCTTTGAAAAGCCCGTCACGCTTCTTGTGGGGATGGGCTTCCCCGCAAGGATCGAAAGTACGACGGAAGCATATGCCCTGCTTCAGGATTGGCCGGCCGCCGGTCGGAACCAAACGCATGCCGTTGCTCTCAATGCCTGCAAGGCGGGCATCGCGGGCGAGGTCGATTCGGAAACGGTGCGCGCGGCTCTCGTCGCATTCGCACGACGCAACGATATACTGGTGCCTGACATCGGCGCGCCCGCAGCCTCATCTCGACTCGTCGAGGCGCACCACATCGGATGATGCACAGACCCGCATTTTGAAACGGGCCGCTATTGCCTTACGGCAGGCCACCCTTAGAAATCGAAGCCGATCCCATCGACAAGCAGCAACGAGATAGTGATTTGAAATGACGACGGATACGACTGCAGCGGAAACGAAAACATTTGAGGCCGACGTCGCGCGGCTCCTGCACCTTATGGTGCATTCGGTTTATTCCGACCGAGATGTCTTCCTGCGCGAACTGATCTCCAACGCAGCCGACGCCTGCGAGAAGCTCCGCTACGAGGCGATCAGCCATCCGGAGCTCCTGGGCGATGATCCGAAGCCACGCATCACGATCGAAGCCGATCCGGACAAAAAGCGGCTTTCCGTCGAAGACAACGGCATCGGCATGAGCCGGGACGAAATGGCGGAGGCGCTTGGCACTATAGCGCGCTCCGGCACGCGCGCATTCATGGAAAGCATGGAGGGGAGCAAGGCGACGGATGGCACACAGCTCATCGGCCAGTTCGGCATCGGTTTCTATTCCGCCTTCATGGTCGCCGACAGGGTCGACGTGATCAGCCGCCGGGCGGGCGGCGAGGAGGCCTGGCGCTGGTCCTCCGACGGCAAGGGCGCTTACGAGATCGGCTCGGCGCCGGTCGACGAGGCGCCGAGGCGCGGCACCCGCGTCGTCCTTCATCTGATGGATGATGCCAGGTCCTACACCGAGGCCTTCCGTCTCGAACGGCTGGTGAAGTCGCAGTCCGGGCACGTGCCGGTGCCGATCGCCCTGGTCGAGAAACCGTCCGCCGCGCCAAAGGAACTCGCCGACGGAACGGCCTTGTGGATGCGGCCGAAAAGCGAGGTCAAGCCCGAGGAGTACGCGGATTTCTACCGCGGCGTCGCCGGCCAGTATGACGAGCCGGCCGCTACGATCCATTTCCGCGCCGAGGGCCGGCAGGAATATAACGTGCTGGCCTTCATTCCCGGCTCGCGCCCGTTCGACCTCTTCGACCAGGACCGCAAGGGGCGCATGAAGCTCTATGTGCGGCGCGTCTTCATCACCGACGACGCCGACCTTCTGCCGCGCTATCTGCGCTTCGTGCGCGGCGTCGTCGATTCCGCCGACCTGCCGCTCAACGTCTCGCGCGAGATGATCCAGGAGAGCCCGCTTCTGGCCGCGATCCGCAAGGGCGTGGCCAATCGCATCCTTACCGAACTTGCCCGGCTGGCGGGAAACGAAGCGGAAATCTACGCCAGAATATGGGAGAATTTTGGAACGGTCCTGAAGGAAGGGCTCTACGAAGACTCCGAACGGCGCGAGCAATTGTTCAAACTGGCCCGTTTTCGGTCGACAGTCTCCGGCGAGACGCTGCGCAGCCTCGACGATTACATAGCCTCGATGAAGGAAGGCCAGAAGGCCATTTTCTTCATGAGCGGCGACGACCGGGCCCGGCTCGAGGCCTCGCCGCAGCTCGAGGGCTTCAAGGCGCGCGGCATCGAGGTCCTGCTGCTCACGGATCCCGTCGACAGCTTCTGGACGACGATCGCGCCGGAGCATGAGGGCAAGCCGTTCAAATCGGTGACGCAGGGGGCAGCCGATATTTCGGACGTTCCTCTCCTCGACGATGCGGCGAAGCCAAGTGCCGAAACACCCTCGGACATCGCGACGTTCATCGCCTTCGTCAAGACAACGCTCGGCGACGCGGTGTCGGATGTGAAGGCTTCCGATCGCCTGACGGAAAGCGCCGTCTGCCTGGTCGCTCCGGATCATGGGCCCGACCGGCAGTTCGAGCGCCTGCTCAACGCGGCAGGGCGCCTCGACAAGGCCGCCAAGCCAATCCTCGAGATCAATCCCCGGCACGAGCGTATCGTAGCCTTAGCCAAACTCGGAAAGGAAGAGCGGGCCTTCAAGGAAGATGTGGCGCATCTCCTCTATGACGAAGCGCGCGTGCTCGACGGCGACAAGCCGGTGGATGCCAGGGCTTTCTCGGACCGGCTGGCACGCATCGTCGCCCGAGGCCTACCTCAGGGCTGACGCCGGGTGGTTTCCCCACTATTTGGATCCGGTTTCACGGCCCCGGAGGGACCGTCGATAACCGTCCGGACCGCCTTCGAAGAGTTCCACTCTGCCCTCTTATGCGACTTTAGAGGCACAGAAGGCGAACATGTAGCAGCGGCTTATGTATTTTTCGACGTCAACAGCTCTGGCTCAGTTCGGCAACCGGCGGACTTATGAATGGCTGGAAGGGGGCCGTCACCGGACGGTCAGGTTTTGGCGGCAGTCACGCAGATAGCCGCCGTTCCGCTTCCCACCCCGATATTGTCTGGTCCACAATTCATCGCCACATTCTCCTGACGATGTGATTGACTAGGAAACCTTCTGGAGGTAGTTTCCTAGTCAAATTGAAAGAACCGTCGATGTCGTCGTCCCAACGCGTCTCCGACCTGACCGCTCACCTCGGCTACTGGCTGCGGCAGGTCTCAAACCATGTGTCTCAGGCCTTCGCGCGGAAGGTAGAGGCCCATGGTGTCACCGTGGCGGAGTGGGTGCTGATGCGCCAACTGCTGGGAGAGGAAGCGCTGGCGCCCAGCCGTCTCGCGGAACGTATGGGTATGACGCGCGGAGCCATCAGTAAGCTGGCCGACCGGCTGATCGCGAAATCGCTACTGACGCGCGCAGCCGACCCCGAGGACGGGCGCGCGCAGACGCTTGCACTCACGCCTGCCGGCCGCGCGCTCGTACCCGAACTGGCTGCGTTGGCCGATGCAAACGATGCGGAATTCTTCGATCACCTGAAATCGAAGGACCGCACCGCGCTATTTCGTATTCTGAGGGAAATCGTCGAGCTACGGGGCCTCAAATCGCCGCCCATCGACTGATGGCGAACATTTTCACCTCCAGGAAGGAACGCTGACATGAACACACATTGGAAGGATATCGCCCGCAAAACCCTCGAAGGCTCTGAATCGGGTGGAATCAACTTCGCCGACAGCGTGCGAATGCTGGTGGAAGCCGGCTTCGATGGTTATGCCGTTGATTTCCGCCGCTCTACCCGGGCCTATTACATGCCGGACGGCGCCACGATAGAGCTGGAAACGGAGCGGACCGGACCCGTTGCCGAAAGGTTCGACGCCGCCGTGATCAAGGAGGCGCTCCGTGAAGCCCAAGCGCTGGTCCCGGGCTACACCTACAAGGGTTTTTGCGCCAAGGTGGCGGGGGCAGGATGCGCCGGCTACCTGGTCTCACTCATCGGCAAACGGGTGCTCTATCACGGCCGCACGGGCGAGACTTACACCGAGTATTTCCCTGGTACGGAGCCGGACGTGAAGCCGTGAACGTTCGGCCGCCCGTGCTTTCCTCGGCTGCTATTGGGCGCGAAGCTGAAGGCTGCGGATCGGAATGCACGTCCGCTCCCGCTGAGGCCTAGCCAGAACTCGCCCGACCGCTTCTCACGCCAAACGAGTCCTACAGTCGGCCTGTGAGCGAAGGGATTCGTGCCGGCAGATTGGGGGCCGTCTGCTTACTGTCCGGTTCTGGCCGAAAAACTGAGTGAACCGCCGTTCGGCAGCCGACTTCAATTACCGCTGTTCGAGATACCGTCGCCGCAAGTCGAACCTACCCTCCTTTCAGCACCTGCTGGATGGTGGAGCTGGGGCTGTGAGCGGCCCGGCGGATTCAGGGTAGCAAGGCCAAGATTGCTGCCGGTCTTGCTCTCGCGCCGTTCAAAGTGAGCTAACCGCGCGACCTAGGCACACGCCGTTGGCTAAGCCATTGCAGCTGAACGACCGACATGAGGGCGCAAACCTGCCACGATAACAGCCCCGAGCATTAAGCTGAGCGGCCGAACGCGGCAACGACTGGCTCAAGACATGCGGTCCTCGACGATATCGGCCACTGGCTCTTCTTCGCCGTCGCCCTCTCCGCTCGCCAGCCCGGTCGGAATATCCCCGGCCAGCAGCTTTTCCTTCGACAGCAGGCCGGCGTCCTCGAGCGCTTCGAAGTCGGGCAGGTCGCGCAGCGTAGCGAGGCCGAACTCGAGCAGGAACTCTTTCGTCGTGACGTAGGTATAGGGCGCGCCGGGCGTTGGGCTGCGCGGACCGGACGCAATCAGCTTCACGCCGCGCAGACGGCCGATCAGGTCGCGGCTGATCTCCTTGCCGAAGAAGGAGGACAGTTCTGCACGGGTGATCGGCTGGAAATAGGCGATGCACATCAAGACCAGCACCTCG
>JBDZVC010000036.1:0-26450 GCA_040255475.1 Phyllobacteriaceae bacterium | reverse complement strand
GAGATGCCCGCCACGGCATCTCGCAATGCCGGATTTGCCAGATGACCGCGCGGTCGCTCCTGGAGATGGACAGACGAGGAATTGACCATCGGCGATGTCACGATGAGGTGGCAGTCTTCTAGATGACGTCGATCGCCCTCGATCACGCCCCTTCCGGGATGGATGCAAGGGTGGCTCTCGCATCGAGCGCCACGGCCCCCTGCCCGACCACTCCAAGGCCGAGCGGATTGATATCGAGTTCGATGATCCTGTCGCCATGATCGCTCGCGAGCCAACTCAGCATCGAAAGCGCACGGGCAGCCGCATCGACATCGAGCTTTTGGTGGCCGCGATAGCCGTCAAGCATGGGCCAGACCGCAAGCCGCTCAAGCATGTCACGTGCCTTGTCGATCCCGAAAGGGACCAGCGCGATCTGGATATCCCTCAACAACTCGACCAGCACCCCACCGGCCCCCGCAACGACGACCGGACCGAAGACGGGATCGCGTTTGATGCCGAGGAGAAGCTCTGCCTCCGGGCGGCGCATTTCCTGCACAAGACAGCCCTCGAAAACGAGCGTCGGATCATGCGCGGCCACCGCAGCGGCGATATCCGTGAAGGCACGCCGGACTGCGACTTCGTCCGCCAGCCCAAGACGAACGCCGCCGATATCGCTCTTGTGGATCAGGCCGCGTGCGACTGCTTTCAAAGCGACGGGATAGCCCAGCGCGGCCGCGGCCTGCACCGCCTCGTCGGCGTCCTGCGCGAGGCGTTCGCGTGTCACGGAAATGCAGTAGGCATCAAGCAACTGCTTGACCTCGGGCTCGGTCATCAACGATCGGCTCTCGCCTGCCGGGATTATGGTGGATCTTTCCGGCAAGCCGGCCGGCCGGTCCGGAGTGGGCCTGCCGGCGGCCAGACCGGCGCGGTAGTCGGCGAGGCCCCTGAGCAACCGGATCCCATCGTCGAAACGATCCACATAGGGGCAATCCAGACCTTTCAGCACTGCCCGCGGTGCATCGGCCGCATGCCCCGGCGTCACAATGAAGAGAAACGGCTTGCCGCACGCGATTGCGGCCTCCGCCATCTCGCGTGTCGTCTGTTCGTAGAAGGGCACGGTCGTAAGAACGATCAGCAATATTGACACAGACGGGTCCGAGGCCATCTCCGCAACCGAGCGGCGCACACATTCGAATGGATCGTCGATTGTTCTCCCGCCAAGGTCGATCGGGTTGTTTGCCTGGGGCGGCAGGAGGAAAGTCGCCATCCGGGCGCGCGTCGCCGCGCCAAGCTCTGCGAGTTCCAGCCCCGCCTCGGACAAGCGATCGACGCCGATGCCGGCTCCGCCTCCGGAACCGGAGATGACTCCGATGCCGGGACCGGTCGGTGCGGGCCAGCGGCTGAGAAAATCGGCCAACTGGATCATTCCGTCCGGATCGTCCAGCAGCACTATGCCGTGGTCGCGACAAGCCGCCGAGAATACGTCATAACCGCCGGCAAGGCTTGCGGTGTGGGACTTTGCCGCGCGGCTGCCGGCCTCGGTGCGCCCGGTCTTGACAAGCAGCAGCGGCTTGCCGGCGAGCCTGGCCTTGTCAGCCAGGGCCAAGAAGCGTGCAGGGTCCCTCAGCCCTTCCATGTAGATGCAGATCACCTCTGTCCTGGGATCCCCGATCAGGTGCTCCATGAAGTCGCAGATCTCCATATCGGCCTGATTGCCGAGGGACACGCATGCGCTGAAGCCAATACCCGCATCGTCGGCGCGATTGTACATCGACACCATCAGGGCGCCGCTTTGCGAAATCAACCCGACCTTGCCCGCGCGAAGGGAGCCATCCTCCAATACCAGCGATGAAGTGAGCGCCAGCCTGTAATGGGGACTGATCAGCCCCATGCAATTCGGGCCGATCAGCCGCATGCCCGTGCGCCGCACGATATCCACGAGCGCAGCCTGCTTTCTTTCGCCTTCAGCCCCCGCTTCCGCGAAGCCGGTCGTCATGACGATGCAGGCGCCCACTCCAGCTTGCGCACAATCCTCGACAGCCTGGACGAGGTGCTCCGGCGGCAGGGCCAAAAGAGCCACATCCACCGGTTCGGCCTCCGATATGTGCCTGACACAAGGTAGGCCGAAGACGGTTTCGCGCCCCTTGTTGACCGGCACGATGCGGCCGGCAAAACCGTGTTTGGTCATGTAGTACATGACACGGCCACCAAACTTGCCGACATCCTCGCTCGCGCCGATGACGGCCACCGAGCGTGGATCAAGGATGCGCGCCGCGTCTAGCCGATATCTGATCGTTTCGTTCATCAAACTTCCTCATGTGAAGGCAGGCGCGCCCAATTCTTCTCGCCCGACGATGAGACGCAGGATGTCCGACGTGCCATCCATCACCGTCAGCATTTTTGCGTCACGCCACAGTCGCTCGACACCGGCTTCCTCCGAGAGCCCGAAGGCGCCCATGGTGCTCATCGCGACCGCGCAGGCCGACACAGCCGTCTCGGTCGCGAACATCTTCGCCATCGACGCCTCGCGCGGGCAGCGCCGGCCGTCGTCGAGAATCTGAAGCGCCTTTATGGACAGCGCACGCGCCGCCTCCACGCGCGAGGCCGCTTCAGCCAATGCGAGTTGCACCGCCTGGAACTTTCCGATCGGTCTTCCGAATGCGATCCGTTCGCCGGCATAAGCCTCGGCGCGATCGAGCGCCGCGCGTGCCATGCCCGCTGCCTGCAAGCCCAGCAGCGCACGGGAGGCCTCGACGCCTCTGTAGAAGCCCTCAATCCCACCTGAAGCGGAGCCGAGCATGTTCTCAGCCGGCACCGGCGTGGAATCGAATGCGATCTCCGCGAAGGACAGGCTGCGAATGCCGACGCAAGGCAGTTCTTCCGCCGTCCAGGGGGACACGTCACGCTCGACGAAAAGCCGGCTCATGCCCTTGTGGCCCTTCTCGGGGTCGGTGATCGCAAGCACGGTCATGGCATCGGCAACGCCGCCGAGCTTGATCCACTTCTTTGTGCCGCGCAGAACGTAACCGCTGGGACCGGCTTCAGCGGTGGTACGCATCCCACGAAGGTCGGAACCAGCCTGCGGCTCGGTTATCGCCGCAGTCGAGATCATGTCGCCGCTCAGCAGAGCCGGCAGCCAGCGGGCACGCTGATTTTCATTGCCGAGAAAAAAGACGGTCCGTGGCGGCACGACTTCGCAGAGCATGATGGGCGCGTGAGCCAGCGCTTCGAGCAGCAGGCCGTATTCCAGGCCAGACATGCCTGCGCCGCCGCCTTCACGTGGAATGGTGCCTCCGAGATATCCGAGAGGCGCGAGGCCACGATAGAGCTCCCGCATCTGCGCATTCGAAAGCCTCTCGCCCGGCAAGAGCGAGGCGGCAAGCGGAACGACAACGCGCTCGACGGCTTCGCGGGCCTGTTCGCCCAGTTCGCCGCGGCGCTTCTCGAGTGCGATACCGTCCAACACCATCCTCGTGGTCCTCACCGGCCGGTGAAGTTTGCGGCGCGTTTTTCGAGAAAGGCCGACATGCCTTCCTTTGCATCGGAAGAGGCGAAGATGCGTTGTGCCCATTCTTCTTCCAGCAGCGCCGCGCGATCGAACCCTTCCCGGGCCTGTGCCCGGACGGCTTCCTTGATCGCCCTTATCGGCAGTGGCGCTCCGGTAGCCAGCCGACGGGCGACGCGGATGACTTCGGAGTCGAATTCGGCATCCGGGACGACGCGACTGACAATTCCGAGTTCCAGGGCACGTTCGGCATTGATGTCCTCACCGAGCAGAAGGAGATCCAGCGTGCGGTTACGGCCGAGATAATGCACCAGACGCACCATGCCGACGCTCCAGCTTGGGATGATGCCGAGATAGACGTCACCGGCGCGGAACTTCGCCGTGTCGGACGCGATGCGGATATCGCAGGGCCACGCAATGCCGGTGCCGCCGCCGATACACCAGCCCCTTATGGCGGCGATGACGGGCTTCGGAAAAAGCTCAATCCGATCGACGAGCGCACGCCCCGCGTCGCGCAGGCCGCGTCCCTCCCCCGCCGGTCCTTTTTCGTGCGACAGGTCGGCCCCAGCGCAGAATGCCCGCTCACCCGCGCCGCGTAGGACGACGGCGCGCGTCTCATCCCGCTTTTCGACAGTGTCAAACGCGGCCATGAGTTCTTCGATCAACTGGGGCGTAACGAGGTTGAAGGGCGGACGACTGAGCGTCAGCGTCGTCACGCCTTCGTTATGGTCGATGAGGACGGGCTGATCTGGCACGTGCGTCTCCTTGTCGTCTGTGCGGCCGATACCGTTCGTTTCCTTGGCCAGGAACGGGCAGTCGGCTGTGCTTAGTTGTGCGTCAATGATTTGAGGCCGCCCAGCCTGTCCAACAGCAGGACGAGCACGAGCGACATCAGGATGAGAAGGGCCGATACCGCGGCGACCGTCGGGTCGACCTGGTCGGAAAGGTAGTTGTAGATCCGGATCGGCAGGGTCTGATAAGCCGGTCCGGTCGCGAAGATCGTTACCGTCACCTCATCGAACGAGATGATGAATGCGAAGACGAAGCCGGCAAGAACGCCACGAATGGCAAGCGGCAGGGTAACGCTCCACAATGCCCTCAGGCGGCTGGCGCCGAGGTTCATGGCCATCCATTCCAGTTCCTGCGGCACGTCACGCAATGCGGCGTCTATGGCCCTAATCGCAAACGGCATGATGACGATGACATGCGCTGCGACGAGGCTGAAGAAAGTGTTGTAGAGGCCGACGCGGTTGAGGAACTGCAGCACCGCTATGCCGAAAACCACAGCCGGGATCACCAGCGGCGACATGAAGAGTGCATCGAGGAAGGCACGTCCGCGGAAATTGAAACGCACGAGCGCGTATCCGGCCAGGAAGCTCAGGACCGACGCAACGAGCGCCGAGATGATCGCTAAGCGCAGGCTGAGCAGGAAAGCTCCCGGAAAACCGGAACGTTCGAACACCGCGCGATACCAGCGCAATGTGAAATCATGAAAGGGCAGCGCGAAATACTCATCCGGCGTGAACGACATCCAGACAATCAGGATCAGCGGCGAAAGCATGAAAATCGCGATGACGTAGGCATAGATGCGGAGGAGCAGCTTCATGTGAACATCACCTTGCGCCTGCCGGATGTCATGAGCTTCTGCGAGACATACACGATCGCCAGCGTCACGACGAGAAGCAGCATCGCCATCGCCGCTCCAAGTGGCCAGTTGAGATCGACAAGATTTATCTGGTAGGCGATGTAGGAAATGACGCGGGCCCGTGCTCCGCCGAGCAGTGCCGGCGTAGCGAAAGCCGCCATGTTCATTGTGAAATTGATGACGATCCCGGCCAGCAGCGCGGGTAGGCTGAGCGGCAGTATGATCTTCGTGAAGACCTGGCGGCGCGTCGCTCCAAGGTTTTCAGCCGCCCAGATCAGCGATCGATCCATGCCTGCGAACACCGCCCAAAGCGGCAGGAGCACGAACATGAAATGGGCGTGCACCAGGCCGATGACGATACCGGTCTGGTTGAACATGAGGTGAAGCGGCGCGTCGATAATGCCGAGATTGCGAAGGGTCGAGTTGATCACCCCGTTGCCGCTAAGGATAAGCGACCAGCCGAATGCCTTGACGGCCACGTTGACCAGCCAGGGTGCAACGAAGACCAACAGCCAATAGGCCTGCGAGCGCGGCGGCAAGCCGGCAATGTACCAGGCGACAGGATAGGCGAGCACGACCGTGATGGCCGACGTAATGACGCTGACGCGGAAGGTGCGCCAAAGGATTTCCAGATAAAACGGCTCCAGCAGCTTGCGATAATTGGCCAGCGTCCACTTCGATCTGTCGATGCCCCCCAGGATATGGCCATGGAAGCTGTTGACGATGCTGTCGAACAGCGGCCACAGGAAAAAGACGAGAAGAACCAGTACGAGCGGCGCAAGGAAACAGATGGCGAGCAGGTAGTCGCTTTTAGGTGTCCCTGAACGGAGAGCGGCCGGACTCGATGGGGCCGCCGCATCTGTCTCAATGGGAAAGGACGACATCGAATTCGCTCCATTCCACGGTCACTGCGTCGCCCGCCGCAAAGGTCTTGTCGGCCGTATTGTTGACTTGAGCGATCAGGACACTGTCATCGACGCGGACGCTGTAGATGATCGTGCTGCCCAGGTAGGTCGATTTTTCGATAACTCCGCGGAATCGGTTTGCAAGCGTGCCCTCGCCTGTCGACAGTCGAATTCTTTCGGGACGCAGCATCAGGCGGACCGCCTGGCCTGGCCCCACCGACCCATTCATGCCACCTAGCCTGAGCTGCGTTCCCGATCCGATGCGCGCCGTCGCAACGCCATTCGCGGAGGCGACGATTTCTCCCTCGATATTGTTTGAAGTGCCGGAGAATTCCGCCGTGAACCGCGTAGTAGGGCGTGAATAAATGTCTTGAGGCGTACCGATCTGCTCGACACGTCCAGCGTTCATGACCGCAATGCGGTCCGACATCGCGAATGCCTCGTGTATGTCATGAGTGACAAGGATCGTAGTGATGCCGACGCGGCGCTGGATTTCGCGGATTTCGACGCGCATGGTTTCACGCAGCTTGGCATCGAGATTGCTCAGCGGTTCGTCGAGCAGGAGCAGGTCGGGCTCGACGACGAGCGCGCGCGCCAAGGCAACGCGCTGCTGCTGGCCACCGGACAACTGGCGGGGATACCGGGCACCGAAGCCGGAAAGGTGGACAAGTTCGAGCCCCTTCTCCACCTTCTGATGGATCGCCTGCTTCTGCATGCCGCGCATCTTCAGCCCGAATGCGATGTTCTCGAAGACCGTCAGATGCGGGAAAAGCGCATAGTTCTGGAAGACAAGCGCGGTGTTGCGGGCATTCATCGGCATGCCGCCGATATCCCTGCCCTTGAGGCGGATATCGCCACCGTCCGGCGCATAGATGCCGGCGATGGTCCTGAGCAATGTCGTCTTCCCACACCCGGAAGGGCCCAACAGAGAAAAGAACTCGCCTTCGGCGACGGTAAATGTGACGCCATCCACCGCAACCATTGACCCGAATGTCTTGCGGAGATCCCGAAGCTCGAGTGTCATGCCTTAAATTCTCTACCTGACCGTCATGGAATGGGACTGCGTTGCTTCAGGCGCGGCTCTGCGGGAACGGCCAGCATCAGGGCTGGTCCGGTTCCCGCAGGTACGGAGCGATGGCGCCATTGTCTCATCGGATGGGCGCGATCTCCCGCTCGAACCGCTCGTTCCAGGCGGGGCGATCCTTGATGATGGTTTCAAAATCGAGCGGCTTGAGGCGAGCCATCTCTTCCTTGGTAAGCAAGCGGTGGGCGGCTTCGGCGCTTATCTCGATGGTCTTGTTCATCGCGTTGTTGCCGAAACGCTCCGCGCGGTATTGTTGATAGTCCTTGCCGATCATCCAGTTCAGCAAGGCTCGAGCCCCTTCCGGGTTGGGTGAATGGGCGACCACTCCGACAGCGGTCGGGCTGAGATAGTCCGGATCGGGAACAACCACTTTGGCCGGGATGCCCCTGCGCGCGATCTCGTGGCCGGAAGTCGTATCGAACACCGCCAGCGCGACCTGTTGGCTCTGCATTTCCTCGCCCAGCTTGGCGAAGGTGGTCGTCCAGTCCATGACGCTTGGAGCAAGCTTCTTCAGCGCTTCAAATCCGGGGTCGATGTTTTTCTCGCCGCCTCCGCCGGCCCGGGCGAAATGCACGAGCGTAAACATGCCGTATGTGTTGCTCACCGGTGGAATGGCGATCTTGCCGGCAAGTTCGGGGCGCATAAAATCATCCCAGCCTGTCGGTATCTTCCAGTTGTTCTCCTTGAACATCTCAGGCTGGTAGATGATGCCGATCGTATCAGCGTAGACGTACGATCCGATAATATTGTTCCCGTCATGTATGGACGCGTAGTCATAGACGTTCTTCAGATTGGGAACGCTCTTGTCGTCGATATCGGCGAACAGGCCCTGATGCTTGCCAAGTAGCCAGGACGAGTAGTCGCACATAACGACATCGACCTGAGGGTTGTCCTTCTGGGCAATCGCGGTGGCCATGATTTCAGACGACGTCGCCTTCGGGACCAGGACGACCTGATAACCGGTATCCTTCTGAAAGCGATCGGCCCAACCCTCTTTTTCGAAGGTTGTCTGGATGGTGCCGCCCCAGCTCAGAAGGTAGACTACTTTGGAATCAGCGTTGGCAGTAGAAAGCGCCATGGATGCCACAACACCGGCAAATAGTGTGGTGGACGTAAAGCGCAAAAAACCTTTCATAATTCCCGGATGCATCGATCAGTTCCCCTTTTTTGTCTTGAGGGTGGCCGGTGGGCGCTGCACGCCATCTATCGCTGAGAAACGATACAGGACAAGCCTACCACGTCACCTCGATCATGCGGCGCCAGACTAGGGTGGGGGTCCGTGGCCCGTACAATACAATTTTACAACTTTCTGCTTCGGAATTTCCGAACCACGAATTCCGCTGGTCAGTCGTGTCAGGACAGTGCTGCCGGGGTAGTCTCATAGGGGCGGCGTGATCCTGCGCGTAGTTCGCTGAACCGGCGATCAATCCGATCCCCATGGGCCGCCCCTGTGTCGACGGTCAGCAGGCGACCTAGCTTCGATGAGAGGAACAATGCGAACAATGGAACAGACGGACAGCATTCACATTCTGGAAAAGCTGATCGCTTTTCCAACGGTGAGCCGCCAGTCGAATCTGGATCTGGTCAGCTATGTCGCCGGACTGCTCGATGCGCACGGTATCGCCAGCCGGATCATCCACAGCGAAGACGGCCAAAAGGCGAATCTTTTCGCTACCGTCGGCCCGGACGACGCGCCTGGCGTCATGCTTTCCGGCCATACCGATGTCGTTCCGGTCGACGGCCAGGACTGGGCGGTACCCCCTTTCGAGATGACGGAACGCGACGGTAGACTTTACGGCCGTGGGGCCACCGACATGAAGGGCTTCGTCGCCACTGCGCTCGCGGCAATGATCAAGGCTTCGGGGATGAAGCTCCTGACGCCCCTGCAACTGGCACTTTCCTATGACGAGGAGATCGGCTGTATCGGGGTGCGGAGCCTTATCGATATGCTGCGGGAAGCGCCCCGGAAGCCGCTTTTGTGCATCGTCGGCGAGCCGACCGAAATGCAGGTTGCGACCGGCCACAAAGGCAAGATCGGTGCGCGCGCCTTCTGCCGCGGGAGAGAGGGTCACTCGGCACTGGCCCCGTTGGCGCTGAACGCCATCCATCTCGGCTGCGATTTTGTTGCCGCTATCCGCCGCGAGCAGGAGCGGCTGGCGAATGAAGGTCTGCGCGATCTCGATTACGACATTCCCTATACGACGCTCCATGTCGGCAAGATCCATGCCGGCGTGGCGCTCAACATCGTACCGAATCTCTGTGAGATCGACTTCGAGATCCGCAATGTCGCAGCAGACGATCCCGGGCAAATCCTCGATGGCCTGCGGGACGAGGCCGCGCGCATCGCTTCCGCTTCGAGAGCCATCGCTCCGGAGGCTGGGATCGATATCGAGATCTTCAATACCTATCCGGGGCTCGATACGCCGCCGGATTCCCGGGCTGTCGCTTTCGTCAAGTCGCTCACCGGCGCCAATGGCACGATGAAGGTGGCCTTCGGCACCGAAGGCGGCCTGTTCAGCCGCGATCTCGGTACGCCGACGGTGGTCTGCGGACCCGGATCGATGGCGCAGGGCCATAAGCCGGACGAATTCGTAAGTCTGGAGCAGATGAAGCGCTGCGAGGAAATGCTGACGAATTTGCTTCAGCGCCTCGCGGAAAACCGCCTTTGAAGAACCCGGTCAGACCACCCGCTCTATGCCGAATACCCCCTGTTCGACCACGAAGCGCCGGCAATGGTCGATGAAGGCCTGCACCGTCTGTGCGCGGTGCTCGGCGTGAGGTAGGAGCACGCCCATGGCAAGTGGCCGGATATCGCCTCCCAGCGAAACGAAGACCAGTGACTTTCCGTCCGGCGAAATATTGTTCAGCGGGCGCATATTGGCGATGCCGTAGCCAAAGCCGTTGGCCACCATGGAGCGCATGACCGCAATGTCGGCGGTGCGCTCGGCAATGCGCGGCCTGAGGCCCTGGTTCTGGAAGGCGGAGAGGAAATATTCCCGGCTGAACGGCAGGTCGAGAAGGACCATCGGCTCATCGACCAATTCCTCCGGCAGGATCGACAGCCTACCGGCAAAGCGATGTGCTGCCGGCAGCATGACATAAGCAGGCAATTGCATCAGCGGCTCGAACGCCATGTCCTGCGACAATTCGATATCGTAGGTCAGCGCCAGATCGATTTCGGCACGCTGCAGCATTTCGAACAACTGGCCTTGATGGCGCTCGAACTGCCTGACCCTTACCTCAGGATAAGCGCGTTCGAAATCCATGCGAAGCGCCGGTAAAAGGATTTGCGCGAAGGTCAGGAGGCAACCGATCGCCAGCGGCCCGCGCACTTTTTCGGCGATATCGCTGGCTATGTCGTGCAAGGCATCCGCCTCGCCAAGCAGCCGGGCCGCCTCTTTCAGGAAGATGCGGCCGCCGGCCGTCAGCGACAGGCCATGCGAATGCTTCCGCACGAACAACTGCACGCCGAATTCCGATTCGAGCTGGGCGATCGAAGCCGAGATCGAGGGCGGCGAGACATTGACCTGTTCGGCCGCTTTGGTGATCGACCCGGCCTCGCCGACGGCAACGAAATATTCCAGTTGTCTAAGCGTGAAACGGAGCGGCATGGATCGCTATGTCGCCCGTTTACAAAGGGCAATCAAGCTGAATAACCAATCGATATCCGATTTGGATCGTCTTGAATGCGGCACGTCTCGGTTCAAGGCGCGACCCGAAGGACAGCACCAGTTTTCCCGGACGAGGCACCGGACATTGCCGCCTTATTCGTCGCCCGGCACGCTGTAGCTTGGAGCTTCCGACGGATTGATGGCGCGGGTCACGTAGGCGTCGAGCTGCGGCTTGTAGAGTTCCCAAAGCCAGGCCAGATCCTCTATCGGGCAACCTTCGGACCAATCGCAGCGCAAATCCGCCACCGGCCAGGAAACATCGCGTACCAATTTCATCCCGGCGGAGCGAACCGGCCCCGCCTCTCCGCCTGCCCTGAGCGCGGCGCGCATGGTGGCGATCACCCGATCGCCAAGATCGCCCTCGGCGGAGAGAAAGGCGTCGACCATCGCCTTCGGTACACTGTCATTGGCCAGGAGATTGCCGCCGCATGCTACGTTCTCCGCGCGCGCTTCGGCCCAAATGCCGAGCGCTTTCGGCCCCGAATGGATGGCGCTGACGCCAGCGGCGTCGACCGCCAGCACCTGGCGGTATTCGATGTGCGCGCCGGTGCGCTTCAAAACGGCAACCGCCTCGGCGGCGGAGGCCCCTAGTGCCATCAGTTCCAGCCCGCGCACGCCGAGCGTGGGGTCTGTGACATTCTGACTGGCGATCGCGCCGACACCGGCCCTGGCATAGGCGCAGCGCGCGGCGACAGCGGGCGACGACGATGAAACCGCGACGCCGAACATGCCGGTGCGAGCGCAACGTGCAACAATGGAAAAGGTCATGATCGCTAGTCCGGAATGACGGCCGTGCCGTCGATCTCGACCAGCCATTCCGGCCGCGCCAGCGCCGATACGACCAGCCCGGTCGAAACCGGATGCACGCCCCTTATGTATTCGCCTATCGTCCGGTAGACGGCCTCGCGATTGCGCACATCGGTTATGTACACCACCACTTTGACCAGATGCTCCATGCCGCCGCCGCATTCTTCGAGGAGCTGACGGATATTCTGCATGACCTTATGGGTCTGCTCGACGGGATCGCGGCTGTCGATGTTCCTGGCGGTGTCGAGGTCCTGTGGGCACTGACCCCGCAGATAGACGGTCCTGCCGCCGCGCGTGATGACGGCCTGGCACAGGTCGTTGTCCAGCTTCTGCTCGGGATAAGTGTCCTTGGTATTGAATTTGCGTATCCGAGTATGAACCATTTCGCTCTCCAATGAGCACGCGATTTTTCCGGCGCCTCACGCAACCCTGGTTACGCGCTTTACCGACGGCCGATACGCCAGGTAATTGTGCCGCGTAGCGATGTGGTTCGCGACATACATGGCGTCATGCCACACGCCCCAGATGAAACTGGACCCCCGTCGCGATTGCCATGGCAGGCCCAGGAAATAGATACCGGGCTCGCTCGATACGCCGCGCTGATGCTTCGGCCGGCCTGATTCATCGAACGCGTCCACCTTCAGCCAGCTATAGTCGACCGTATATCCCGTTGCCCATATGATCGAGCTTATTCCAGCTTCGGCCAGATCTAGGTCGAAAATGGGATCCGTCACGCATTTCGGATCGGGACCGATCCTGCGTGTTTCGGGATCCTCGGGGAGGTCCAGTCCATTACGGACGACATAGGCATCGGCCTCGTCCAGCAGCGACATCAGGTTGGCATCCCCGCGGGCAATGTTCCTGGCCAGGTCAGGCGCGAATGTCATGACGCCGTCCGCGAAGGATTGCGACCGGCCGAGCAGCGTTATTCCGTTCTCGGCGAGACGGCGGAAATCGATAGTCCGGCCGCCATAGGCACCACTTACCGCGATCGTGACATGTTCCGTGCCAGGCCTTGGCGCCTCGAGGTCCCATTTGCCGAGTACTCCCAGCCACCAGCAATAATCGCGTCCGCGATAGGACCGTGGAGGGCGATCATGCGGCCCGACAGAGAGGTAGACACGCCGGCCCGCACGCGACAACTCATCCGCGATCTGCACGCCCGAAGATCCCGCGCCGATCACCAGCACCGCACCGTCGGGCAATTGACCGGGATTGCGGTAGGTACTCGAATGGAGCTGCACGAGTGCCGCATCCTCAGGAACTATCGCAGGGATGACGGGACGCTGGAACGGGCCGGTCGCGGCAACCACGTTATCGGCTTCGATCACGCCCTCGGAGGTTTCAACCTGGAATCCGGGTCGGCCGACGAGCCTTTGCACCGATTTGACATCGACCCCGCAGCGGATCGGGGCGGCAACCATCTTCGCATAGGCGACAAGGTAGTCCGCAACCTCCTCCTTCGCGACAAAGCCGTCCGGATCGACGTCCGGAAACGTCATGCCCGGGAAGCGATCATGCCAGGCGGGGCCGTTGGCAACCAGCGAGTCCCACCTTTCCGAGCGCCAGCGTTCAGCAATGCGATGCCGCTCGAGAACCAGATGGGCGACACCGCATTTACCCAGATGCTCGCTCATTGCCACACCCGCCTGGCCGGCGCCAACGACGAGCGTGTCAATTTTCTCAACCGGCATGCAGCGCCCCTTTCCTGTCGAAGGTTCCGCAGCGTGGCGGAATTCTGATCGCTGTTTACTGAACGGGGCGGGCCTCGAAAATTACGATTTCATGTGCCACTGGTTAGCTTGTCCCTAAACCGGGATCGGGGGATGGAGCGGTTATCTCGCGCACGATTGATATCGTTCATGTTGGCGCTCGCAGCGCATGCGCTTCAAAAGCAATCTCTGGGAGGAACGTGCAGCGTCAGAAGAGTTCGCCGGGTGGTTCAGCCTGCAACTGGCGCAGCCGTTCTTTGCCGGAAAGGCTCGGCTTCCCTTCGGACCAACATAAGAGCGTCCACCAGGCGGACCTCACCTGATCCCTTCCGAATGAGCACCGGATTGAGGTCACATGCGGCGATGATGTCGCCGAGGTCGTCGGCAAGCATCGATACATTCACAACCAGTTCCGCAAGCTGGCTCGTATCGGTTTCGGGCATCAGATTGCGGTAACCGGCGAGCAGCTTGCCGAGGCGTGTCGAGGCGATCATCCTGGGCGCCTCGTCCCGCTCGACCGATGCCAGCCCGACAGCCTTGTCGGCGTAAAGCTCCACCATCGTGCCGCCGGTACCGACCATGACCAGGGAGCCGAAGGGAGGCGAAGCCACGAAGCCGATCATGGCCTCGGCATCCGCCTGGAACTGCTCCTGCAATTCGAATCCCACGATCCGCGCATGCGGTGCATGGGCAGCTACATTGGCCGCGATACGCACGATCGCCCTCTCCAGTTCCGGGCGGCCGTCTATGCCGAGCATCACCCCACCGATGTCGGAGCGATGCAATATATCCGGCGAAGCAATCTTCACCGCCATCGGAAAGCCAATTTCCTGCGCCCGTTCGACGGCTTCCCTGGCGTTTTTGACCACCGTGGAACGCACGAATGGCACGCCGTAGGCCGTGAGGATCCGGACGCAGAGTTCGGGGGGCAACGCCCCGGACAAACCGGAAAGTTCGCGCCGCAGATCCTCAGCCATCGGATTGTGCCGGGATCGATCGGAACGGTGTCGGCTGGCCCAGTTGCCGGCCATTCCTATCCGGCCAGTGGCCAGCTTGCCGATCGCCGCCAGCCCGGGCCGCAATCCGCGCAACAACGGAACACCCGCTGCCGCCAACTCGGTCGTGATCTGCTCATGAAGCGGATCCGACGTCGGGGATACTACAACGACAGGCTTCCCGGCTTCCCTACCGACTTCCGCGTAGGTTGGGATATGTCGCATATAATTCTGGAGTGTGATCGGGTTCAGGCTGGTCTGCGAGTCCTGAAGGATCGCAAGAGCACCGACCGAGGGATCGCCAAGTATTCCGTGCAACGCTTCGGGCGTTTTGCGTGCTTCCGGCTGAACGGTCGCTCCGATATCGACCGGGTTTCCTCCAGCATTACCGGGCAGCGCCGAACGGATGATATCGCTTGTCTTCGTCCCGAAGCGGGCGAGTTCAATGCCGAGTTCGTCGGCCACATCGCAGGCAAGGGCAGTCTGGCCCCCGGAAATGCCGGCAATGGCCACCCCACCCTTTCCTGCGGTTCGGCGCAACTGGGAGAAACATTCCATAGAGGCGACAAGTT
Source organism: Phyllobacteriaceae bacterium (assembly GCA_040255475.1). Classification (GTDB taxonomy): domain Bacteria; phylum Pseudomonadota; class Alphaproteobacteria; order Rhizobiales; family Rhizobiaceae; genus Mesorhizobium_L. The sequence goes on along the minus strand of JBDZVC010000036.1, from coordinate 11,575 downwards.
CGTCATAGTCGCGAACCACCGCGACCCCGCATTCGGCGAAGAAGCTGTCATAAGCGTCGCGACTGGTTATGAGCGCCCCGGTATGCGCCTTCGTAGCCTCCGACCCGAGTTCGGAACTGCCGACCTTGAGCACCACGAGGCCTTTGCCTTCCAGCCGGATACGTTCGACCGCCTCTGCGAAGTCGACGGGGTCCTTGATGGACTCGGCAACGATGCCGACCACGTCGGTGGCATCGTCGGCTGCAAGCCACGCAAGATAATCGGAAGCGGCAAGCTGGAATTCGCTGCCGACGGTCACGACTTTCGACAGCCCGACCGAAATGGAATTCATGACTGAAATCGCCGCCGAACCGGACTGGGCGATCAGCGAGCAACGTCCGGCGCGTATGCGCAGCGATGGCCGTGAAGGATAGAGCGGAACCAGATCCGGAAAATTGACCAGCCCCATGCAGTTGGGTCCATGAATGGCGATATTGCTGGTGGCGCCGAAGTCACGGATTCTTGCTTCCTCCTCCGCCGAGAAGCCGTTCGCAAAGACGATCGCCGAACGCACGCCCGCATGGTCGAGTGCGACCAGGCTTTCGAACACGCTGGCTGCGGGGATCGCAACAACCGCGGTATCCGTATCAGGCGGCAGATCGTCGACGGAACGTAAGGCAGGCAGGCCGTCGATCATGTCGGCCGAGGGATGGACCGGTATGACCGTTCCGGGAAACTTCCATTCGCGCAGGTTGTCGATGACAACATTGCCCTGCGACGCCCGCTTCGCAGATGCGCCGATAACAGCGACCGTTTGCGGTCGAACCAGAGGAGTGACGTCCCGGATCAATTTGGCACCTTTTCATACAGGAAGAATGAAGCGGGCGCTCACGCGCCCGCTGGAAACATGGAGAGCGACGCGTTCGACGCTATTGCTGCTGGTCCTTGGGAACCCACACCTCCTGCCAGTTCGGATGCGTGTTGAACGACACGTTGAACTGGGCGTCGATGTTCTTCAGTCTCGTCGAGACCGCCTCGAAAGCACGCGCATTGGTGAGCGTGATCTCGTTGATGTCGCGCGCGACAATATCGGCATATTTGGAGTAAACCGCCTTCTGCTTGTCGAGCGGCGCCGCGGCCGCCTCTGCGATGATCTTGTCGAGTTCGGGGTTGCAATAGCCTGTCGGGTTGGCGAAGGGCACGTTGCCTTCGTTGCACAGATAGCTTCTGTCGATACCCAGAACGGGATTTGTCCTCCCCGTCAGCGATATGACCGAAGCGTCGTAATTGTGCTGCTTGTAGACCTTGTCGATCCAGATCTGCGGATCGAGCCCTACCAGCTTCACGTCGATACCGATCGCGGACCATTGAGACTGAACGACCTTGGCGACGGAGTCGTATGGCGGCTTGGCGATGTAGGTCAGTTCGATACCGAAGCGCTTGCCGTCCTTGAGCGGATAGCCAGCCTCGTCCAGCAATGCGCCGGCCTTCTTCGGATCATAGGGATAGAGCTTGTTGTAGTCGATTGAGGGGTCATGGAGATTGCGGAACTGCACGGGGATGGCGTTGACGGCCTTGTTTGCCAGGCCCTGATAGGCATCCTTTGCGACACGGTCCCGATCGATCGCCTCGAACAGCGCCTGACGGACCTTGAGGTCCTTCATGGGCTCACGCCGCATGTTGAAATCGACCACGGCCCGCTCGGGCGCATTGGTCTTTATCTCGATAACCTCGAATTTCCCGCCCTTCGCCGCAGCCTGTGCGACGGGGACCTGAACCGGCTCGAGACGCGTCCAGTCGACTTCGCCGCGTGCGAGCGCATTGATCCTCTGCTGGGCGTCCGGGATCAGTGCGAAGACAACGGAATCGACATGCGGCTTCGACTTCTCCCAATAATTCGGATTGCGTTCGAAGGTGATCGACCGGCCCGTTTCCCAGGAGACGAACTTGAATGGCCCAAGCCCCACCGGCGCGCGATTGGCGGGGTTCGTCAAAAGGTCTGTGCCTTCATAGACATGCTTGGGCATGATCGGGAAGACCTCCTTGTCGAAGAGGTCCAGCGTCGCCGTCATCGGCTGCTTGAGCTTGACGACGAAGGTCGTCGCATCCGGCGCCTCCGCCCCGGCGATAAGCGGCATCAGCTTTGTGAGATAGGTGTTGTACTTGCCGAAATTCATCAGTGTGAAGACTACGTCCTCCGCACCGAACGGCTTGCCGTCGGACCATTCCACGCCGCTTCGGATCTTGAAGGTGTAGGTCAGCCCGTCCGGCGAAATCTCCCAGGATTCCGCCAGGCGGGGGATGCGGTTGCCGTCCTTGTCATAGGTCATCAGCCCGTCCGCCCAGACATCGGCGATGATCAGGGAGGACGTGAGGGAAGTCAGTTGCGTATTGAGCGTCGCGATCGCGGCCGGATCGATCGCCGCGACTATCGTTCCGCCTGCCACCGGTGCATCGTCCGACGCGGCGGCGTAGGACGACGTGCCGGCGGCGATCAGCGCCGAGATTCCGGCAGCCCGCGCGGCGCCGAGAAGCAGCCGACACAGCTTCGATAGGGTAGTTCCTCCAAACCTTCGATCTTCGCGAATTATGTTTCCGACAGACATTCTTTCCTCCTTGACGCTTCGGACTTCTCCAACACGGCTCACGCCTTTCCGGCAGCGTTCGCCTCTTCACCTTCGGTAGTGGCGGTCCGCATATCTGGCGGTACCGCCGCTTTTCCGCCTTCAATGGCAGGTTGCTGCTTGCCCAGCCGTGCGCGGACTTCCCTAGGGTCCGCCGAAAGGCGTGCTTTCAGCAGCAGCCGCGTATAGGGATGGTTTGGGGCCTCGAAGATGTCACTGCCGATCTCGACGATGCTTCCCTGCTGCATCACGGCAATCCGCCCGGCTATCGACTGCACGGCGTTGAGGTCGTGGCTGATGAGCACGAACCCCACATTCATCCGGCGGCTCAACTCTCGCATAAGCTCCAGGACCTGCGCCTGGATCGAGATATCGAGGCTGGAGAGCGGCTCGTCGGCAACGATCAGCCTCGGTTCAAGCATCATCGCGCGGGCGATTGCGATCCTCTGCTGCTGTCCGCCGGAAAGCTGATGTGGATAGCGCGACAGATATTGTTCCGGTGGATCCAGCCCCACAGATGCCAGATGCCCAGCGAGGAAGGCGCGCAGCCTGGCGGGCTCGGCGAGTTCGTGCCGTCGCGCCACGTAACCGAGCGATTGTTCGACGCGCAAGCGCGGATTGAGCGAGGAGGAAGGGTCTTGGAAGACCGCCTGGACGTCGCGCCGGTAGCTTCGCCACTGGCTACGATCAAGCTTCTCCAGGGAAACCCCGCGGTAGAGCACCGCACCCTGGGAAGGCTGTTCCAGCCGCAGCATGAGCTTGGCAAGCGTGCTCTTCCCCGATCCCGACTCGCCGACGATGGCAAGCGTCTCGCCCTCGATCACATCGAGATCGACGCCATCGACCGCGTTCAGGAACCGGCGACGCCAGCCTGAAGGTGCCCGGCTTGCATAACGGCGCGTGACGCCACGGATCTGCAGGATCGGCTCGGCCATCACGGTGCCTCCGGGCAGCGTGCTTCGGCGCTTGGCACGGGACGCGCACGCCGGTGACGCGTGCTCAGTTCGATCAGTTCGGCGGCGTAGGGATGCTTGGGATTCTCGAAAACGTCGACCGTGTCGCCGCTCTCGATCACCTTGCCGGCTCGCATGACGTAGACGCGATCACATAATTCCGCGACGACGCCCAGATCGTGCGTGATGATCGCCATCGCCATGTCCCGATCGCGGTGCAGTCGCCGCAGCGTTTCAAGGACCTGGAGCTGCACCGTCGCATCGAGCGCGGTGGTCGGCTCGTCGGCAAACAGCAGCGCGGGCTCGCTTGCGAGCGCTATTGCAATCATGACGCGCTGGCGCTGTCCGCCGGAAAGCTCGTGCGGGAAACGTCGCGCAAGCTGGCCCGGTGACGGGAGACCGGCTTCTCCCAGCAATTGCTCGACCCGTGAGGAAGATTTCCTCTTGCCAAGCGCCTCGGCGACCTGGGCACCCACCCGTCTCGTCGGGTTTAGGTAGCCGAGCGGATCCTGAAAGATCATGGAAAAGCCACCGTGACGGCGCAACTCGCGAAGGTCGGCATCGGATATGCGGGTGAGATCCTTCCCGCGAAAGCTTACGTCGCCCCGGAACTCGGCAAGCTCGACATTGGGCAGCAATTGGAGAATGGCGCGGGCAAGCGTGCTTTTGCCCGAGCCGGATTCGCCGACTATCCCGATGCTTTCGCCGCGTTTCACCGTGAGATCGACGCCGTCCACCGCGCGCACGATCGCGCCGCCCACGCGCAAATGAACCTTGAGATCGCGCGCGGTAAGCAGCGCTTCTCCGCCCTTGTCGCGCTCCGGAACGACCACATCGGCTGTCCCGGCGCTCACGACTGGAGCCCTCCCGCCCTGCCGCGCATGCGCGGATCGATGATCTCGTTCAGCCCGTCCGCGAACAGGTTGAGCCCGACAACGGCAAGGCAGATGGCGGCTCCCGGGAAGAAGCTCGTCCACCAGGCGAGGGTCATGTAGTCCTGTGCCACGTAGAGAAGCTGCCCCCAGCTTACCATGTTGGGGTCAGAAAGGCCGAGGAAGCCAAGTCCCGCCTCGATCAGGATGGCGACGCTGGCATCGAGCGCCACCTGAACGACGACGGGCTGGATGGCATTGGGAAGGATTTCGCGCAGGATGATATGCGCAGTCGACAGGTCGGAGACCTTGGCGGCTGCGACGAAATCCATGCCGCGAAGCCGAATGTATTGGCCATAGACAAGCCGGGCCTCGACGGGCCAGATCGCCAGCACGACAGCGGCAAGAAGCAGCCAGAAGCTGCTGCCGAAAAGCGCCACCGTGAAGAGCACGACGACGATGACCGGCAAAGTCTGGAAGAGTTCCGCAATGCGCATGAGCACGAGTTCGACCGCGCCGCGGAAATAGCCGGCGAGCATACCGACGGTGCCGCCGACGACGAGCGCTCCGAAGGCCGCGCCCAGTCCGATCGCAAGCGAAGTCCGCGTACCGTAAACGACGAGCGAGAATATATCGCGGCCGGTATTGTCCGTGCCGAAAAGATTCTGCCAGGAAGGCGGGGCAAGGCTGGCCTGCGCCTGCTGGAGCGGATCGTAAGGTGCGATGAGCGGCGCGATCAGTGCCACGACAACCAGCAGGAGCAGTATGACGCAGCCTGCGGCGCCATGGCGCGTACCGGCCATATTTCCTACTATGGCCCTGAAGTCACGCCATGGGCTACCGAGCGGTTGACGGCCTGTGGGTTGCGGTTCGATGACGTCCCCGCTCATCACCCGCCCCTGATCCGCGGATCGAGAACCGCATAGAGCAGATCCACGAGCAAGTTGATGAGGATGACCGCAATCGCGGCGAAGATAACGATTCCGACGACCGTCATGTTGTCGCGCATGCGCACGGCCTGGACGAGAAGCAGACCGAGGCCTGGCCAGGTGAACACCGTCTCGAGCAGCACGGCGCCCCCCAGGGAAGCGCCGAATGCATATCCTGCGACCGTGACCAGCGGCAGGGACGAATTCCTCAACACGTGCCCGCGGATGATGGCCGACCGCGTGAGCCCCTTCGCCCGCGCGGTGATGATGTAGCCCTGCCCGAGCGTATCGGCAACACCAGCGCGCATGATGCGCGTAAAGCGCGTACCCTCATGCACCGCGAATGCAAGCGCGGGAAGCGCAATATAGTGCGCCCGCTCCATAAACCAGGAAAACCCATGGGCGCGGGAGACCACCGGGCCCATGCCCTGAGTGGGAAACCAGCCGAAGTGCACCGCCAACACCAGCACCAGGAGTTGGCCAAGCCAAAAGGTGGGGATCGCATAGGCGATGAGCGCGGTCGAAGTCCAAAAGTGATCGACGCGCTTATTGCGGGTCGTCGCCGAGATGGTGCCGACCAGAATGCCGAACGGAATGGCTATCGCGAAACCAACAAGCGTCAGAAGGATCGTCCGGGGCGCGGTTTCGGCTACCAGATCCAGGACGGGTCTTTGGAACTGGTAGGAATAGCCGAAGTCTCCGTGCAGCAGATTGACAAAGTAGCTGTAAACCCGAACGGGAAAGGGATCGTCCAGATGGTATTGCTGCGTTATCGCGGCCCTGAATTCGGGCGAGACCGGGAAGTCCCCCACCATGGCCTGCACCGGATCGCCCGGGATCAGCTGCAGCATGAGCAGGATCACAAAGATCACCGCTATCAGCAGCGGTATTGCATGCAGCAGCCGGAAGAGGACGAACCGGAGCATCTGACGCCGTCAGGCGAGCCGGAAGAAACGGGCGGCATTGCCGTAGAGCCACTTCTCTATGACCGAATCCTTCAGCGGCAGGTTCCTGTATTCCGCGATCAGTTCCTCGAATGAAGTGCCGAACAGATAACGCGATAACCCGGTCATGATCTTGTCCTGAAGCAGCGTATTGCCGAATTGCAGGAACTGCTCCCAGCCGGACCCTTGCTGGGCCAGGTAGCGCGGCCGGTGCGCGGCGGTATCGCAATAGAGGTTCGGATGACGGCGCAACAGGCCGACCATCTCGTTCACCCATGGCCAGCCGCCAAGGCCGGCAATGATCCGCAATTCCGGGAAGTCGACAGCCACGCTGTCGATGTGGCGAGGATGACCGAGATCGTAGGGCCGGTCGTTGGCGTAATTCATGGCCGTATAGATACGGACCGGCACGTCGAGTTCGACGCATTTGGCATAGAGCGGGTAGTAACGGCGGTCGCTGGCCGGCAGGCAGTTGTAAAGCGAGGAAACCCGCAGGCCGCCTACTCCGTCCTCTTTCACCAGCCGCTCGAGTTCGCGCACGGCGCGCATCCCGTCCATCGGGCTGAGCGACGCGAAGCAGATGAAGCGGTCGGGATACTGACGCTTGATCGGCCCGATATCGGCATTGCGGGCCCCGACAAGATATCCGACGGCGACGCCTGCACGATCCATGTCGGCCACGAGGCGTTCCATGCCGCCGTCATCTTCGGCGACCTCCGCCGAGCGATTGGAAGCCTGACGGAACACATACTGGTAGTTATCAAAGCCATAGCCTTCGGGACGCGGCAAAGCCTCGGCAAAGGGGGTGCCCGGCCGGCCATGGCTGATCTCGTGGATGTGCGGCGATTGAAGGCTGCGCGGCAGGTTAACTTCCAGGTCGATTACGCGGGACATCCAAGGCTCCTCGATACAGTCGTTCCAAGGCCGCGCCTTGAAACTTCTCCAATCCCATTTTGTCAGCTAGGATGACATAGATGAGAATCTTGTCAACTTACCAAATTGATTTCTCTAGATATGTCGAATATGTTGACAATCTTAGCTTACATCAGGAGACCGACGTTTGAATAAATGGCAGGTTGAGGATCCGGGCTTTGCCACGACCCTGGCCAAGGGTCTTGCTGTCCTGCGCGCCTTTCGAGGCGGCAAGCCAAGGATGAGCAATGCCGAAATCGCGGCCGAGATCGGCGTGACCCGGCCAACCGCCGCCCGCCTCACTTACACCTTGGCGAAGCTCGGTTACCTGAAATACGAGAAGTCAAAATATCGCCTGGCCTGGCGGGTCGCCTCGCTTGCAAGCCCGCTGCTGCTCAATACGAACATATTGCACGCCGCCCGCTCCTCAATGGAGCGGCTGGCGCAGGACGTGGGTGGGACGGTATCTGTCGGCGTCATCGACAATCTTGGCTTCCTCTATATCGAGACGGCCCGCGCCAACGAAAACATATGGCATACGCCAGACCTCGGAACGATCGGTCCCCTTGTGACCGCAACGATCGGTCATGCGCTTTGTTCGCTGCTCGACGACAACGAACTGACAGACATCGAAGAGAGAATGGCCCACAAATCGCCCGAGCTTTGGGAGCAGTTCGGCGGCCTTTTCCAGCAAGGCGTGGAATCCTGCCGCGAGCGTGGATACTCGGTCCTCAAAGGCGACTGGATTCCCGAGACGCATTCGGTCGGCGTGCCGCTCTTTCGCGATGGAGACGGCGAATGCTTCGCAATCAACTGCCGCGTGCCGATATTCAGGCTGCGTGGCAATCAGATAGAGGAGGAGGTCGCGCCGAGGCTGAAATCGCTCGCCAACAACATTCGCGCGCAATATCTCGGCACTGCCGCTGCCGGTCGCATCCGCGATCGCTAAGCTTTTGACGTATCCGACGACAAGTCGGCAGCACCGACGATGAGGTTCTTATGGTTCGCCGTCGCCTACCAATTCCTCTTTTCGACTCAAGACTTCAGGATGATCCTTATTCGACCGGTATTGAGCCGAAGCGCCACCCGGCGCACCCCATCCCGTGACGTTCGGGCCGAAAAACTCCGCGTTGACGGCCTGAAATCGTTGCTCGTGCGGCGGCAGGTCGTCCTCCGAGAAGATGGCATCGACCGGGCAGACGGAAAGACAAAGTCCGCAGGAAATACATTCCTCCGGCTGGATATACATCATCCGGCCGCCTTCGTAGATGCATTCGACGGGACAGACGTCCTGACAGGCGCCGTCCTTTACGTCGATGCAGGCCGAGGCGATCACATAAACCATGGCGCGGCCCTCAGCGTCCCTTCCAGTTCGGGGCGCGCTTTTCGCGGAAGGCGGCAACGCCCTCGTTCTGGTCTTCCGATTTCAACGCCTCGACCAGTTCGGGCAGCCTGAGCATCTGCGCTTCCCTGGCGCTCACGCCTTCGCCCGCGCGGACCATGGCCTTGACGGCGCGCACCGAAAGCGGGGCGCAGGCGAGAATATCGCCCACCCAACGGTTCACGGCCTCGTCGAGCGCGTCCGGAGCGGCGACCTCGTTGACCAGTCCGAGGCGGAAGGCCTCCGCGGCGCCGATGCGCCGGCCGGTCAGAAGCAGACCCATGGCCTGGACATGCGGGATACGGCGGGCCAACAGCGCGATGCCGCCATCGAGCGCGAGCCGGCCGACGCGCGGCTCGGGCAGTCCGAAGGTGGCCTTCTCGGACGCGATAACGATGTCGCAGCCAAGCACCATCTCCATGCCGCCGCCAAGCGCATGGCCGTTGACCCGGGCGATGACCGGCACGTTGAGCGTATCGCGCAGCGCGATGCCGCCGAAGCCGCCGGGACGCGGAGCCGCCCAATATTCAAGACCGCTCATCCCGGAGCTTCCCTTCATGTCGGCCCCTGTACAGAAGGCCCTCTCGCCTGAGCCGGTCAGCACCACGACGCGCACGTCGCGATTCTGCTCGATCTTCTCCCAAATCCGGATGAGTTCGGTCTGGGTGGCAAGGTCGACGGCGTTGAGCACATCGGGGCGATCGATGGTGACGCGCGCGACATGGTCCTCGACGGAAAAGAGCACGCTCATGCCGCTGCCTCACGGCGTTCGCCGGCGAGAGCGCCGCTTTCCACCAGCCGGTCGATCTGTTCGGCGGAATAGCCGGCTTCCTCGAGGACGGTGCGGCCGTCGCCACCGAGATCGGGCGGCGAATGCCGCACCTTGAAGGCGCTCTCGTCCATGGTAAGCGGCGAGCCGAGGACCGGGATGCCCCCGTCGAGTTCGATGATCGAGCCGTTGACCTCGGTCTGGCCGTGGCCGAGCGCCTGCGGAAGCGTCAGCACCGGGGCGCAGAGCAGATCCTGCTCCTCCAGCCGGCCAAGCCAGTATTCGGTCGTGTTCGTCGCGAAGCGTTCGCGGAAAAGCCGTTGCAGTTCCGGCTTGTGCGCGACCTTGTCGGCGAAGCTCGCGAAGCGCGGCTCCTGCGACAGGTCCGGCAGGTCGAGCGCCTTGCAGATGTCCTGCAGCGGGTTCGCCTTGAAGGCACCGACCAGCACCACCCAGCCATCGGTCGTCTCGAATACGCCGGTCAGCGGGAAGGCTCCCCAGTTCAAATCCTTCTGGCGCTGCAGCCACATCGCCGCTTCCTGAATCTGCATGGCGAGCATCGATTCGAACAGCGAAACCGAGACCGACTGGCCGCGGCCGGTCTTCTCACGCTGCATCAGCGCCAGCAGGATCGCCTGCACCAGATGCATGCCGGCAGTGTAGTCGCAGAGCGCAGTGGAATAGAGCGAGGTCGGCAAGCTGGGATCGGCCTTGCGCATCATCACGCCGGATAGCGCCTGGGCGAGGATGTCCTGCCCGCCCTTGTGCGAAAGCGGCCCCTTCGAGCCGAAGCCCGAACCGAAGGCGGAGATGATGCGCGGATTGATCTCGGACAGCTTCTCGTGGCCGAAGCCCATACGTTCCATGACGCCGGCGCGGAAATTGTTGACTACCACATCGGCGGTCTTCACCAGTTCGTAGATCACCGCCTTGGCGTCGTCCTTGCGCATGTCCAGCGCGATGGAGCGCTTGTTGCGGTTCAGGCTGCGGAAGACGGGATTGTTCTGGCCGTCCGGATCGTCGGCGATGGAGTTGCGGGAAAGGTCCCCCGCGCCCGGCCGCTCGATCTTGATGACGTCAGCGCCGTAGTCGGCAAGCACCTGCGTGCAGCAGGGGCCGAGCATCACCTGTGTGAAGTCGATGACCTTGATGCCGGAGAGTGGCTGGGTGTCGGAGGATGACATCTTTTCTTCCTGTGTCTTGTGTCTCAATCGGCTGCTTCGCCGCTATCCCTTCTCCCCATTCACGGGGAGAAGGTGGCCTGTAGGGCCGGATGAAGGCCAACTTCGCGAGTGCGTGCTGCCCCTCATCCGCCTGCCGGCATCTTCTCCCCGCAAGCGGGGAGAAGAGCACTGTCATCCTACTCCGCCGCGGCCATATGCAGCGTCGCGTTGGCCGAAGGCCGGTCGCCCGGGTCGGCGCCCTGTGCGCGCAAGGTATCCTGCACCTTACGCACGTCGACCTTGTCGACGGTGACGCCGGCTTGCAGAGAAAGGGCCGCCGCGACACCTGTCGCCTCGCCCATTGCCATGCAGGGCGGGATCTCGCGCGAGATGCGCTGCGCGGCGGCGGTCGAGGAATAATGCCGGCCGGCGACGAGGAGCTGCGAGACGCCCTTGGGCAGGAGCGTGCGGTAGGGATAATAATAGTCGCGGCCGCGCGCCACGCTGTCGGTGAAGTGCCGGCGCGCCGTCACGTCCTCCTTGGTCAGCACATACTCGCCTTCGAGCAGGCGCGACTGGCGCACGCCGATCTGCGGCGCCACGTCGACGACGAAGGCGTTCTTGAAGCCCGGCATCTTGGCGCGGATAAAGGAGACCAGTTCGGCGATGCGCTCACGGCCCTTGAAGTCGGCATTGGTCAGGTGCTCGACGGAGAGACCGTCGAAGCCGGCCATGTGCGGGCAGTTGCACCAGACGATGCCGGGCAGCGGCGTCTTGAGCCACCAGCGTTCCCACGAACCGCCCATGATGCGCTTCGCCTCGCGGTCGAGCACGGCGAAGGCTTCCGGCTCTTCATACTCGAAGCGCTCCGCTTCGTCGGTGTCGATGCCGCCAAGGCGGAAGACGGTGGTGACGATGAAGGAACCCAGCGTGTGCGGGGAGCCGGCGGCCGCGGCCACGTCGAGATCGCCCGTCGCGTCGATCACGACCTTGCCGAGCACGGCCTGCCTGCCGCTCTTGGTTTCGCAGATGACGCCCTTGATCGTGCC
>JBDZVC010000339.1:0-4810 GCA_040255475.1 Phyllobacteriaceae bacterium | reverse complement strand
AACGGGTCGGGCAAGACGACGACGATCCTCATGCTGCTCGGCCTCACCGAACCGTCTTCAGGCACGGTCCGCGTCTTCGGCCACGATCCGCTGCGCGACCCTCTCGCGGTCAAGCGGGAAGTCGGCTACATGCCCGACGCGGTGGGCTTCTATGATCAGCTCACCGCTCGCGAGAATCTGCGCTACATCGCCAAGCTTTCCGGCATCCCGGAAAACGAACGCGAGGCTCGGATCGAGCAGGCCTTGCAGCGTGTCCGGCTCGCCAAGGTTGCCGACAGGCGGGTGAAGACCTTCTCGCGCGGCATGCGCCAGCGACTCGGGCTGGCGGAACTCGTCGCCAAGGGCAGCCGGCTTGCCATCCTTGACGAGCCGACCTCCGGTCTCGATCCGCAATCGACGCAGGAGCTCCTCCAGCTCATTTCGTCCTTCGCCAGGGGCGGCATGACCGTTATCCTTTCCTCCCATCTGCTCTCCATGGTGCAGTCGGTTTGCGACCGGGTCGCGCTTTTCCGCGAAGGCAAGGCTGGCCTCGTCGGCACCGTGCCGGACATCGCCGGCAAGGTGCTGGGCGGCATCTGCATCATTGATCTCGAAGCGGAGGGCGTGGATCCCGAAAAGGTGATGACGCCGATCAAAGGCGTAAGACGGGTGACGCGAAAGAAGAACGGAGCCGTCCAGATCGACGCCGACGGCGATCTCCGCCCGCAAATTTCGAAGGCTATCATTGCCGCCGGTGGATCGCTGAAAAGCCTCTCGATGAGCCAGTCCAGCCTCGATGACGTCTATGTCCGCTATTTCGAGACGGACGAGAACAGGGAGATGGCCGATGCGGCGTAAGGGTTCCGCCCTCGCGGGCATGTCCACTATCGCGTGGAAGGAAGCGGCCGACCATTTCTCCTCGGCGCGGTTCCACTTCGTCATGCTTCTGGTGCTTCTCACTGCTTTCGGCAGCGTCTATGGCGCCATCGGCCAGATCAAGAACACGATCGGCCAGGACCCGTTCCTGTTCCTGCGCCTGCTCACGACGGCAAAGGATCCGGTGCCGTCCTTCGTGGCGTTCCTCGGCTTCCTTCTTCCGCTCGTCTCGATCGCGCTCGCCTTCGATTCGGTGAACGGTGAATACAGCCGCCGGACGATGAGCCGCATCCTGGCGCAGCCGATCTATCGCGATGCGCTTCTGTTCGGGAAATTCCTGGGCGGCATGATCGTATTGGCGCTTTGCCTGCTGACGCTGTGGCTGCTGATGACCGGGCTCGGTATCCTGACCCTCGGCCTGCCGCCAAGCGGACCGGAGATCGCGCGCGGCCTCGCCTTCCTCGTCGCATGCCTCGCCTATGCGGGGGTGTGGCTGGCGCTGGCGCTCCTTTTCTCAACGATCTTCCGGCAGGCGGCGACTTCGGCACTTGCGGCGCTGGCGCTGTGGCTGGTCTTCGCCATCTTCTGGGGCATGATCGCGCATGCGCTGACGATCGCGCTGGCTCCGATCGATCCGACCAACCCGATGACGCTGGTCAACGCTGTGGAGATGCAGAGCGCGCTTGCCCGCATCTCGCCGAACACGCTCTTCTCGGAGACGGCGCAGGCACTTCTCAGCCCCCAGACCCGTTCACTGGGCCTGGTCTTCATGGACCAGATGGAGGGCGCGATACCCGGCGCTCCCCTGCCCTTCGCACAGAGCGCGCTGCTCATCTGGCCGCAGCTTTCCGGCATGGTGGCGGCCATGCTTCTGATCTTCACTGGCGCTTACGTTACCTTCCAGCGCCAGGAAGTGCGGGCGTAGCGGCGGAGCGGTATGGGCGTGACGGGCGGGCGTTCTAACCCGTACCACTCAACTGCCGCTAGCCTGCCCCTCCTCTCCCCGGTCTCAACACCAACAGGGAGAGGAGGGGTTTGCCTTTCAAAAAGGCAATCGGCTCATGATGCCGCCAGCAGGCTGGCATTGCCGCCGGCGGCCGTCGTATCGACGCAAATGGCGCGCTCGTGGATATAGGCTATCGGATTGATCTTCTCGCTGACGATGCCGACGATCGGGCCGGGCCGCGAAGCCAGCGCTCGACGGAGCTGGCGCAGCGTCTCCGCATCGCCCGAAAAAGCGACGAGATCGACGGCCAGTTCGCGAAGGCTCTCCGGCTCCACCATGCCGTCGACGGCCGCAAGCGGCAGGCCCTTTCCCGTCAGCGAGACAAGCGCCTTCACAGCCTCCGGCGCAACGGCAAGAACCGCGTTGCCGGCGGCGAGCGCCTGTACGACCTGTGCGAGCAGCATATCGGCATCGGGACCGAGGCAGAGCACACGGCCGCGCGGCGCGGCCACCAGCGTATTGGCCTCTCCGGTCGGCCCGGGTAGATCTACCGCGCCATATTCGACCACCGCGGAAGCGGCCATCGCCGCGACAGCCTTCCCACGGACGAGCTTGCGCAGCGCCGGGATGCGGTCCTCGCGCCGCGCCCATTCGCCCTTCGCGTCGGAAGGAAACCGTGCCGCAAGCTCGCCCGCCGCCACGACGGGTGCACCCGTAGGGGCGGCACCGGCCGAGGCATTCGCGGATTTCCGGAACCGGCGCAGATAGTTCGGGCCACCGGCCTTCGGCCCGGTGCCGGAAAGCCCCTCTCCCCCAAAAGGCTGCGAGCCGACCACCGCGCCGATCTGGTTGCGGTTCACATAGATGTTGCCGGCATGGACGGCATCGACCACGTGCTGCACGCGTGCATCGATGCGCGTATGGAGGCCGAAGGTCAGGCCGTAGCCCTTCCTGTTGATGTCGGCGATGATGCTGTCGATCTTCTCCGGCTCGTAGGTGGCGAGGTGAAGGACGGGTCCGAACACCTCGCGCTCCATCTCGCCGATCCCTGAAACCCGGAAGATGCTCGGGCTGGCGAAGCGGCCGCGGGGCGGCGTATCGAGCTTTCCGACCAGCCGGCCCTCCTTCTCCATCTTTTCGCTGTAAGCCGAAATCGACTGCTTCGCGTCGTCGTCGATCACCGGCCCGACGTCCGTCTCGATATCGGATGGATCGCCGACGGTCAGCGCCGCGAGCGCGCCGGTCAGCATCTTCGTCACCTTGGGCGCGACATCGTCCTGCAAATAGAGCACGCGCAGCGCCGAGCAGCGCTGACCGGCGCTCTGGAAGGCGGAGGCGATCACGTCGCGCACCACCTGTTCCGGCAAGGCGGTCGAATCGACAATCATCGCGTTCAACCCGCCGGTCTCGGCGATCAGCATCGCGTCTGGTGCGGCGGTTTCAGCAAGTTGGCGCTCGATCGCCTTCGCCACCTCCGTCGAACCGGTAAAGCAGACGCCCGCGATGCGCGGGTCGGCCGCTAGCGGCGCGCCGACCGACGGGCCGTCGCCCGGCAAGAGCTGGATGATGTCTTCCGGCACGCCCGCTTGCCGCATCAGTTCGACAGCGCGGACCGCAATCAGCGGCGTCTGCTCCGCAGGCTTTGCGATGACGGCATTACCCGTCACAAGCGCGGCCGCGATCTGTCCGGTGAAGATCGCCAGCGGAAAATTCCACGGTGAGATGCAGGCAATCACGCCGCGCGGCACCGTGTCGGCTTCGGCAAGCCTGGCCTGACCGGCGTAGTAGCGCAGGAAATCGACCGCCTCGCGCACTTCCGCCACGCCGTCCATCAGCGTCTTGCCGGCTTCCCGCGCGGCAAGGGCGAAAAACTCGACGGAATTTTCCTCATAGAGGTCAGCGATACGGAGCAGGATCGCTGCGCGGTCCCCGACGGGGCGTGCAGCCCATTCCGGTTGCGCAGCGACTGCCAGACCTACTGCCTCATGCACCTGCCGCTCATCGGTGTTTGTGACTTCCCCGACCGCCTCGGATGGATCGGCGGGATTGAGCACCGGCAACGCCTCGCCTCCGCCCTTCGCCCACGTCATCGGCTTTGCCTGCCAGCGATGCGGCGCGGCGAACTTCTTCCGCGCCTTGTCGATGGAAACGATGGTGTCCGGATCGGTAATGTCCCAGCCTCTCGAATTGCCTCGCTGGGGTTCGAAGATCGCGGTGGGCTCCGGTATGGCCGGGTTCGCCGCCGGTCCTTGTGTCCCGACGATCGCCAGCGGGTCGCGCGCGATCTCTTCAGGGCTGACGTCCTGATCGACGATCTGGTGGACGAAGGAGGAATTCGCGCCGTTCTCCAGAAGCCGCCGCACCAGATAGGCGAGCAGATCCTCGTGTGCGCCTACCGGCGCATAGATGCGGCAGCGCGTGCCTTCCGCCTTGCGCACGGCCTCGTGCAGCGCCTCGCCCATGCCGTGCAGCCTCTGGAACTCGAAACGGTCGCGGTCGGCACCCGCAAGTTCCAGCACGGCCGCCACCGTATGGGCGTTGTGCGTGGCGAATTGCGGATAGATGCGATCCGTCATGGAAAGTAGCTTCTTCGCGCAGGCGAGATAGGAAACGTCGGTGCTCGCCTTGCGCGTGAACACAGGATAGCCGGCGAGCCCCATCGTCTGGGCGCGCTTGATCTCGGTATCCCAGTAGGCGCCTTTCACCAGCCTCACCATTATGCGGCGGTCGAGTTTTTCCGCGAGCGCATGAAGCCAGTCGAGTACGAACGGCGCGCGCCTTCCATAGGCCTGCACAACGACGCCAAACCCATCCCAGCTGGCGAGCGACGGGCTCGCCAGCACCTCCTCGATCACATCGAGCGAGAGGTCGAGCCGGTCGGCTTCCTCGGCATCGATATTGAGGCCCATGCGGGCGCCCCTCGCAGCCTCCGCCAATTCGAGCAGCCGTGCGGTCATGACCGGCAGCATCTTCTCCTTCTGCGTCGCCTCGTAGCGCGGATGGATCGCC
>JBDZVC010000338.1:0-4812 GCA_040255475.1 Phyllobacteriaceae bacterium | reverse complement strand
CGGGCGAGGGGACGGCGATGGAACGTGACTACGACTTTTCCTCCCGTCTCCATTTCGCCGATCTGGACCAGCCGGCCGACATCGGCGCCCACGCCGGCGAGCGCACCGTCCGCCGGCTGGGCTCGCGCAAGGCGAAAACCGGTCCCGTGACCGTGATCTACGATCCGCGCGTCGCGCGCGGCATCGCCGGCCACCTCGCCGGCGCGATCAACGGCGCCTCCGTCGCCCGCAAGACATCCTTCCTGCGTGACCGGATGGGCCAGCAGATCGCGTCGGCCGACATCACGGCCACTGACCATCCGCTCAAGCGCCGCGGTCCGGGCTCGCGCCCGTTCGACGGCGAAGGCGTCGCCGGCGAGGCGCTGGCCATGGTCGAGAACGGCGTGCTCCGCCACTGGTTCCTGTCAACCTCGGCGGCACGTGAACTCCGCCTCACCACCAACGGGCGCGGCGCGCGTTCGGGCACATCCGTCTCGCCGTCCTCGACCAATTTCGCCATCGAACCGGGCGATCGCTCGCCGGACGAACTGATCGCTTCCGTCAAGAGCGGTTTCTACGTCACGGAAGTCTTCGGCCATGGTGTGGACATGCTGACGGGCGAATACAGCCGCGGGGCATCCGGCTTCTGGATCGAGAATGGCAAACTTGCCTATCCGGTATCGGAAGTGACCATCGCCTCCAATCTGAAGGACATGTTCATGCGGATGGTTCCGGCAAACGATATCGACCGCAATTTCGCCACCGCGGCGCCAACGCTTCTGATCGAAGGTATGACGCTTGCAGGTGACTGAACTGACCGACAGAACGCTCGACACCGATCTGGACCTGCTCCGCGATGCTGCTCGTGAGGCGGCGGAACTCGCCATGCGTTATTTCCGCCGCGATCCGCAGGTCTGGATGAAGGCGGGCAATTCGCCGGTGACGGAGGGCGATCTCGCTGTAGACAAACTGTTGCGTGACCGGCTTTCCGCCGCGCGGCCTGACTATGGTTGGCTGTCGGAAGAGACGGCGGACTCGCCGGGGCGGCTTTCCGCCGCACGCACCTTCGTCGTCGATCCGATCGACGGCACGCGCGGTTTCATCGCAGGTTCCGATGAATGGTGCGTCAGCGTGGCGATCGTGGAGAAAGGTCGCCCCGTGGCCGGTGTGCTCGACTGCCCGGCGAAAACGGAGATCTATGCGGCCCGCGCCGGCGGCGGGGCCGTCCGCAACGGCAAGGCGATTGGCGTGCGCGAAGCTGCGGGCGAGTTGCGGGTCGGCGGGCCGAAAGCGCTGATCGCCGCCATGCCTGAGCGGTCGCGCAGCCGTTTCGTCAATGTTCCTTATATCCCGTCGCTTGCCTACCGGCTCGCCATGGTGGCGTCGGGCAGAATCGACGCCACCTTCATCAAGGCCAATTCACATGACTGGGATCTTGCCGCCGCCGATCTCATCCTCGCCGAGGCTGGCGGCGCCGTCCTTGACCGTCGGGGCGAAACACCTTTCTATGCGCGCCGCGAGACGCGGCACAGCACGCTTGTCGCCGGCAGCGGGTCGCTTCTCGGCGAGATGGCGCAATCGATCCGCGACATGGAAAACGGATCGTGATGCGAATATATCATCGCGACGCTTTTTCCGCTAAGCACCGATTCTCCGGAAACGCGACAAGAAAAGAAGAATGACCGGCCCGGCTGAAAAGAAACAGCTTCTCCACCTTGTCTTCGGCGGCGAGTTGAAGTCGCTCGGTTCGACCGAATTCCGTGACCTCGATGCGCTCGACATCGTCGGAATCTATCCCGACTATGCGTCGGCACACGCCGCCTGGCGGGCCAAGGCCCAGTCGACCGTGGACAATGCCGGCATGCGCTATTTCATCGTCCATCTGCACCGGCTTCTCGATCCGGAATCGGCTTTGCCGGGCAAGGATTGATGATGCGCGAAGGAGAGATCGCCGGCTCGCCCGCCAAGCCGGCCCGAAAGCGCAGGCAGGAGGACGCTGCGCGCCGGCTGTGGCGGCGTATCCGCAAACCGCTTGCCGCCTCGCGCTTTACCATGCCCTTCGTGGCATGGTTCGTGGCGCGGGCCTTCCGCTTCGTCTACTGGACCAATCCGCTCGTCGAGGGTAGCGACGACACCGCCGCGAAGCTGACCGAACATATGCCGCCGATCGTCGCGCTCTGGCACGGCCAGCATATCTTGTCGGCATTCGATCGGCCACGCCATATCCCCATCTCGGCAATGCTTTCCCGCAGCGCCGACGCCGAACTCAACGCGCTGGTACTGGAGCGCAACGGGTTCCGCACGATTCGTGGTTCCGGCGGCCGTTCGCAGAAAACGGCGGACAAGGGCGGGGCGAGGGCGCTGATTGCCCTGAAAAAGACGCTCGACGCCGGCAATGCGGTCGCCATGATCGCAGACATCCCGCATGGCACGCCGCGTCAGGCGGGAATGGGCATCGTTACGCTTGCCCGCATTTCGGGCCGGCCGATCCTGCCGGTCGCCTATGCCACGAGCCGCCGCAAGGTGCTTGACAAGACATGGGACAAGACCACCATCAATCTCCCCTTCGGTCATCGGGCGGTGGTCTTCGGCGAACCGATCTATGTCGGTCGCGATACCGGCGAGGCGGAACTGGAGGAAAAGCGGCGGGCCGTGACCGCCGCCCTCAACGCGGCGACCGCGAAGGCCTATGCCTTGGTCGATGGTCGGCGATGAGCGAGGGGTGGGCACGTGCGGTTCTGGGCGCCTATCGGTGGACCGGGGCGGCCGCCTATCCGCTGATCGGCGGCTACGTGGCCTGGCGTGCCTCCAAGGGCAAGGAAGATCCTCTCCGGCGCCGTGAGCGTTATGGCTTCGCCGCTTACCCACGGCCCGCCGGGCCGCTGATCTGGATGCATGCGGCGAGCGTCGGCGAGACCAATGCCGTTATCCCGCTGATCGAACATATCCTTTCGCTCGGCATCAACATCGTACTCACCACCGGGACCGTCACTTCCGCCGGTGTCGCCTCCGAGCGGCTCGGCGATCGCGTGCTGCATCAATATGTGCCGCTCGACCTTAAGCCCGCCGTCCGGCGCTTCCTCAATCACTGGGCGCCCGATCTTGCGATTATCGCCGAATCCGAGATCTGGCCGATGACCATCCTTGAACTCGGCGCGCGCCGCGTGCCGCAGGTGCTGGTGAACGGCCGCCTCTCCGATCGCTCCTTCCGCTCGTGGAGGAAGCGCGCCTCGATCGCCGAAGCCCTTTTCGAGAACCTGGCGCATGTGATCGCGCAGTCCGACCTCGACGCGGAACGGTTCCATGCGCTCGGCGCGAGGCCGGTCACCGTTTCCGGAAATCTGAAGGTGGACGCCGGGCCTCCGTCCGTGCCCCAGGATGTGCTTGCGGATTTTCGCGGCCGTATCGGCAACCGCCATGTATGGGCGGCGATTTCCACGCATGAGGGAGAAGAAGCGGTCGCCGCCGACGCGCACAAACTGCTGCGCACCCGCCATCCGGACTTGCTCACCATCATTGTTCCGCGTCACCCCGAGCGTGGTGACGCGCTCGCCGAGCGGTTCGCCGCGGATGGGCTGAAAGTGGCGCGCCGTAGCCTGGATGAACCCATCGAAGCCGATACCGACATCTTCCTCGGGGACACGATCGGCGAGATGGGCCTTTATCTGAGGCTGACCGAGATCGCCTTCGTCGGCCGCTCGCTGGTCGGTGCGGGCGGGCAGAACCCGCTCGAGCCGGCGATGCTCGATACGGCCGTTCTTGCCGGGCGGAACGTGCAGAATTTCCGCGAGACCTACCAGAAGCTGATCGACCGCGGCGGCGCCAGGCTTATCCGCGACCGCGACATGCTTGCCGGCGCCGTCAATTTCCTTTTGAACAACGACCGCGCGCGACACGACATGATGGCCGCCGGGCTCGCGGCGGTGGACGAGATGAGGGGAGCGCTGGAGAGGACGATGCGGGCGCTTGACCCCTATATCCTGCCGCTCGTCGTCAAGGCACGCCTGGAAGACGGCAACGGCCGCAGGAGGTAGGCGGTCATGTCGAGAGGCCCAACGTGGTAAGCGAGGCCCCTCCTTTCTGGTGGAAGAAGCCTGATTGGCGCGCGGCATTGCTGTCGCCTTTCTCCGTCGCCTATGCCTCGCTTGCGCGCCGCAACCTCCTGAAAGCTTCCCGCGAAAAGGTCGCGGCACCCGTGCTTTGCGTCGGCAATCTAACAGTTGGCGGCGCCGGCAAGACGCCGGTCGCGATTGCGCTCGCCGTCGAGGCGCGGGAAATGGGGCTGAAGCCGGGTTTCCTCTCGCGTGGCCACGGCGGCAGCCATTCCACGCCGCATCTTGTCGATCCAGCGCGTGACCGCGCGAAACACGTCGGCGATGAACCGCTGCTGCTCGCCCGTCACGCACCGGTCGTGGTGACCCGCAACCGTGCCGCCGGCGCGCGCCTGCTGATCGAAAAGGGCTGTGATTTCCTGATCCTTGACGACGGCTTCCAGAGCGCGCGCATCCATTTCGATTATGCGCTGATCGTCGTCGATGCCCGTCGCGGCATCGGCAACGGGCACACCATCCCTGGCGGGCCGCTGCGCGCCAGGCTGGTCGACCAGATGCCCTATGCAGACGCTGTGTTGGCGGTAGGCGAGGGAAGCGGCGCCGATCATGTGGTGCGCATGGCAGCGCGAGCGGGAAAACCGGTGTTTTCCGCGCGCCAGCGGCCGCTTGCCGGCTCCGGCATAGCCGGCCGGAGGGTGCTCGCCTTCGCCGGTATCGGCGACCCGATCAAGTTCTTCCGCACCGTCGAGGATGCGGGCGGCGAGATCGTGCTGAAGCGCAG
>JBDZVC010000337.1:0-4818 GCA_040255475.1 Phyllobacteriaceae bacterium | reverse complement strand
CGACGATGTTGACGCGCTCCAGGAATACCGCCTTGATCGCGTCCTGCCAGGACCAAAGCGACAGCGGGTAATAGCTGAGCGGGCGGTAATCCGCGTTCAGCACCAGGGCAGGCATGCCATCGGGAGAGACGGCGATCGTCACGAAACTACCTCCTGGAATCATTCCCGAACCAATCGGCGCGGATACTGTAAGCCCGACATGACAGGGTTGTGAAGCAGGAAAACGCCGCCCGAAATGCGCAATTCCGCGCGGTTTCCCTTGTTCTATGCAGGGTTAGGCGGAGCTGTCGCCAGCAGGGCCGCGTCGCGCCCTTTGGTCTCGCGATAATAGGCCCAGAAGAGCCGTGCCGCCACGCCGCGCCAGGGCGCCCATGATTCGGCGAGCTTGATCAGGGCCTTTTCACCGGGACGCGGCTCGATGGCGAGCGCATGGCCGACAGCCGTCTGGAGCGCGACGTCGCGCGCGGGGAAGATGTCGGGATGGCCGGCAGCGAAGAGCAGATAGACCTCTGCCGTCCAGGCGCCGATGCCGTGGACGGCAGTGAGAGCCCGCATGGCCTCGGTGGAATCAAGGCGGCAAAGATGATGGAGGTCGAGCCCTTCATCGGCGATCGCGCCGGCGACGGCCAGAAGCGTGCGCTGCTTCGGCCGCGACAGGCCGGCCTCACGGAAGACGGTTTCGCCGGCGGCGAGCACGCCTTCCGCGGTGAGCGGGTCGACGAGCCTTGTCAGCCGGCCGAAGATCGCGTCGGCGCTGGCGCGCGAGACCTGCTGCGAAACGATGATCGAGGCAAGGCTTCGGAAACCGGGTTCGGAGAGCCTGAGCGGCACCTCGCCGGCCATTTCGCGCACACGAACGAGCCGCGCGTCGGCGGCGCAGAGCGCATCCAGCCCCTGATATACATGATCAAGCGTTTCGATGCGCCGCATGAGCTTGTCCTTCATCGGACGGCAAAGTAGCAATCGGAAAATCGCCCGTCCAACCCGCTTTGTCAGCAGCCCATGAGCAGCCCGCGCGTCTTCCGCTTCGCCCCGAGCCCGAACGGTCGGCTGCATCTCGGGCATGCCTATTCGGCGCTCCTCAACCGGAAGCTGGCTGACGAGGCGGGTGGACGGCTGCTACTCAGGATCGAGGATATCGACCCGACGCGATCCGCCACCGAATTCGAGCACGGCATATATGACGACCTCGCATGGCTGGGGATCGAGTGGGAGGAGCCGGTGCGCCGGCAATCCGACCACATGAACGCCTACCGCGTGCATCTCGACCGGCTGATCGCCGGAGACCTCGTCTACCCGGCCTTCATGAGCCGCGGCGACATCCGTGCCCATATCGCGGATGCGCAGGCTTCGGGCAGGAAATGGCCGGCCGATCCGGACGGCGTGCCGCTCTATCCTGGCGCCGATCGCCTTCTGTCGGCGCGGGAGCGGAAACGGCGTATCGAAAGCGGCGCACCCTTCGCCTGGCGGCTCGATATGGAGCGAGCGCTTCGCCGCGTCGCGAAACCGCTCTCATGGCGGGAGGACGGGCGCGGCCCCATGGGCGAAACAGGCGTCGTCCCCGCTGACCCAGTCGCATGGGGCGATGTAATCCTGGCGCGCCGGGAGACGCCGACCAGCTATCACCTCTCGGTCGTCACCGACGATGCGGTGCAAGGCGTCACTGACGTCGTGCGCGGCCGGGACCTTTTCTACGCGACCGCCATTCACCGGCTTTTGCAGGAACTGCTCTGCCTTCCCGAACCGCACTATTTCCACCACGATCTCATTCTTGGCGATGATGGGCGCAAGCTCTCGAAAAGCCGGAGCGACGCTGCACTTGCCGCACTCAGGGCGGAGGGCAGCGCACCGGCGGATATTCGTCGGATGATAGGGCTATGATGCGTCTTGCGCGGAGCTACAGCCGCGCAAGGCCGGCTTTCACCACAGCAAGAATGCCGAGGCTGGCAAAGGCGCCGCAGAGGCCGGTGGCGACGGCCATCTTCAGATCGTGGAAGCGGATGCCGTAGGAATTGGCCACGTAAATGCCGAGGAAGAAGCCGGCAGTCACCACGATCGTATTACCGATCGGACCGAAACCCTCGGAACCGAGCAGGCTGTCGAGCGCCATACCGAAAATGAAGGAAAGGATCGCGACGACCGCGATGGCCATCATCATCCAGGTGAGGTCAAGGTTCATCAGCATGGTTCATCCTCTCGGGAACCGCCGCGCACCCATTCCGTGCTTCCCAGTGAGCATATGGTCCAATCGTTTCGTTTTGCTTATCGGAATGATCGGCATTAGAGCGACGTGCTCCGCCGATTCCCTCTTCCCCGAACCCGAAGCGCCGGCATGAAACTCCTTTCCAGACTTGCTCCGGGCCTTTTCGTGGTCCTTTGGGCGACCGGCTTCGTCGGCGCACGCTATGCCATGCCGTGGTCCGAGCCGTTCACCTTCCTGACGCTGCGCTTCTCGATTGCGTTCCTGCTGTTCATCGTCCTGGCATTCGCACTGGGCGCTAAATGGAGCGGCGGGCGCAACGCATTCAACGCGATGATCGCGGGCTTTCTGATGCAGGGCACGTATCTCGGGGCCGTCTTCTGGGCGGTCCATCGCGGCATGCCGGCCGGGCTCGTCGCGCTGATCGCCGGCCTGCAGCCGCTTATCACGGCGATCCTCGCCGGCACCTTCCTCGGCGACCGCATCCTTGCCAGACACTGGACCGGCATCGCCATCGGCTTCGCAGGCGTGGTGGTCGTGGTGCTGCCGAGCCTTCGCGTAGGAGCGGGCGGTGTGACGGAGGTGACCCTGCTCGCCTCCGTGATCGCTGTCATCGCGATGAGCGTCGGCACGATCTGGCAGAAGCGGCACGGCGGCGGCGACTTGATTACCGGAACGGCCTGGCAATATCTGGGCGGTTTGGTGCCGATGGTCGCCGGCGCGTTCTTGTTCGAGGACCGGCACATCGTCGTGAATGGTGAATTCGTCTTCGCGCTCGCCTGGCTGGTCATCATGCTTTCGGTCGGCGCGATCCTGCTCCTGATGCTGATGATCCGCGAGGGCGAAGTGGCAAAGGTCGCCTCGCTCTTCTATCTCGTCCCGGCCGCGACCGCGATCATGACCTGGGCGCTGTTCGACGAGCGGCTGACGCCGCTCCAGATCGGCGGCATGGTCGTCACCTGCCTGGGCGTGGCGTTGGCCACCGGTTCCCGAACGGCCTCTCAGTCAGGTACACGGGCACGCGCGTCCAGATAGCGGCGGATCGCGGCATTCAATTCGCCACCCATGATGAAGATCGCCGACACGATGTAGAGGAAGACGATCGCGATCATGATCGACGCGAGGCCCGCATAGGTGACGACATAAGACGAGAATCGCTCGAGGTAGGCCGCGAATATGCTGGAACCGGCGACCCAGCCGATCAGCGTGAACAATATGCCCGGCACGATATCGACAAAGCGACGCCGACCGGCCGGCAACCAGAAATGCACGGCGATCAGGCCGAGCACGATAACGATCGAGGCGATGACGAAGCGCCAGAGCGTGATCGTGCCGAGATAGGGTTCGATCCAGTCGAGGCGGCGCGCGGCTATATGAACTGCGATGGGCGCCGCCACCAGGAAGACGCTGATGGCGAAGAAGCCGAGCGTGGCGATCAAGACGAATACGAGGCTCTGCAGACGGCGGTAGAGAAAGCCGCGTGTTTCGGTAACGCGATAAGCGCGGTTCAACGCCACGCGCAGCGCCTCGATGCCGTTCGACGCGAAGAAGGCGGCGGCGAGCACGCCATAAGTCAGGAAATCTCCGCGCTGCACGGTCAGCACACGTTGCACCTGGCGCGATATCGGCTCCGCGATCTGCTCGGGCCATGTGTCGAAGACGATATGGACGGCAGTGTCGGCAAAGGCATGCGCGCCCAGGAAGCTTGCCAGGGCAGTGGCGAAGATCAGGAAGGGAAACAGCGCCATCAGCGCCGTGATGGCGAGATTGCTCGCCATCGACCAGCCATCGTCATTGATGAAGTGGCCGAGCGCGTCGCCGAGAATGCGCTTCAGAACGGCCACCCCCCGCAAGATCTCAACGCCGGGGCGTCTCATCCCGTAAAAGCCATCGTTCGATTGTCACTCCGCCGCGAATATGGGAAGGATTGAACTTCGATAGCATAGATTAGGGCAAACGCCTCGATCTGCGAGGTCGCGCCTGCCACCACGCCGAAGCGCCCCATTCCAAAGACCCGAATGGAAGAAAAGCGAATTATCCTTGTCACTGGCGCGTCTTCAGGCATCGGCGCCTACTCGGCCCGCCGGCTTGCTCGCGAGGGGTGGCGCGTGATGGCGACGGCCCGGCGGCCGGAAGATATAGCCGCACTCGACCGCGACGGGGTGGAAGGTTTTTACCTCGACTATTGCGACCCTCTCTCGATCGAAAAGCTTGTCGCCGATGTACTCGAAAAGAGCGACGGCCGGCTCGACGCGCTCTATAACAATGGCGGTTACGCGCTTGCCGGGGCGGTCGAGGATATTCCCGTCGAGGCGCTGCGCGACCAGTTTGAGGCGAATGTCTTCGGCTGGCACGATCTGACGCGTCGTATCGTTCCCGTCATGCGGGCCGAAGGCCATGGCCGTATCGTCAATTGCTCGTCCATCCTCGGCAGCGTACCGTTGCGTTATCGCGGCGCCTATTGCGCATCGAAATATGCGCTGGAAGGATTGATGCTCTGTCTTCGGGCCGACCTCGCCGGCTCCGGCATCCACGTGTCGCTGATCGAGCCGGGGCCGATCGAATCGAAGATCGCGCTCAATGGCGCGGCCATCTTCGAAGGTCATATCGATATCGAG
>JBDZVC010000336.1:0-4819 GCA_040255475.1 Phyllobacteriaceae bacterium | reverse complement strand
TCTCTTGCACGCGAAATCGCCAAATAGCGGCGCATTGCTGATCGCCGCGATTTCCGGCCGCGCTCTCGCGGCGGCGGCACAGCGCGCCGGCTATCGCCCGCTGGTCGCGGATTTCTTCTGCGACATCGACACGGTCGCGCTTGCAGAACGCACCGCGAAACTGCCCGGCGACCTGCAGAACGGCATAGACGACGGCCGCATGGTCGAAACGCTCCGGCAGTTGGCGGGCGATGACCGGCCGCTCGCGATCGTCCTTGGATCGGGCTTCGAGCGCAAGCCGGACCTCGTCGACGAGATCGCGCGTCGCTTCCCGCTCGCCGGCAATGACGGCGCGACGATCCGCCGGATAAAGGACCCCGCGACGCTGGCCGCCGACTGCACCGAACTCGGCATCCCGCATCCTGCCATATGTCGGGAAACACCGCCGGACCCGGAGAACTGGGTCGTCAAGACGGCAGGCGGCGCCGGCGGTGCCCATATCGCGCGCGCCAATGGGGCAGCTTCAGCACCGGGCCGCTATTTCCAGCGTTTCGTCAAAGGCTACCCCGTTTCCGCGCTCTTCATCGGTGACGGCCAAGGTGCGCGGGTCGTCGGCTTCAGCCGGCAATGGACCTCGCCTGCGCCTGCCGCGCCCTACCGCTACGGCGGCGCGGTAAGGCTGAGGCGCTTCGACCGCGAGCAGGCGGCAAAGATAAGTGACTGGCTCTCCAGCCTCGCCCGTCGTGCAGGTCTGGTCGGCCTATGCAGCGCCGACTTCATCCGTAGCCCGGACGGCTTCCAGCTTATGGAGATCAACCCGCGCCCCGGCGCCACGCTCGATATCTTCGACGACATGGCCGCACCGCTGATGAAGACGCATCTCGACGCCGCTTCCGGCAGGCCGTACCGCTTGCCGCGCTTCGTCGATTCGATGGCCTCGATGATCGCCTATGCCTCGGCACCAATCGAACGCTTTCCTGCATTCGCATGGCCCGACTGGACGGCGGACCATCAATCGCCCGGCACAAGTCTCATTGCCGGCGACCCGGTCTGCACGGTCTTCGCGCGCGGCCCGAGCGCCGACGCCACAAGCCGGGCCGTGAAAGCCCGCATCGCGCAATTGCGGCCCCAATGGGCAGGGAGCGCGCCATGAAGGGCGGCTCAGTTTCCCTGAACGACAGCGCCCACCGGATTGCCGACGACATGGCCCGCGACGCCGAGCGCCTTCGGGTCGCCGTCTCGAACGGGCCTCTCGGCGAGCGTCTGATCGATGCCGGCGCGAAGGTGACAGGCGGCATAGAGGCTGGGCTCAGACTGGCCGAAGCCGCGATGGGCGGTCTTGGCACCATCTCTATGACGATGGATCGCGGCTCACGGAAGTGGCCGCTCACCGTGCAGGTCCGTTCCTCACAGCCGGTCCTTGCCTGCCTCGGCAGTCAGTATGCGGGCTGGAACCTGTCGAATGACGGCTATTTCGCAATGGGCTCCGGCCCCGCGCGGGCATTGGCGCGCGTGGAGCCGCTCTTCCGGACGCTCGCCTATCGCGACACCGCCTCCGCCGCCGTGCTGCTCCTCGAAACAGCAAAGCCGCCGCCGCAGGCCGTTGTGGAAAAGGTGGCGAAGGCGACGGGGCTCGAACCGGGAAAACTGACCTTCCTCTTCGCGCCGACACAAAGCCTCGCCGGCACCGCGCAGATCGTGGCGCGGGTGCTGGAAGTCGCGCTGCACAAGGCGAACGACCTCAAATTCCCGCTGGAGAATATCGTCGACGGCATCGGCGCGGCTCCCCTCCCCGCTCCCCACCCCGATTTCCTGACCGCGATGGGCCGCACCAACGACGCCATCATCTATGGCGGCATCGTCCAGCTCTTCGTCAGGGGATCGGCAAAGGATGCGGAAGAACTCGCACGCCAACTGCCGAGCCACGCCTCGCGCGATTACGGCCAGCCCTTCGCCGAGATATTCTCGCGCTTCAAGGGCGATTTCTACGCGATCGACCCCTTGCTGTTCAGCCCCGCCGAGATCGTGGTGACAGCGATTGACACCGGCGATACCTTTCGTGCCGGCGAGCGGGACGTCTATATGCTCGAACGGAGCTTGGGATAGGTGATGGGACGCCTTTGATTTTGCTGTGCCCCACCCCCCTCTGTCCTGCCGGACATCTCCCCCTCAAGGGGGGAGATCAGCCGGCGGCCCTGCCTCCGCCAATCGTCAGCGTCGCGGACTGGGCAGCGAGGTTGACGCTGCTGATCTCCCCCCTTGAGGGGGAGATGTCCGGCAGGACAGAGGGGGGTGGGGACCGATGACAGAAGCACCTATTCCTCTTCGCAGCCATCCCGTTCAGCTGCGCATCCTCATCGCAAGCGACACGACCGGCGTGCAAACCAAGGGTCTCGGCGCAAGGCTGAGACGGCGCGGCGCCATTGTGGCCACAGCCCCGCTCGCCGCGATCGGCTTCGATACGGAAAGGCCAGCCGGCATCTCGATCCCCGCCTTCGGCGGCGCTTTGCCGGATGCGGTGCTTGTCCGCTCGGTCGCAGCCGGATCGTTCGAGGCGATCACGCGTCGGCTCGGTATCCTGCATGCATTGGAAAGGCTCTCCGTTCCGGTATGGAATTCGGCGCAGGCGATCGAGCGCTGCGTCGACAAGTCGATGACGACTTTCCTTTTGCGGAACGCCGGCGTGCTGACGCCGCCGACCTTCACCGTGGAAAATCTGGAGATGGCGCAGGCAATTGCCGAGCGCGAGCTTTCTCAAACGCCGCTCGTCCTAAAACCGCTCTTCGGCGCGCAGGGCCGCGGCATAAGGCTGATCCGGACCCTCGCCGACCTGCCGGCCGAGGAGGAGGTCAACGGTGTCTATTACCTTCAGCATTACATCCCGCGCCCGGGTCCGCCCTTCCGCGATTTCCGCGTTTTCGTCTGCGCCGGCAAGGCAGTCGCGATGATGAGCCGTCGTGGCGAAGGGTGGATCACCAACGTCTTCCAGGGCGGGGCTCCGGAGCGGATCGAACGGCATGACGAGGCCGAACTGGCGCGTCTGGCCATCGCCGCAACGGCGGCGGTCGGTGCGGATTTCACGGGCGTCGATATCGTAGCCGCGGAGGACGGGACGCTTTTCGTGCTGGAGGTCAATAGTATGCCCGCTTGGTCGGGGCTGCAATCGGTCGCGACGGTCGATATCTCCGACGCCGTCGCCGAAGCGCTTCTGGCTTTTCTGGCCGGCCGCGTCGGGCAGGACGAGGCGTCAAGGCCGTACCGCCTCGCCGCGCCAGCGAATTCGTGACCGCATGGCGCGATCACGCGAACATCTCCGAACCGCCTATGAAGACGCCTGCCGCATGGAAATCGAAGCGCTGAAGCCGGGCAATGTCCATGTGTTCGCCGACGGCCATCGCATGTCGGCCGGACAGTTCCTGGAAAGCGCCAGGGTTTCGGCCGGGCCGCTCACCGATCCCGGCCTTGCGGTCGGGCGGCGTATCCTCGGGGCAATCCGCGCGACGCGAGATGCGGTCGGCACCAACACCAATCTCGGTATCGTCCTTCTTGCGGCGCCGCTGATCCGCGTCGCCGAGATGCCAGGCTCCGATCTGCACGCCAATCTCGGCGTGGTGCTTGACGGCATGGACATGGACGACACGGCGGCCACGTTCGAGGCGATCGCGCTCGCTTCGCCGGGCGGGCTCGGAGCAACGGAGAATGACGTGCGCGAGAAACCGACGATCGGCCTGCTCGAAGCCATGCGCCAAGCGGCCGGACGGGACATGATCGCCCGACAATACGTTACCGGATTCGCCGATATTTTCGGGACGGGACTTGCTGAGTATGAGAGTGCCCTTGCGCGCGGTGAAAGCGGCATGTGGCCGACGATCGCAGTTTATATGGCTTTCCTCGGCGGCTTTGCGGATAGCCATGTGGCCCGCAAACACGGCGTGGAAACAGCAAACGAGGTGCGACAGGAAGCCGCCGGCGTCCGGTCAGCGCTATTTTCGGAAAAAGACGAAGCGGCGCGCATACGCCTTCTTCTGTATTTCGACCGCGACCTGAAGGCACGGGCCGTCAATCCCGGCACCTCGGCCGACCTCACGGTGGCTTGTCTTTTAGTCCATCTTCTTCGCCGCCATCTTGCATAATCGGGATGTTGATGCTTCAATTTCCCCAGCGGAAGCTGGTGCTTCCGCGGCTATCTAGCCAACCGGCCCGGTCTTCCGGGCGCTGCCAACAAGGATAGCTGTCCATCGAGCGCTCGCTCGGTTGCGGCGTCCGTGGACACCAATTGTGTCTTGGAGGAAATCGGCATGGCAAAGATCTCGAAAGTAATGGTCGGCGAATCGCTGGTCGGGGACGGCAATGAAGTTGCCCACGTCGACCTGCTTATCGGTCCACGCGGCAGCGCGGTCGAGGCGGCATTCTGCAACGCGCTCACCAATAACAAGGACGGCTTCACCTCGCTTCTCGCGGTGATCGCGCCGAACCTGCCCTGCAAACCCAACACGGTGATGTTCAACAAGGTCACGATCAAGGGCGCCAAGCAGGCCGTCCAGATGTTCGGGCCGGCCCAGCACGCGGTTGCCAAGGCAGTACAGGACAGTGTCGCCGAAGGGGTCATCCCAGCCAATGAGGCGGACGACGTCTTCATCTGCGTCGGAGTGTTCATCCATTGGGAAGCGAACGACGACGCCAAGATCCAACAGTTCAACTATCAGGCGACCAAGGAAGCCATCCAGCGCGCCGTCGACGGAAAGCCGACAGCGGCGGAAGCCACCGCTCAGCGCGACAGCGTCAAGCATCCGTTCGCGGCCTAGACAAGAGACAGCCCCGCACAGGCAAAACCCTCTGC
>JBDZVC010000335.1:0-4836 GCA_040255475.1 Phyllobacteriaceae bacterium | reverse complement strand
GGATCCATATCGACGTCGACCGCGCCCGCCGCGAGAGCCCGTTCGGCGCGCCGGTCGCGCATGGATACCTGACGCTCTCGCTGATCCCGGTGATGGCCTACGAGATCGGCGCGGCGCCGGAGGGCGTTGCGGCTTCCATCAATTACGGCCTCGACAAGGTGCGTTTCCTGACGCCGGTTAAGGTCGGGTCACGGGTCAGGCTGCACTCGCACCTCGTCTCCTTCGAGAAAAAGGCGCCCGGCCAATATCTCATGAAGCAGCGCCAGACGATCGACATCGAGGGCGGCGACCGTCCGGCGCTCATCGCCGAGACGCTGACGATGCTGGTCGCGGGCTGATCCAGGGCCTTCGGGGAAAGAATTTTCGGGCCGGACAGGAGGGCTGGTTGTGACCGATCAGATTCGTTTTGACGATGGATCCGCCTATGAGCGGATGATGGGCGTCTGGAGCCAGTTCGTTGGCACCGCCTTCCTGGACTGGCTCGCGCCGCCTCCGGATTGGCGCTGGGCCGATGTGGGTTGCGGCAATGGCGCCTTCACCGAGCTTCTCATGAAGCGCTGCGCCCCCGCCGATATCCAGGCCATCGACCCGTCGGAGGGACAATTGGCCTATGCGCGGCGGCGGATCACGACCGGAAAGGTCAAATTCCACAAGGGCGACGCCATGGAATTGCCCTTCGAAGACAACAGCTTCGACGCCGCCGCGATGGCGCTTGTGCTGTTCTTCGTGCCCGATCCGGCGCGCGGTGTGGCCGAGATGGCCCGCGTGGTACGGCCCGGCGGTTCCGTTTCGGCCTATTTGTGGGACATGCTCGGCGGAGGCTTTCCGATGGAACCGATACAGGCCGAGTTGCGCGCTGCCGGTCTCAATCCGGTCCGGCCGCCGAGCGTCGGCGTCTCGCGAATGGATGCGCTCCGGCAGGCATGGATCGACGCGGGTCTGGACGACGTGGAGACCACGGAAATCACGGTGAGCCGCACGTTCGACGACTTCGACCAGTTCTGGTCGATCACGACCAGCATCGGGACGAGCCGGTCGCTGCTTGCGTCGTTGCCTGCCGATGAGGTGGGGCGTCTGAGGGAGCGCGTGCGTGCGCGCCTGCCGACGGATAAGGCTGGCCGGATAAGCTATGAATCGCGCGCCAACGCGGTAAAAGGCCGCGTTCCCGTTGCGGGCTGAGGGTCAGACATTTTTGAGGTTCGGCGGATGGTCGCGGTGCTCAGGATAGCCAGTCCTTGAGCTTCGCCTTCCGAATGTCCCGGAGCAGGCAGACAAGGCCTTCCGCCTGAAATTGCGCCGTAGCGCGGCCCTTTTCGGCGGTCGCTGCCGAGGCGTTCCCGACTACGCCACGCGGGTTGAGATCGCCCGCGACCCAGGCGAAGGCGTGCTTGCCGGTCTGGCGCAGGAGATCGAATTCCTGCTCCGCGTCTAAAACGCTGGAAGGGAAATCCTCCGCCTTCGCCATGTCGACCAGTTCCGGCCGGAAATGCAGCATCAATGACGTTTCCACGTCGCCACCATGGATTCCGTAGCGTTCCTCCCAGGGCGAAAACAGACCCTCCGGCCGGCCGAAGCGCTCCCAACTCGTCTTCACGGCCAACATGGCGTACCGCACGCGAAGCTCGCGGGTGACGATCCCCATTACTTCCTCGTTGCCGCCATGCGAATTGACGAAGACGATCTTGCGGATCCCCGTGCCGGCAACCGAGGCTCCGAGCTCGGTCCATGCCTCGATCAGCACCGTGGGCGAAAGCGTCAGCGTGCCGGGCTCGAAGATGTGCTCGTTCGACTTACCGACCGCCTGTACCGGCAGGATGCGGATATCGAGATCGGCGGGCAAGAGCGCGATCGTGTCGGCCAGCATGCCTTCCATGATCGTCGTGTCGGTAGAGACCGGTAGATGTGGGCCGTGCTGCTCGATCGCGGCAACCGGCACCACCGCGATCACCGCCTCGGGATCGATCCCCTCGAATTCCGGGGCCCGGAAATCCCCCCACCAGACCCGGCGCTGCTTTCCACTCATGCCGGCCTACATCGTCGCGCCGATCTGCCAGGGCACGAATTCATTGTCGCCGTAGCCGAGTTCTTCCGATTTGGTGCGCTTGCCCGACGCGACGGCGAGGATTTCGCCGAAGATCTGTTTGCCTTTTTCCTCCAGCGTCACGCCGTCTAGGATGTCGCCGCAATTCAGGTCCATATCCTCCTTCATGCGCTCGTACATCGGCGTGTTGGTGGCAAGCTTGATCGACGGCGTCGGCTTGTTGCCGTAGGCCGATCCGCGTCCGGTCGTGAAGCAGAGGATGTTGGCGCCGCCGGCCACCTGGCCGGTCGCCGAGACCGGGTCGTAGCCCGGCGTATCCATGAAGACGAAGCCCTTTTCGTTCACCTGGTCGGCATAGTGATAGACGGCGTTGAGCGTGGTCGA
This sequence comes from Phyllobacteriaceae bacterium, assembly GCA_040255475.1. Taxonomy (GTDB): domain Bacteria; phylum Pseudomonadota; class Alphaproteobacteria; order Rhizobiales; family Rhizobiaceae; genus Mesorhizobium_L. Next base: position 2,411 of record JBDZVC010000335.1, on the reverse strand, counting down.
GCCGCCCTTCGCCGCCGCGCCGAGCGATTTTTCAAGGATCGTGGTCAGCCCGCCGAGCTTGTTGCCGGGGGAGGGGTTGTTGTTCATCTCCATCTGGTTGCGGGCCGTATAATCCTCCCACCAGTGGATGATCTCGACCAGCTTCTCGCCGACCTCGCGATTTTTCGCGCGGCGTGTCAGGAGATGCTCGGCGCCATAGATTTCCGGCGTCTCCGAAAGGATCGCCGTGCCCCCGTTCTTCACCAAAATGTCGGCGGCGATGCCGAGCGCCGGATTGGCGGTGATGCCCGAATAGCCGTCCGAGCCGCCGCATTGCAGCGCCAACGTCAGGAGCGAGGCGGGCAGGGGCTCGCGATGGACGGCGTTGACGGTCGGCAGCATCTCCTTCACGAATTCCACGCCCCTGTCGACCGTCTTCCTCGTGCCGCCGACCTCCTGGATGGTCATCGTGCGGAAGGTATCGCTTTCGGTGACGCCATAGGCTTCCTTGAAGCGTGGGATCTGGAAACCTTCGCAGCCGAGGCCGACCATGACCACGCCGCCCATGTTCGGGTTGGTGGCATAGCCCCATGTCGTCTTCTTCAGCGTGTCGAAGATGACGCCGCGATAGTCGATGACGCAGCCATTGGCCTGCTTCAGCGCCACGATGCCGTCGATGTTGGGATAGTCGTCAAGGATGCCCGAGCGCTCGATCTCCTTGGCGATGAAGCCGGCCACCGTGGTCGAGCAGTTCACGCTGGTCAGGATGCCGATATAGTTGCGGGTGCCGGCGCGGCCGTTTCCCCTGAGGTAACCCTGGAACGTCGCCTGCTCGGAGATGGGGAGGATAGCTTCCGGCCGCGCCTCCTCGGCGAAGCGGTAGTCGCGCTCGAAATCGTGCATGTAGACATTGTGCTCGTGCACCCAGTCGCCGGGCTCGATCGTCGTCTTGGCGAAGCCGATGATCTGGCCGAACTTGCGGATCGGCTGGCCCTCCGGAATGCGGACGATGGCAATCTTGTGGCCGAAGGGAATGCGCGCCTTGGTGACGACGCCCCCGCCAACATCCGCGCCGGGCTCGATGCGGCTTGCCGCGACGATCACGTTGTCCTCGTTGGAAAGACGAAGCGTTTTGGGGAGTTCTGCGGTAACGGTCATGGCGGGCGTCCGGTCGGTCGAGTGTTTTCAATGGGTGCGCGGTGTTTTGCACATGGCTAACAAGTAGCCTTTCGCAGGAGATGTAGATAGTCTCCTGCCGAAAATGTAGCCTCTTTCGGCGCGGTGCGTCGAGCGGGCGCGAGGGAAGGAGCCGAGAATCCCCATGAGGACCAAAACGTTTAGAACGCCTTCGGGCAACGACATCGCTTTCACTGAACTCGGCTTCGGCTCCGCCTCGATCGGCAATCTTTATCGTGCCTATACAGAAGAAGAGGCGCAGGCGACGATGAATGCGGCCTGGGACGCCGGCATCCGCTATTTCGACACCGCCCCATTCTACGGGCTGGGCCTTGCCGAGACCCGCATCAATCACTTCCTACGCGGCAAGGAACGGGATTCCTACGTCCTTTCGACGAAGGTCGGCCGCCGGCTCGGCCTCTGCAAGCCGGAGGAGCGGGCGGGCATCGGCAAGTTTTTCGATACGCCGACGCGCCGCGAGATCTTCGACTATTCCTATGACGGTATCATGCGCTCGGTCGAGGATTCGCTGGAGCGGCTTGGGATCGACCGCATCGATGTCCTCTACGGCCACGATCTCGACGTCTACACGCATGGCAGCCAGGAGGCGGCCGACCGGCGCGTCGCCGAATTCATGGCGGGCGGCTACAAGGCGCTCCTGAAACTGCGCGAGGAAGGGTCGGTCAAGGCGATCGGCGCCGGCATCAACGAATGGCAGGCCTGCCAGACACTGGCGGAACAGGGTGATTTCGATCTTTTCCTGCTCGCCGGCCGCTATACGCTGCTTGAGCAGGAATCATTGGAGACCTGTCTGCCGCTGCTCCAGAAGCGCGGCATCGGGGTCGTCATCGGCGGAGCCTATAATTCCGGCATCCTTGCCACCGGGCCGAAGCCGGGCGCCTTCTTCAATTACGATCCGGCCCCGCCCGAAATCCTCGACCGGGTAGCGAAGATCGAGGCGGTCTGCAAGAAACACGGGGTCAAACTGGTGCAGGCGGCGCTGCGCTTCCCGCTCGTCCATCCGGTCGTCGCCTGCGTCATCCCCGGCGCGGCGCGGGCCAACGAGGTCGCGCTCAACATGGAAACGTTCGCCGCGGCCATCCCTTCCGCGCTTTGGGCGGACCTGAAAGCCGCCGGCCTGATGCGCGCCGACGCGCCGGTGCCGGCATAAAAGGCGGGCCCGACCGGGGAGGCAGCGGATGATGCGCATCGATGCCCACCAGCATTTCTGGAACATGGCGCGCGGCGACTATGGC
>JBDZVC010000334.1:0-4849 GCA_040255475.1 Phyllobacteriaceae bacterium | reverse complement strand
CTCCTCAACGAGTACATCACGCATATCGGCTCGGCGATCTTCTTCGTCCCGCCGGCGCCACAGGAAGGCTCCTACATCGCCGCGCAGCTGTTCGCGGACGGATAGCGCATCCGCGCCCGCGGCATTATCACGCCTCGATCACTGCCTTTCGCACACTCGCGCGGATCGCGGGGCGCCGAGGTTTCTCGTCCGTATAGAATGTCTCCGATCGCCCAGTATTAAAACTGGACAATCCCTCTCATCTTTTGTAGAAATTACTTTATAACGATTCTAAAAAGTCTATGGTGATCGTGGCCGCCGAGACCATGCACGCTTGGGGCCAGGTGCGAAAGGGAGCGGAATGCGACTAACGAGGCAGACCAACTACGCGATCCGCATCCTGATGTATTGCGAGGCGAACGACGGCAAGCTCAGCCATGTGCCCGAGATCGCCACCGCTTACAAGGTGTCGGAGCTTTTCCTCTTCAAGATCCTCAAACCGCTGGTCGAAAACGGGTTCATCCACACTGTGCGTGGCCGCAACGGCGGCATCCGTCTTGCCAAGCCGGCCACGGACATCTCGCTTTTCGATGTCGTGCGCGTGACGGAGGATAGCTTCTCGATGGCGGAGTGTTTCGAGAGCGACGCGGTCGATTGCCCACTGGTCGATTCCTGCGGGATGAATGCCGCGCTCCGCGAGGCGCTCGGCGCCTTCTTCGAAGTACTCGCGCGTTACAGCATCGATGACCTGGTCAAGGCGCGGCCGAATATCGCGACGATCCTCGGCATCTCCCAGTTGAAATCCGCCGCCGCCTGATCCCGAACCTAAACCGCGATAGACTTTCTAGAAAGCAATCGATTGGGGCAGAACAAAAGGCGCGCCACCCGCAGGCGGCAGGCTGACCTTCAGCGCGCACTCGAAGACGGTCTCCAGGAGATCGTCGGTCAGGAGTTCATTCGCCGGTCCGGCGGCGGCCACCCTGCCCCGATGCATGGCGACCACATGGTCGGCGAACATCGCCGTCAGGTTAAGGTCGTGCAGAACGGCGATGACACCGCCGCCGCGCGCCGTGAAATCGCGCGCGATGCGCATGATCGCAAGCTGGTGCTTGATGTCGAGGTTCGAGACCGGCTCGTCCAGCAGCAGATAGCGCGGCTCGCCGTCGAAGACAGGAGCCCATACCTGGCATAGTACGCGCGCAAGCTGCACGCGCTGCTGCTCGCCGCCGGAAAGCTCCTGGTAATGCCGACCGCCATAGCCGGCGAGGCCAACGCGTGAAAGTGCGCGCTCTGGCAGATTGTGCTCCTCGCCCGGCAGCATGCCAGGCCGTGCGTTGGTGAGGCCGAGTCCCACCACCTCGCGCACGGTGAAGGGGAAGGACAGCGTCGCCGCCTGCGGCAGCACGGCGCGCATTCCGGCCGCCTGCCATGGCTTCAATTCGACAAGCGAGCGGTCGTTGATGCTGACTGACCCTTCATAAGCAAGCTCGCCGGAAAGCGCTTTAAGGAGGGTCGTCTTCCCCGAGCCGTTTGGCCCGATGATCGCGGTGACCGAAGCCGGAAGCGCCTCGATGGAGACGTCGTGGAGGATGCGCTTGCGACCGATGGAAACGGAAAGAGAGCGGGCCGAGATCATAGGTCTTGCCTTACATGTCGAGCAGGCCGCGCTTGCGCAAGAGCAGCCACAGGAAGAAGGGTGCGCCGACAGCGGCGGTGACGATACCGATCGGCAGTTCGGCCGGCGCTACGATCGTGCGGCTCACCGCATCGGCAACCAGCAACAGGCTTGCGCCGAGCAGTGCAGAGGCCGGCAGCAAATAGCGGTGGTCCGGCCCGATGGCGAGGCGCAGGAGATGCGGAACGATAATTCCGACGAAGCCGATGCCGCCGCTGACCGCAACCGACGCCCCGGCAGCGGCCGCGACGGCGAGGATTGCGCCGCCTTTCAGCCGTTCCACGGCGATGCCGAGATGACCGGCCGCCGCCTCGCCCAGCGCCAACGCGTTCAGTCCGCGCGCCAGGAAGGGCGCAAGCGCAAACGAGGCGATGATGATTGGCCCGGCAGCCCAGAGCTTCGTCCAGGTCGAGCCGGCGAGCGAGCCGAGCGTCCAGAAGGTCAGCTCGCGCAATTGCCGATCGTCGGCGACGAAGATCAGGAAGCCGGTGAAGGCCATGGCCATCGCGCCGACAGCGATGCCGGCGAGAAGCATGGTGGCGACCGAGGTCTGGCCGCGTCTTGTCGATATCCTGTAGAGCACCAGCGTCACGACGAGGGCGCCGAAGAAGGCGGCGAGCGGCAGCGTGAAGATACCAAGCAGCATCGTCACGGGGGCAAGGACGGTCGTCCCAAGCACGATCACCGAAACCGCGCCGAGACTGGCGCCCGCCGAAACGCCGACGATAGCGGGGTCGGCGAGCGGGTTGCGGAACAGCCCCTGCATGAGAGCGCCGGAGACGGCGAGCGCCGCCCCCACCAGCGCGCCGAGCAGCACGCGCGGCAGGCGGATGTCGTAGATGATGATGGCATCGCGGTGCGAGAGACCCGCCCGCGCGTCGGCGCCGCCGAGCAACCTGCCGAGGACGCCAAGGATCGAAGCATCCGATGCACCGGCAGCGAGGCTTAGAAAACCGGTGAGGAGTAGCAATGCAACGAGCCCAGCGATCGCCAGCCGAGCGCGACCGGAGCGGTCGCCCTCGGCGCGACGTGGCGCCACGAAGGCGGATGCCGCAGTGCTTCGTTCCACGAACACGGCCTCAGTCCGAGAGCGTCGGATAGAGTTTCGACGAAAGCTCGCGAACGGCGCTGGCGGTCCTTGGGCCGAAGCCAAGCAGATAGAGCCCGTCCATGCGTATGAGCGCCTTCGAGGCGCCGGCTGGCGTCGCCGCGATGCCGGGTTGCGAAAGAATCTCCTCGTCGCCGAGACCATCAGGCGCGCCGCCGGTCATCATCAATATGACGTCTGGTCGGGCGCCGATGACCGCCTCGTCGGAAAGCGGCTTGTAGCCCTCGAACGCGTCCATGGCATTTCGCGCACCGGCAAGGCGGATAATGCCGTCGGCGGCCGTGCCCGTTCCAGAGGCAAGCAGTTTGCCGCCCTGGGCCGACAGGACGAAAAGCACGTGCTTCGGCGTCTTGATCGTGGCCAGCCGCTTCTCGGCAGCGTCTATCTCATCGCGAACTGTCCGTGCCAGCTTTTCTGCGGCCTCGGGCCGATCGAGCGCTTCACCGACGATGCGGATTTTTTCCAATATGCCGTCCTCGGAATATTTCTCCGGCACGATAATCAGCGGCACCGCAGCCTTCTTCAGAACATCCATCGCCTCCGGCGGGCCGCTGCCCTCCTGCGCGAGGATCGCCGTCGGATCGACGGACAGCACGCTTTCGGGCGAAAGCTGGCGCATGTAGCCGATGTCGGGCAGCTTCGTCGCCTCAGGCGGATAGGTGCTGGTGGAATCACGCGCAACGAGCCGGTCGCCGGCGCCGAGTGCGTAGACGATCTCGGTGATCGAACCGCCGATGGCGACCAGCCGCGCGGTGTCGATTTCCGACCCGACCGGCTTTTCCTCTGCAAGCGCAGCACCCGGCCCGACTACAAAGGCGGCCGCCAAAACGGCCACCGCCTGAATGGCGGCGCGCCGGTTCATGCCTCGTCTTCTCGGCGCCATCTCTTTCCTCAGGCCGCCGTCGGGCGAGCGATACGCGGCAGGTTCTCGGCCAGGAAGCGCCAATCCTTCCGCTCTTCCTCGCCCTCCTTCCGCTCGCCGAAGAACTGGATGATGAGGTTGCGGTCGGCATCGAACGCCTCGACCGAAGTGACATGGCCATCGCGCGTCGGTTTGCGCACCACCCATGCTTCCGCAATGTGGTCGATACGCAGATGCAGATGGAAGGTTTCGTCCATCACGTTCAGCCACGGCCCCATCGGCTTGATATTGGTAACGGGACCGGTGTGAATCTGCACGCAGCCGCGATTGCCCACGAAGGCCATGATCGGCAGGCCGTCATTGGCGGCGAGATTGATGAGCGCGGTGACGGCCTCGCGATCGAGCGGCCAGGCGAAATCCTCACCGATCAATTCCAGCGCGCGCCGCCGTCCGAGCTTGAACTTGCGCAGCATGCCGAAGAACTGATGCACGTCCTTCATCGCCTGCCAACGCCGGCGAAATTCGTCGAGGTCCACCGGCGCCGAATCGTCGTGCTGTTCCGGTTCGACTTCCCCAAGCTCCACCCTACGCGACTGATCTTGCGAGCGAAGGCTCTCCACGAGCTTCTCGTAAGCGTCGAGATCGGATGCCGGCCGCAGATGAATCTTGTGCACGGCCTCGCCAGCCGCATTGAAGAATTGCAGGCTGCGGCGGAGGTCATCACCTTCGCCCTTCTCCACCGCAAAGCTGTGCTTCCATAGACTCGGGAAAATCCTGAGGTCGATATCCCTGTTCAGCACGATCGCGTGCTGCCTGCCGACGTTGATATTCGCATAGACGCCGATCTTCTCATGGACTGCGCTTTCGTTGCGCGTCAGCGCCATCACCTCGCCGACGGCTCCGAGCCCGTTCAGCAGAACGTCCAGGCGCGGTTCGATGCGGGCCACGCCGTCGCCGCATCGCGCGGCGACCAGTTCCGCTTCGGAAATGCCGAGTTGGGCGGCAAGGTCGCGCTCGCGAACCTTCGGGTTTTCGATACGCGCGCGGTTGATCTCGTCCGGCGTCGGCCGTGTCATCGCATCCATTGATGCCCCCTATTTGTTGAGAATGAGCTTGCCCTGGCGGGTGATTTTCAGCCGATAGAGCGCGCCATCGTGATCGATGACGATTTCGGTGCGGCCGGCGAACAGCGTGGCGCTGTCGAGCGTGCGCGTATCGGCCGATT
>JBDZVC010000333.1:0-4849 GCA_040255475.1 Phyllobacteriaceae bacterium | reverse complement strand
TGGAGAAGCCGGCATATTGCCGGATCGTCCATGGCTGCTGGACATACATGGTGGGATAGGGGCCGCGCAGATAGGGCGTGGCGCCCGGATAGGTGTCCAGATAGGGCAGCCCCGCGAGGTCGCGCTCGCGATAGCTGCGCCGGACGGCTATGCCTTCCGGTGTCTGCCGCTTGTCGCGTGGTGGCTTGTCCGCTTTGGCCCTAGCCTCGCGCCAGTTGATCGACGAGAAATCAGGTATCACGCGTTGCTTCCAATCAACTGGTCGAACCGCATGGCCGGCAGACGCTCGCAGAAGACGGTACCGTCTTCGGGAAGCGGCCGTTTCTTGGCATCGAGCGTCGATACTGCGCGCTCTTCCGGCGCCGGATAGATCGTCGTGCCGAGGATGGCTCGCTCGCCGTCCCGGAATTTTGCCGCGCGCTCTTCCCGCGCGGTCTTTACCCGTTCCTGGAAATGGCCCTTCGAGAGGCTGTCGAGCATGCCGCCCTCCGCCTCGATCCTGCGGAATTCGTCCCAGGCCTTTTCGCATAGCGACCCGGTGAGCGCGTCGATTGCGCCCGAACCGGCGGCGGGGTCGATAACGAAATCGAGGTGGCTTTCGCCGGTAAGGATCAGTTGTGTGTTGCGTGCGATACGGCGCGCCGAGGCATCGGGCAGGCCGTGCGCCAGCGTATGCGGCAGTATGGAAACCGTATCGGCCCCGCCGACGCCGGCCGAAAATGCGGCAATCGTGTTGCGGAGGATGTTGGTTTCCGCGTCCCGCTTCGTCAGCATGCGGAAGGAGGTCTCGGCATGGATGCTGGCCTGTGAAGGCTCGATCGAGCAGGCTTCCTGTGCGGCGATCCAGAGCTTGCGCAGCGCCCGGATCTTGGCGACCGACATGAACTGGTCCTGGTCTACGCTGAGCGCGAAGCCGATATGCGGCGCGGCATAGACGAGCGGCTGGCGCTCCTCCTCGAACATGCGCAGATGCCAGATGGCGGCTGCCAGCATGGCGCCGAGCTCCTGCGCTTCGGTCGCACCGGCATTGTGGTAAACGCGGCCGTCCGCCTCGAGCAGCACCGCCGGCACGCCCATGGCGAAGAAATGCGCTAATGATTGCGGCATCGAGGCCCTAAGCGCCTCGATCGACATCCTGAGCCGCCCCGTACCGACGAAATTCGCCGCCGGGTCAATGCCGAATGAAAGACTGAGCTTGGCCGGATCGGCGCGGCGCCGGGTAAGGAGCTCCACCAGCCAGTCGACGGACATGCGGCTGGACGGATGTACGTCGATCCTCAGATGGGTCTTGTCGAGTGGAACGCCCTCGAGCGCCTGCAAGAGCGCCTCTGCCGTTCCAGGCAGACCGTAACCGAAGGCGTTGGGGGCGCCTTCGAAGATGATCGCGAGCCCCGTCGCGCCGTTTTCGGTGTCCTCCAGTGCCTGTCTGTTGGCCCTTTTGGGATCGGTATCGTCCACGCGCTGCACGATCGACCAGCATTTGCGCGGATCGATGCGCCCCGAAAGAGCCACGCCTCGTGCGCGGTCGTAGAGCGGATCCACGCGGATCTCATCGTCCGTATAGGAAAGCAGCGACTTGTCGAAATCGGCACCGCCCAGCGCCTTGGCGACAAGAGCCAGCCAACCACTCCGGTCAGTCGTCGTCAGACGGGTCGTTCTGATGACGTCCGAATCCATGGAGCCTCCCTTCCGCTAATCAACAGTTGGTTGATTTTAGGATGTGCCGTTACATACCGCAATGCGTCATTCGGGCTACCGGCGCTGCCTCGCAGCCGCAAATTCGGCCTGCGGCATTGTCGCATAGCGCCTGCATTACTATAGGGGAACCGAGGCGGGCCGCCACCCGCGCCATCCAGAATTGGAGAATAGGCCAGATGACGGACGAGAAGAGCATTTTCCTCGGGGCAAGCCGCAAGCCGGACGACAGCTATCAGAAGCCAGAGGAACTGCTGCTGCGCTACGGCAACCGCCACGGCCTGGTAACAGGCGCTACAGGTACGGGCAAGACGGTGACGCTCCAGGTGCTGGCGGAGGGCTTTTCAAAGCGTGGCGTTCCGGTCTTTTGCGCCGACATCAAGAGCGACCTTTCCGGCATCGCCATGAAGGGAGAAGCCAAGGATTTCCTCACTACCCGTGCCAAGCAGGTCAAACTCGACCCCTACGAGTTCGAGCAGTTTCCGGTGATCTTCTGGGACCTGTTCGGAAAGCAAGGCCACCCGATCCGCGCCACCGTATCGGAGATGGGGCCGCTTCTCCTGTCGCGGCTGATGGATCTGTCCGAGGCGCAGGAAGGCGTGATGAACATCGCCTTCAAGATTGCCGATGACGAGGGCCTGCTTCTCCTCGACATGAAGGATCTGCAGGCGCTTCTGACCAACATCGCCGAGCGCGCAGACGAGATCGGTGCGAAATACGGCAATGTCACCAAGGCCTCCGTCGGCGCCATACAGCGTACGCTCCTCATCCTCGACCAGCAGGGCGCCTCGCATTTCTTCGGCGAACCTGCGCTCAGGATCAGCGATCTGATGCGGACGACGCCGGACGGGCGCGGTGCCGTCAACGTGCTCGCGGCGGACAAGCTGATGATGAATCCGCGCCTCTATGCAACCTTCCTGCTCTGGCTCCTGTCGGAATTGTTCGAGGAATTGCCGGAAGTCGGCGACCCGGAGAAGCCGAAGTTGGTGTTCTTCTTCGACGAGGCACATCTTCTCTTCGACGATGCGCCGAAGATCGTCATCGACCGTGTCGAGCAGGTCGTGCGCCTGATCCGTTCCAAGGGCGTCGGTGTCTATTTCGTCACCCAGAACCCGCTCGACGTTCCTGAAACCGTGCTGGCGCAGCTTGGCAATCGCGTCCAGCACGCGCTTCGCGCCTATACTCCCCGCGAGCAGAAAGCGGTGAAAACGGCGGCCGAGACGTTCCGCCCGAATCCAGATTTCGACTGCGCCAAGGTCATCACCCAACTCGGCGTCGGCGAAGCATTGGTTTCGACGCTGGGCGAGAAGGCAGTGCCCTCGGTCGTCCAGCGCACGCTGATCCGCCCGCCATCCTCGCGCATCGGCCCGATCACCGACGCCGAGCGAAAGAAGGTGATGGATGAGAGCCCGGTATCCGGCCAGTACGACAAGGCGGTCGATCGCGAATCGGCCTTCGAGATACTGCAGAAAAAGGCGGGAGCCGCCGCCGAGGCAACCGAACAATCCGACGGAAAGCCGCGTGCCGGCCAGCCTTCCGGCGGGTCGGTATGGGGCGAGGTCGGCGATATCCTCGTCGGTTCCGGCGGAGGCCGGCGTCAATCGGTCGCGGAAGCGGCGATGAAGTCGGTGGTCCGCTCGGTTGGATCCTCGCTCGGTCGGGCACTCGTACGCGGAATATTGGGCGGCCTGACCAAGCGATAGAGCGTTCTGCCTTCTGAGAAAAGCAAATAGAATCAATCGTTTCAACAGTCTTTCCGAATCATCGGAAAAACTGTTGAGATTGCTCCGCTCACACCACCAGCACGGGCGTCTTCACCGGCACGCGACTGTAGAGGTCGATGATGTCCTGGTTGATGAGCCGCACGCAGCCCGACGAAACCGCCTTGCCGATCGACCACCATTCCGGTGAGCCGTGCAGACGGTAGAGCGTGTCGACATTGCCCTGGAACAGGTAGAGCGCACGCGCGCCGAGAGGGTTGTCGAGGCCGGGCGGCATGCCGCCGTTTGCGGAACTGTATTTCGCCAGTTCCGGCTGCCGGGCGATCATATCGTCCGGCGGCGTCCATTTCGGCCATTTCTGCTTCCACTGGACATGCGCGCGGCCCGACCAGGAGAAGCCCTGCCGCCCGATGCCGACGCCATAGCGGAGTGCCTGGCCGTTCTCCATGACAAGGTAGAGGAACCGCGTCGGCGTGTGCACGACGACCGTCCCGGGCTGCTCGCCGGTAGGGTCATCGACGATCTGCCGGTAATATTGCGGATCGATCTTCTGATAGGGGATGGCCGGGATCTGGCGTCCATCATCTTCCAGCGGACCATACATCGCCGCCGGCCCGCCAAGCGCGCTTTGGTCTTCCTCGATCGGAAAGTCTTCAGGCAGTTCTGTAGGCGGCGGCGAAGTCATGCATGCGGAAAGGGCGGTCGAGGTTGCGCCGAGCGTCGCAACGGTAAGAAAGCGGCGGCGGGTGAGCGCGGCCCGGTGGAGTTCGTTGCCTGTCATTTGTCTGCTGAGCCCTGTCTGGATGCCCTGATCGCGTCGCCGTCCTCCCCTCGAAACAACGATTGCGGGAAAACAACGGCGAAATGCGGCCGGAAGTGGGCCGGCAGATGAGAAACGAACGAACATGCGGATTCGTTGCATCCCGGCAACGGTAAGTGGCCGGTTGGGCGCCTTTCAGGTCAAGGCAAGCAGGCGGTCGAGGCTGGGAAGGATCAGTTTAGGTGCGTGGTCGTGATATTCGTCCGGCTGGTTCGTGCGATTGATCCAAACCGTACGGAATCCGAATTTCGTGGCGCCGGCGACGTCCCAGCGGTTGGACGACTGAAAGGAGACCGCGTCGGGATAGAGCCGCCACGCGGTGGTGACCAGTTCATAGACGGACTGGTCCGTCTTGAAGCGCCGGATGGGGTCCACGGAAAAGACATCGTCGAGCACAGTATCGAGCGCTGCCTTCCGTACCGCCGTTTCCAGCATGGCTGGCGAACCGTTGGAGAGGATCGCCACGCGCGCGCCCTCCGCCTTGAGCGCCTTCAGCACCGCCGGCACCTCCGGATAGCAATCGAGATCGCGATAGGCGTCGAGCAGTTTCGGCTTCAACGCCGGATCGGCGGAAGGATATTTGGCGAAGGCGAAGTCGAGCGCCTGCTCGGTG
>JBDZVC010000332.1:0-4853 GCA_040255475.1 Phyllobacteriaceae bacterium | reverse complement strand
GACGCCAGCGGCGACGCCCTCATCAAGGTCGCCAAGGGCATGTCGTGGGAGAGCCCGCGCGGCCCGATCACCATCGACCCCGAAACGCGGGACATTGTCCAGAATGTGTACATCCGCAAGGTCGAAAAGGTTGACGGCAAACTGCAGAACGTCATCATCGACACGATCAAGGACGTGAAGGACCCGCTGCACGGCGCCGGCAAATAATTGCCGGGCCTGCGGGTTCAGGGATAGGCCGGCGTGATAGGAAATCTGGCCGTCGTGCTCTTCGACGGGTTCGCCTTCGGGATGCTTCTGTTCGTCCTGTCGGTGGGCCTGTCGGTCACGTTCGGACTGATGAACTTCATCAACCTGGCGCACTGCGCCTTCGGCATGCTGGGCGGCTATGTCACCGTCATCGCGATGCGCGCCTTCGGCGTTCCATTCCTGTTTGCTCTCCCCCTTGCCTTCCTCGCCGCCGGGCTGGTGAGCGTCGTACTGGAGCGATCGCTTTTCCGGCGCCTCTACCGGGCCGGCGAACTGAACCAGGTCCTGTTCACGATCGGCATGGTTTTCGTCGCCGCTGCGTCGTTCGCCTATTTCTTCGGCACCGGACAACAGCCCATCGTGCTGCCGGATTATCTTCAGGGGTATTGGGAGGTATACGGCCTCCGGTTCGGAACCTATCGGATCTTTCTCGTGGCGATTTCGCTCGTCATCGCCGGGTTGCTGGTCTACGGCTTGGAACATACGCGTTTCGGTGCGCGTATCCGCGCCGCCGTCGACAACCAGCGCGTGGCCCAGGGGCTTGGGCTCGATGTCGATACCATCTTCGCGATCACCTTCGCGCTCGGGGCCGGTCTTGCCGGGCTCGGCGGGGCGCTCGCCATCGGGATCGTCGGCCTCGACCCGTCCTTCGGCTTCCACTATCTCGTCTATGTGCTGATCGTGGTCGCGGTCGGCGGGCTTGGCTCGATCGGCGGCTCCTTCGTCGCGGCGGCGGCACTCGGCATATTCGACGTCGCCGGCAAATATTTCGTGCCGGATATGGGGGCCTTTCTCATCTACCTTTTCATGGTCGTCCTTCTTTTGGTGCGGCCGCTCGGCCTTTTCGGTAAGCGTTAGCCATGGCAACGGAAACGACAATATCCGGGCCTGCGGCGACCTGGCTGAAGAAACGCAGCCGTGTCTCGGCCATCGAGATCGTCTTCTGGCTGGCCACGCTTTTGCCCTTTGTGCTTTTGCCGAGCTATCTTTCACTGGCAAGCCAGATCGCGATCGCGGCTCTTTTCGCGCTCTCGGTCGATCTCGTCCTCGGCTACGCCGGCATCATCACGCTCGGCCATGCCATGTTCTTCGGTCTTGGCGCCTATGCCGCGGCCATTCTGGCGAAACATGGCTGGGGCGAGCCGCTGACCGGGCTTCTCGTCGCGGCAGTCGTCGCCGGTGCGGTAGGCTTCGTGACGAGCTTCATCATCGTCCGCGTGCAGCATCTGGCGCTCATCATGATCACGCTCGGCCTCGGCCTGTTGACCTTCGAGTTCGCCAACAGCTTTTCCTCCATCACCGGCGGCACGGACGGGCTCGGGGTCGAGATATGGCCGGTCCTCGGCACGTTCGATTTCGATCTCTGGGGCTACACCGCCTATGGCTATGCGCTGGCGATGCTCTTCATCGGTGTCCTTGTCGCGCGCCGCATCGTCAACTCTTCCTTCGGGCTGGCGTTGACCGGTATTCGCGAGAACAGCGCGCGCATGCCGGCGATCGGCTCGGTCTATCGCGTGCATTTGCAGAAGATCTACGTCATCTCCGCCTGCATGGCCGGCGTTGCCGGCGCGCTCCTCACCGAGACGACGGGCACCGTCTCGCTCGATACGCTCTCCTTCCAGCGTTCGGCCGATGTCGTCGTGATGCTCATCCTCGGCGGCACCGGCCGTCTCTATGGCGGCATCATCGGTGCGGTCATCTTCCTGATTGCGCGCGACCGCCTCTCCGACATGAACCCGCAATACTGGTATTTCTGGATCGGGCTCCTTTTGATGGCCATCGTGCTCGTCATGCCGGGCGGCATTCTCGGCGGGCTATCACGACTCTTTCGGCGGGGCGCGAAATGAGCGGCGAAACCGCCATCCTGCGCACCGAAGGCATCGCAAGGAAATTCGGCTCGCTCGAAGTCTCACGCGATATTTCGCTCGCCCTGCCGGCCGGCGCGCGTCACGCGCTGATCGGGCCGAACGGGGCCGGCAAGACGACGCTCATCAACCTGATTACCGGCCGGCTGAAACCGGATGCCGGCAGGATAGTGCTCGATGGCGCCGACGTGACCGCGCTGCCGGCGGCCGAGCGCGTGCGCCGGGGTCTGACGCGCACCTTCCAGATCAATACGCTCTTCCCCGGCCTGACACCGATCGAATCGGTGCTGCTCGCCGTCTGCGAGCGCAAGCGCGAAGCAGGCCATTTCTGGCGGCGGCTGACCGGCCACGCCGAAGCGGTGGACGAAGCCTTCGCGATCCTCAAGCAATTGCACCTCGACACGGTGGCGACGCGCGAGACACGCCACCTCGCCTATGGCCAGCAGCGGCTTCTGGAAATCGCGCTGGCGCTGGCGACACGGCCGAAGGTGCTCCTGCTCGACGAGCCGGCCGCCGGCGTGCCGAAGGACGAGAGCGCGGCGCTCTTCTCCGTCATCGCGGCGTTGCCAGCCGACATGGCCGTGCTCTTCATCGAGCACGACATGAACCTCGTCTTCAAATTCGCCTCACGCATCACCGTGCTCGTCTCCGGCGCCGTGCTGGTCGAGGCGGAGCCGGAAGCGATCCGCGCCGATCCGCGCGTGCGCGAAGTCTATCTGGGGCAGGCGGATCATGGCTGAGCCGCTTCTGGAGCTTCGTGACGTGCGCGCCGGCTATGGCGAGGCGGTGGTGCTCGACGGTGTCTCGATCACGATACCTCAGAACGGCAGCCTCGCGCTTCTCGGCCGTAACGGCGTTGGCAAGACGACTCTGCTCCTTACCGTCATGGGGTTCGTCCGCGTCAGCCGCGGCTCGCTCTGGTTCAAGGGGCACGACATCTCGCGACTGCCGCCGCACAAGCGGGCGCGGCTCGGCATAGGCTGGGTACCGCAGGAGCGCGATATCTTCCCTTCCCTGACGGTGGAAGAAAACCTGACCGTCGCTGCGCGGCCCGGCCACTGGTCGCTCGAGGATATGTACCGGCTGTTCCCGCGCCTGAAGGAACGGCGCGCCAATATGGGCAACCAGCTTTCCGGCGGCGAACAGCAGATGCTGACCATCGCGCGCACGGTGCTCACCAATCCGGCGATCCTGCTTCTCGACGAACCGCTGGAAGGGCTCGCCCCCATCATTGTCGAGGAACTGACGGAAGCGATCCGCACAATGGCCAAGGACGAGGGCATCGCGCTCGTACTGGTCGAGCAGCATGCCGAAGTGGCGCTCGGCATGACAAGGAACGCGATCGTCATCGAGCGCGGCGTCGTCGCGCACCGTGCGCCCTCGGCGGAACTCCTTGCAGATCAGGCTGTTCTCGACCGCTATGTCGGCCTGAACCTCGAAGGGAGTTGAGGCAGCCTATCTGCCGTCACGGATGCTGCGGCCGATGCCTTGCAGGGTCTCGAAAGCCGCGAAGCGCCGTTCGTGCCAATCTGCGAGATCGGGCTGCGGCGCATAGGTTTCGCCCAGCGTCGACATGGTTTCCATTGCCTGCCGCAGATCGACCTGGTCGCCGGAAGCGACCGCGCCGAGCATGGCCGACCCTAGAAGCACCGGTTCGGGGGACGACGAAGTCGCGACCGTCAATCCGGTCGTGTCGGCGAGGATCTGGCGGACAAGCGCGCTTTGCGCTGCGCCGCCGCTGACCACGATCGTATCGACTGCGATCCCCTTCTCCCGTTCCGTCCGCACGATCTGGCGCGCACCGTAGCCGAGCCCGCAAAGCCCGGCGACGTAAAGCCCGACAAGGCTGTCGATGCCCGTCTCCACGCCGAGCCCTGCGATCAGCGCACGCGCATCGGGATCGGCAAAGGGCGCACGGTTGCCGAGGAATTCCGGCACGACATGGACTTCGCCGACAAGCTTCGGCACGGCCGTCGCGCCACCCCGGTTTTCGGCCTCCCGGCCCAGCCAGCTGGCGAGTGACTGTCCCGCTTCGCGCGCCGCATGCGTCGCTTCCGGCGAAT
Source organism: Phyllobacteriaceae bacterium (assembly GCA_040255475.1). Taxonomy (GTDB): domain Bacteria; phylum Pseudomonadota; class Alphaproteobacteria; order Rhizobiales; family Rhizobiaceae; genus Mesorhizobium_L. Next base: position 679 of record JBDZVC010000332.1, on the reverse strand, counting down.
GCGGATGCATCTGGATCAGCTGCTCGATGGCCGCGCCGGCGGCCGACTGCCCGCCCTCGTTCAGCCACAGGCCTGGCACCATCGCGGAATAGTATGGCCCCCAGACGCCCGGCACGAAGGCCGGCTCCGGAGTCGTCGACATGGTGCAGGCGGAGGTGCCGAACACATAGGCCATGCGGCTCAGCACCGTCCCCGACGCGCCGCGCGCGCCGACTGTCCCGACACCGCCGGCATGGGCGTCTATGAGCCCCGCCGCGACAGGCGTGCCAGGCAGAAGGCCAAGGTCGGAAGCCGCCTTCTCCGTCAGGCCGTCGCCCAGCTTCGTGCCGCCCGGCACGATCTCGGTGCCGATGCGGCGGAACTGCTCTTCGGCCAACGCGCCCAGGCCGATCGTGCGGAAATAGCCGGCGTTCCACCGGTTCTCATGGGCGAGATAGGTCCATTTGCAGGTGACCGTGCATACCGACCGGGCAAGGCTGCCGGTCGCCCGCCAGGTCAGGAAATCGGCAAGGTCCATGAATTGCCAGGCTTCGGCGAAAGTCGCCTTCATGTTCTCGGACAGCCACAGGAGCTTCGGCGTCTCCATCTCCGGCGAGATCTGCCCACCGACATAGTCGAGCACCTTCTCGGCCGTCCGGTTGATCCTCTTCGCCTGCTCCGCCGCGCGATGGTCCATCCA
>JBDZVC010000331.1:0-4881 GCA_040255475.1 Phyllobacteriaceae bacterium | reverse complement strand
TTCGGCTGCTGGAATTCGGGCACTTTCTTGCGGAGGCCCGACGTGCCCGGCCGCTGGTCCATATAGGGCTTCGTTGGAACCGTCTTGATCATTAAGGGAGGACCTTCTTCGCAATCAGGGATCGATAGAGCTCAACATAGCGCGCCGCGCTCTTTTTCCAGGATACGTCCGATTTCATGCCCTGCCGCTGCAAGGCCGTCCATTCGGCCGGGCGGGCATAAGCTTCCATGGCGCGGGAAATGGCATGGTAGAGGCCGCCGGGCACGGAAGGCTGGTACTGGAAGCCAGTGGCGACGCCGGCCGACAGCGCTGCCTCGTTGGCGTCGATGATCGTGTCCGCCAGCCCGCCGGTCCGCGCCACGACCGGCACGCAGCCATAACGCAGGCCGTAAAGCTGGGTCAGCCCGCAAGGCTCGAAACGGGACGGGATGAGGATCGCGTCGGCGCCGCCCTGCATCAGATGCGACAAGGGCTCGTCATAGCCGACGACCATGCCGACCTTGCCGCGATGCCGGGATGCTGCTGCGAGCAGCGCGCCTTCCAGCGCCGCATCGCCGGAACCGAGCGCGCCAAGGCGGCCGCCAGCGGCGACCAGCCCGTCCACCGTCTCGACCAGCGTGTCCATGCCCTTCTGCCAGGTGAGGCGGCTGACCACGCAGAAAAGCGGCCCCGGCCCGCGTTCGAGAGCCAAGCGCTCCTCCAGCGCCGCCTTGTTGGCTTTGCGAGCCTTGAGGCTGCGCGCAGAATATCGCGCCGCAAGATGCGGGTCCGTCTCCGGGTTCCAGATGTCGGTGTCGATGCCGTTGACGATGCCGAAGAGGTCACCGGCACGGGCGTTCATCATGCCGTCGAGACCCATGCCGAATTCCGGCGTGCGGATTTCCTGCGCGTAGGTGGGGCTGACCGTCGTGATGGCACTCGCAGCCTGCAGTCCTGCCTTCAGATAGCCGACGCCGCCATAATATTCGACGCCGTCAACCGAAAGCGCCGAAGCCGGCAGGCCGAGTTCGGGAAAGATGGACGTCGGGAACTGACCCTGGAAGGCGAGGTTATGGACCGTCATGACAGTCGGCAGGGCAGCATCGTCATAGCGCAGATAGGCGAGCGTCATCGCTGCCTGCCAGTCATGCGCGTGCACGATGTCGGGCACGTAGCCCTCGACCGCACCACCGGCGATGTCGGCGGCCGCACGGGAAAATGCCGCGAAGCGCCGCCAATTGTCGGAGAAATCCGTACCGGAGGGATCGCCATACGGTCCGCCCTTGCGATCGAAGAGTGTCGGGGCGCTCAGGACGAAGAGCTCAAGCCCGGCCGCCTCGCCGCGCAGGATCGTGGCTTTCGCGCCGAAAAGGTCCGCGTAAACATGGACCTCCTTCTTTTTCCTCAGCTTCGCCGCAAGCCCCGGATAGCCGGGCACGAAGGTCGTCGCATGGACGCCGTGCGCGGCCAGCGCCGGCGGCAGCGCGCCGACGACATCCGCCAGCCCGCCGGTCTTGACCAGCGGAAAGACTTCGGAAGTGACGGAGAGGATTTTCATCAGCCGGCGCTTCCATCCGGCTGGCGGTGCCCTTTCGCACCCCCCTCTGTCCTGCCGGAAATCTCCCCCGCAAGGGAGGAGATCGGACGGCCGTTCTGCCTGCAACCTTTCTGAACCTTGAAGGTTAGAGAAGGCCGCAATGACAGCTGATCTTCCCCCTTGCGGGGGAGATGTCCGGCAGGACAGAGGGGGGTGCGAAGGGGCACTGAATTCGCCAAATTCATTTGCGTTTCAAAGCCGGTCGATCATGTCCTGTGTGATGAGGCAGATACCCTTTTCGCTGCGGCGGAAGCGCTTGGCGTCCAGGACAGGGTCCTCCCCGACGACAAGGCGCTCGGGGATGCGCACGCCTCGGTCGAGGACGGCTCGGCTGAGGCTCGCATTGCGACCGATGAAGCAATCCGGCAGGACCACGCATTCCTCCAGCGAGGAGAAGGAGTTGATGCGCGCGCCGGTGAAGATCAGGCTGCGCCGTAGCGCAGCACCCGAGACGATGCAGTCGCCTGCCACCAGCGACGACACGGCCGAGCCACGGCGCCCTTCCTCGTCGTGCACGAACTTGGCTGGCGGCTTGATTTCGGCATAGGTCCAAATCGGCCACTCCCTGTCGTAGATGTCTAGTTCCGGCGTGATATCGGTCAGGTCGATATTCGCCTCCCAATAGGCGTCGATCGTGCCGACATCGCGCCAGTAGGCTTCGCGCTCGTAGCTCGAACGCACGCAGGACTGGGTAAAGCGGTGCGCTACCGCTTTCCCGTTCGTTACAATGTAAGGGATAATATCCTTGCCGAAATCGTGGCTGGTCTCCTTCTCGGCCGCGTCGCGGCGAAGCTGCTCCATTAGGAAGGCCGTGCGGAACACATAGATACCCATTGAAGCAAGCGCGAAGTCCGGCTTGTCGGGCATGCCGGGCGGATCGGCCGGCTTCTCGACGAAGGCGATGATCTTGTCCTTCTCGTCCACATGCATGACGCCGAAGCCGGTCGCCTCCATGCGCGGAACCTCGAGGCAACCGACGGTGACGTCAGCGCCCGAATCCACGTGCTGGCGCAGCATCACTTCCAGATCCATCTTGAAGACATGGTCGCCAGCGAGGATGACCATGTATTCCACGCCGTAATCCTGGATGATGTCGATGTTCTGGTAGACGGCATCGGCGGTGCCTTCATACCACTGCGTCTCCGAGACGCGCTGGCTGGCGGGCAGGATATCGAAGCTCTCGTTGCGCTCCGGGCGGAAGAAGTTCCAGCCACGCTGCAAATGGCGGATCAGCGAATGCGCCTTGTATTGCGTCGCGACGCCGATGCGGCGGATACCCGAATTCAGCGCATTGGAGAGAGCGAAGTCGATGATGCGCGTCTTACCGCCGAAATAGACGGCAGGCTTGGCGCGGCGGTCGGTCAATTCCTTCAGCCGGCTGCCCCGCCCTCCCGCAAGGACATAGGCCATCGCATCGCGCGACAGAGGCTGGGTCCGTCTCACATCCGCCATTTCAGCCCTCCCATAGCCGACACCGATTTCTACTCCGGGTCGTATTCGATCATGATGGTCGATAGCGGTGGCAATGTCATCAGCACCGATGCGGCCTTGCCCTCGGCGGCCGCCCTCACCACGCCGTTGTTTCCCATGCCGCTGCCGCCATAGTCATGCGCATCGGTGTTCAGGATTTCTCGCCAGCGGCCTGCGTGCGGCAGCGGCACGGAATAGCCGCTCCTCGGCACCGGCGTGAAATTGCAGACGACTGCGACCGGCCGTGCGCCGGGCGCGCCACGCACCCATGCGAAGACCGAATTCTGCTTGTCATCCACGATCAGCCAGCCGAACCCGTCCGGCTCGCAATCGCGGGCGTGGAGCGCAGGCTTATCGCGATAGAGACGATTCAGGTCACGGATTAGACGGCGCACGCCTTCATGCGAGCCGTAATCGAGTAGGTACCAGTCGAGCGCCTTCGCCTCGTTCCATTCGGCGCGCTGGGCGAATTCCTGCCCCATGAAGAGCAGCTTCTTGCCCGGATAGCCCCACATGAAGGCATAGTAGGCGCGCAGATTGGCGAATTTCTGCCAGTCGTCGCCCGACATCTTCGCAAGCAGCGTGCCCTTGCCGTGCACGACCTCGTCATGGCTGAGCGGCAGGACGAAATTCTCGGCAAAGGCGTAGACAAGGCCAAAGGTGATCTGCTCGTGATGGTATTTCCGGTGCACCGGCTCCTTGGACATGTATTCAAGCGTGTCGTGCATGAAGCCCATGTTCCACTTGAAGCCGAAGCCAAGCCCGCCCTCATGTACCGGGCCTGAAACCTTCGGCCATGAGGTTGATTCCTCGGCGATGGTCATGATGCCGGGATGCGCGCCGTAAACGGTCTTGTTCATCTCCTGCAGGAAACGGACGGCCTCCAGGTTCTCGCGGCCGCCTTTCTCGTTCGGCACCCACTCGCCTTCCTTACGGGAATAATCGAGGTACAGCATGGAGGCGACGGCATCGACCCTCAGCCCGTCAAGATGGTACTTCTCCGGCCAGAAGAGCGCGTTGTTGACGAGAAAAGCCATCACCTCGCGGCGGCCGAAATTGTAGATCGCGGTGTTCCAGTCTGGATGAAAGCCCTTGCGCGGGTCGGCATGCTCGTAGAGCGCGGTGCCGTCGAAGCGCGCCAGCCCATGCTCGTCGGTCGGGAAATGCGCAGGCACCCAGTCGAGGATGACACCGATGCCGGCGCGGTGCGCGCCATCGACGAAACGGGCGAAGCCTTCCGGCTCACCAAAGCGCGCCGTCGGGCAATAGAGCCCGGTCGTCTGGTAGCCCCATGATGGGTCGTATGGGTGCTCGGTGATCGGCAGGAACTCGATGTGGGTGAAGCCCATATCGGCGACATAGGGGATGAGGCGGTCGGCCAGTTCGTCCCATGAGAGGAACGAACCGTCGTCGCGCCGCTGCCACGAGCCGGCATGGACCTCGTAGATGGAGATCGGCTGGCGCCGCGCATCGGCGCTTCGCCAGAATTCGCGATGCCTTTCATCACCCCATTCATGGCGCATTGGCAGGTCGGTGACGGACGCGGTCGCCGGCCGAAGCTCCGAGCGGAAAGCGAAGGGATCGGCCTTGAGCGGCAGTTTCTGGCCTCTCGGCCCGATGATCTCGTATTTATAGGGTTGGCCCGCGCTGATATCGGGCAGGAAAATTTCCCAGATGCCGGTATCGACACGCTTGCGCATGACATGGCGGCGGCCGTCCCAGTCGTTGAACTGGCCGACGACCGAGACGCGCCGCGCATTCGGCGCCCAGACGGCGAAATGGATGCCGCTTGCGCCCTCGTGGTCGATGAAAGGGCTCCTGAGGGTCGCCGTGTC
>JBDZVC010000330.1:0-4896 GCA_040255475.1 Phyllobacteriaceae bacterium | reverse complement strand
TTGGTGACGATCAGCGGCCACAGGAAATTGTTCCAGTGATAGCTGATCGAGACGAGACCGTAGGCGACATAGACCGGACGGGCGAGCGGCAGATAGACGCGCAGGATCGTTTGCAGCGTGGTCGCGCCCTCGATCCGCGCGGCGTCATCGAGCTCCTTGGGGATCGTCTTGAAGGCCTGCCGCAGCAGGAAGATGCCGAAGGCCGAAGCGACGTAAGGGATGCCTATGCCGGTCAGCGTGTCGATCAGGCCGAGCTTGTGCAAGGTCTGGTAGTTTTCGACGATCAGCACGTCCGGCGTCACCATGAGCTGGACGAGGATCAGCGCGAAGAGAATGCCGCTGCCACGGAACGGCCAGCGGGCAAGCGCGAAGGCGGCGAAGGTGCAGATGACGAACTGCGCCACCATGATGCCGATCACGAGAATGACCGTATTGAGGAAATAGCGCGCGAAGGGCGCGGCGACCCATGCACGCTCGAAATTATGCAGGGTCAACGGTGCCGTCAGATCGAAATCCGTCGTGTAGGCCGATGGATGGAATGCGGCCCAAAGGGCGTAGAGGATCGGCAGCGCCCAGACCAAGCCGAGGAGCCAGCCGCCTGCGGTGACAATGGATTTGCGCATACTTTCCGGCATCGCCCGCCTCCTACCGGTAGTGTATGCGACGGTCGAGCAGGAAAAACTGGCCGAGCGCGACGACTGCGAGCACGATCAGGAGCACGCTCGAAAGAGCCGCGGCATAGCCCGTATCCCAGAAGCTGAACGCCACCTGATAAATGTAGAACAAAAGCAGCGACGTGGCGTTGTTTGGGCCGCCGCCGGTCATTGCGATTACCTGGTCGACGATGCGGAAAGCGTTGATCAGTGCATTGATCGCAACGAACAGCGTCGTCGGCATGACAAGCGGCCACGTGATGCGGGCGAAGATTTGCCAGCGAGTGGCATTTTCCATGCGCCCGGCCTCGTAGAGATCCGGCGGCACCTGCTGGAGCGCCGCGAGGAAGAAGATCATGAAGAAGCCGGATTCCTTCCAGATCGTCACGGCCATCAGTGCCGGCAGCGCGGTCGACGTATCGCCAAGCCAGTTTGTGCTGCCAAATCCGAAGAGGCGGGCAATCTGGTCCAAAAGCCCATAGCCGGGCGTGTAGAAGAACAGCCAGATGTTGGCGGCGGCGATCATCGGCAGGACGGTCGGCATGAAGAAGGCCAGCCTGAGCAGGGCACGGCCGGGAATGCGACCGCTGACCCAGATCGCCATGGCCAGCGCCAAGCCGATCGAGACGGGGACGGTAATCAACGCATAGAGAAGATTGTTGGTCAGCGCCTGCCAGAAGATCGGATCGGCAGCCATGTCGCCATAGCGTTGTATGCCGATGAAATGCGCCGGGTGGCCGGCGCGCGGCGTCGAGAAAACGCTGCCGATAAAGGTCTGGACCACCGGCACGTGTGTGAAAGCGGCAAGAAGGACCATCGCCGGCAGCACCATCAGCCAGCCCTGGATATGGATATTCAGCCGGCGTGGGGTCCTCGTCGCCATTTTGCCTCGATAAGTACGTCTGGCACTGAATTGGAGGGACGGCCGCCGGCGACCGGCGGCCGTCAGATGTTTATTCCTGATAGCGGCGCAGGATGCCGGTCGCCTGCTGCTGGGCCTGGTCGAGGGCCGACTGCACCTGCCCGCTGCCCGTCAGGATCGCCTGCAGAGCATCATCGAGGGTCTTGGTGACGCGCTGGTTGTCATGCGTCGACAGTTCCGCCTTGGCGTCCTTCAACTGGTCGCGCGCCACCGCCGCCGGCGGAAAATCCTTGACGTAGGCTTCCATCTCAGGCGTCGTCCAGGCATCGGGGCGCGTGGCGACATAGCCCGTTGCAATGCCCCAGTCCGCCGCGCGCTCCTTCGTCGTTAGGAAACGGGCGAATTTGAGCGCCGCCTGCTGCTTGTCCTTATCATCCGTCTTGAAGATGTAGACATTGCCGCCGCCGGTCGGCGAGCCGCCCTGCACTTTCGACGGCATGGGCGCCACGCCGAATTCGAAAGGGGCGTTCTTGCGGACATTGGTCAGATTACCGGTAGTCGTCCACATTATCGCGGTCTTGCCCTGGAAAAAATCCTTTGGCGTCGTGCCCCAGTCGATGATGCCCTTCGGCATGATTTCGTATTTGGTGCTGAGATCTTTGAAGAAAGTCGCCGCCTCGGCCACTTTCGGGTCGTTGAAATTGACTTTGGTACCGTCCTGGTTGGCGAGGTCGACGCCGTTCTGAATGGCGAGCGCCTGGAACAGCCAATAGGGGAAACCCGAGCTCGGGATTTCCACACCCCATTGTGTCACATTGCCGGAACTGTCCTTCTGGGTCAGTTTCTTCCCGTCCGCGACGAGTTCATCCCACGTCGCGGGCGCCTTGTCCGGGTCAAGGCCAGCCTTCTTGAAAGCCTCCTTGTTGTAGTACTGGACGATGGTCGAACGCTGGAATGGCACGCCCCAGGTGTGGCCGTTCGCCTGGCTGTTCGCCATGAATGCGGGATAGAAGGACGAGAGCCAGCCCTTGTCGGCGTCCGATGTAGCGATCTGGTCGTAGGGCAGGATCATCCCCGCGTCGATCAGCGTGAACATGTCCGTGGACAACAGCACGGCGGCATCCGGCGCGTTGCCGGCGCGCGCGGCTGTCATCGCCTTGACGATCGAGTCCTGATAGCTTCCGGTATAGACCGGCTTGACGACGATATCCGGGTTTTCCGCCTCGAACTTCTTGACGTAGTCGTCGACGATCTTGGTGATCGGTCCCCCAACAGCAATAGGATAGTAAAAGCTGATTTCGGTTGCCGCCCAGGCCGGCGCGGCGAAAACCGACGCCGCGAGCGCGGCGCCGAGGAAAGCGGTGGTCAGGCGTTTCATGTGGAAGTCTCCCTGTCTCTATGGCTTTCTTTATTGAGGTGTGGAGCGCGCCCGCTTCGTTCATTTGCGGGATCGAGACGCCATCCGCTTTCAGCGTCGAAGATATGCATGGCGCTTTCGCGCCAGCCGATCCTTATCCTGTCGCCGATCGACGGCACGGCGGTGCCGCGGGTGCGGGCAGTCAGCCGATGAGCGCCAAGCCGGCAGGTAACCAGCGCGTCCGCTCCGAGATATTCGATCTCTTCGACGTCGGCCACCGTGGCGGCGACATGGCCTGCCAGCCCATTCGAAGCCCCGGACCCGCCTACAATCTCGATATCTTCCGGCCTGAGCCCAAGAACGAGGCCACGGCCGGGCCGCGACAGGACCGTCACTTTGTCATGCCCAGCGATCACGGCGCGGGTGCCTGAAACGTCGTTGTCGAGATGGATCAGATTCATGGATGAGCCGCCGACGAAGCGGGCGGCGAAGAGGCTTGCGGGTCGTTCGTACAGCTCCGAAGGCTTCGCGGTCTGCTCGATCCGGCCGCCATGCATAAGGATCACCCGGTCGGCCATGCTCATCGCTTCAGTCTGGTCGTGGGTGACGTAGATCATGGTAATGCCCAGACGTTGCTGCAGAGCGCGGATTTCTCGGCGGAGATCCTGCCGAAGTTTGGCGTCGAGGTTGGAAAGCGGTTCGTCGAGGAGACAGACCGGCGCCTCGGCGATCAGCGCGCGCCCGAGCGCGACGCGCTGCTGCTGGCCACCCGAAAGCTGAGCGGGCTTGCGAGCGAGCAGTGGCTTGAGGCCGAGCAACTCTGCAACCTTGTCCAAGCGCTCGCGCATCTCCGCCTTCGGCGTCTTGCGGACCGAGAGGCCAAAGGTGATGTTGTCGGCAACCGAAAGGTGCGGAAACAGCGCATAGGACTGGAAGACCATGGCGACACCGCGCGCCGCGCCCGTCAGTCCCGCGACATCTCGCCCGCCGATCTCAACTATACCGGAGGTCGGATCCTCGAGACCCGCGATCATTCTGAGGGTCGTCGACTTGCCGCACCCCGATGGCCCGAGTAGAACCGCGAGGCTGCCTTTCTCCACCGTGAAGGAAATGTCGTCAACGGCCCGCGTATCGCCCCAAGCCTTCACCAACGATCGAACAGTGACGCCCGTCAACAACCGCACTCACTTGCAAAAGCCGCACCGGAAACGATGGTAGACTTAGAAATTTCCAGTGACAACATGGTGACACTTCTCGCCCACAAGGCGCGGACCGTGAGCCGTGTCCATATCGTCTCCACCATTGCGAAGTTCCGTATTCCGTCAATCGCGTTTACGTTCCGGGCCAATTGTTTTCCGGGATACGGCGCTGCTATGGAGTTCGGACAGTGAGCCTGTTGCATTCGACATGGCTCATGCCCACGGCAAGCGACGAGGCGTTCTTGCAATCCGCCGTCGATACGCTGTCCCGGCAATTCGGCACGCCACCTTTTCAGGCACATCTCACGCTCACCGACGGTGTGGAACGGAGTGTGGCTGAACTCGCCGAGATTCTCCGCCACGCTGCCGAAGGCATACATTGCTTTCCAGCCGTTATCGAGAATATCGAGATCAGCGACCTGTATTTCCGCTCGTTCTACGCACGATTTGCCGCATCGGGCCCCATGGCTGAGCTTCGCGAAAATGCCATGGCGCTTCTTACGCCCGGACCGGAAGCCGCTGCTTTCATGCCCCATATCTCGCTTCTCTACGGTGCGGATGCCACTGCGAAAAAGGAAGCGACGCGCCAGCACTGGCAGAAGGAACTCGCCGGCCGGTCGATCCGCTTTGACCGCATCTGCATAGCGGCGGCGGGAAAGGGCATCGCGATCGACGATTGGGCGATACGTTCGACGATAACGCTTGGATCGTAAGAAATGATCTTCGACGACAGCCATATGGATACGCTTGCCGACCTTCTGTCGGAGACGGCGAAAGCCGAGATCATGCCTCGCTTCCGCCGATTGGAGAAAAGCAGCATCAGGC
>JBDZVC010000329.1:0-4903 GCA_040255475.1 Phyllobacteriaceae bacterium | reverse complement strand
CCGACAAGTTCTTCGAGCCCTATTACGCAAGGCGCCGGGCAGTTGGCTATGCGCTTTACGGCGCGATCGGAATCGGCAAGCGTGACGTGGTGCAGATGCGCGCCCAGCACGACCGCAACTTCGTCTTCTTCGACGCGCCGGTCGGAATGATCTTCACCATCGACCGGCGGCTGAACCAGGGATCGTGGATCGACCACGGCATGCTGCTCCAGTCGATCATGATCGCCGCGCGGGGCAGGGGGTTGCACACCTGTCCGCAGGCCGCTTTCGCGCCCTATCACAATCAGATACGGCCGGTTCTTGGCATACCAGATGAGGAAATTGTCGTATGCGGCATGGCCCTCGGCTACGAGGATACTTCCAAGCCGGAAAACGCCCTGCGTACCGAGCGCGAGCCCGTCGACGAATGGGTGAAGTTCTTCAGATAGCTCGTGCGCGCACCGGAATAGTCCCGGCTACTCGATCGCCGGTGCCATGTTGCCGCTGACGTGGCTGCCGTCGGCCGGTTTCAGCCGCGAATAGGCCACGATGGCCGAGATGGTGATCAGCCCTTCGATCAGGAAGACGATCCGGAAATCATCGGCATTGGCATGGGTTGCCGGTGCGGCGACGAAGGCGAGCAGCGCCGAGGCCAGGCCGACGCTCACCGTCACGGAGGTCTGCCAGGCGACGAAATAGAGTGCGCTGAAGCGGCCAAGCTGTTCGGAGGGAATGTCGGAATAGGAGAGATTGCCGGTCGAGCCCCATTGGGTGGAACGGAATGCGCCGAAGATGAAGATATAGCCGGCAAGCAGCCAGTACGGCATGTCGGCCTGCATCAACGCGAAGCCCGCGACGAGCATGGCCATGACGGGCGTGTTGAAAAGCAGCGTCCGGCGAAAGCCGAAAGTTCTCAGGATAAGGGGCAGGAAGGCGCGCAGCGTGATGGAGCCGAAGGCCACCAGGAAGGTGAGAGAGCCTGACTGCACCGCGGTCATGCCGAAGCCGACCTGGAGCAGGAGCGGCAGCAAGAACATTACCGAAGCGATGCCGATTGCGTCGAATCCGCCGCCGGTCACCATGGCTATGCGGAATGTCGATATCTTCAGGAGGCGAAGGTCGAGCAGCGGATAGCTGGCGCGCATGCAATAGAACGCTGCCGCAGTCAGCAGCACGGCCGAGCCGGCCAGTTCCGCGAGCACGATCCAGCCGCCGGATACGGCAAGCGAGTCCATGCCAAGCACAAGAAGTGTCATCCCGCCTCCGATCAGCAGGAAGCCGGGAAGGTCGAAGGGCATGCCGGTGCCGCGCGGCGGATTGGGAAAGAATTTCGCGGCGGAGAACCCGGCGATCAGCGCGATCGGCACGTTGATGAAAAATATCCAGCGCCATGAAAGATAGGTCGTCAGCGCTCCGCCAAGCAACGGACCGACCATCGGGCCGGTCTGGCTGGCGAGCGTGACGTAGGTGTTGATCCTCAGCGTCCGGTCGCGCGGGAAGCTCTGCAGGATGACGACCTGGCCGAGCGTGCCCATCAGCCCGCCGCCGAGCCCCTGGGCGGCGCGCGCCAGAACGAGGCTCCAGAGATTTCCGGCAGCACCGCAAAGCGCCGAGGCGACGGCGAACAGAAGCAGCGCACAGCAATAGCCGCGGCGCGGGCCGATGCGCTCCGCGAGCCAGCTGCTCGCCGGCATGGCGACGATCAGGCTCATCAGATAGGCGGTGATGACGAGGCCGAGGCGGCCTGGCGATTCGCCGAGGCTTTCACCGATGCCCGGGAGCGCGGTCACGACGACATTCTGGTCGAGGCCGGTCATGAAATTTCCGCAGGCGACCGTCGCGGGAACGAGGAGGGAAACGCCGGCTACGGCGACTCCCGCCACAGGCTCGACCCTGTCCGAAACCTCAGCGCTCATCGCCTTCGACCTGTATCGTCCGCCCGACACGCCCAAGCCGGATACAACCGGAGCGTCCAGGCGGACGAATGCGCCCCGGCGCCGCCTCGTTCAAGCGACAGATGTGGCCTGCGATGAGGCCACCGGAACTACATCCGGCGATTTCGCCCGGCGCACTTTTCAATCACAAACGTGACGGCCATTGTGGGCCGGAAACCATTTCGAGGAACCTGCCTCATGCAATTCCACCTGAACGGCGTCAGGACCGGTGACCCGAATGTCGCCGAGCCGCATGAAGGAAGGCCATTCGACCGGGAAACGCCTCCCGGCGGGGTCGATGTCCTGATCGTCGGCTGCGGCCCGGCCGGACTGACGCTCGCCGCGCAGCTCTCGGCCTTTCCGGAAATCAGGACGCGGATCGTGGAGCAGAAACCCGGTCCGCTCGAGCTTGGGCAGGCGGATGGCGTCGCCTGCCGCACGGTCGAGATGTTCCAGGCCTTCGGCTTTGCCGGACGCGCGCTGAGGGAGGCTTACTGGGTCAACGAGACCGTGTTCTGGCGGCCGGAGGAGGGGCGTCCGGAAAACATCGCCCGCAGCGGCCGCATCCGCGACACGGAGGAGGGACTTTCCGAATTCCCGCACGTCATCCTCAACCAGGCGCGGGTGCACGGTTTCTATCTCAACGTGATGCGCAATTCGCCGAGCCGGCTCGAACCGGACTATTCACGGAGGCTGGTCGATCTGAAGGTAGACGATGCGGCGGACTATCCGGTTTCCGTTCGGTTGGAGCGGGTCGATCCCGGCCATGAAGGCGAGGTCGAGACGGTGCGGGCGCGTTACGTGGTTGGCTGCGACGGTGCGCGGAGCGCCGTGCGCAATGCGATTGGTCTCGAATTGCGCGGCGATTCGGCCAATCAGGCATGGGGCGTGATGGACGTCCTCGCCGTCACCGATTTTCCGGATATAAGGCTGAAGGCGCTGATTCAGTCGGCGGGCGAAGGCAATATCGTGCTCATCCCGCGTGAGGGCGGCTATCTCGTGCGGCTTTATATCGAACTCGACAAGCTTGCCGCGGGCGAGCGCGTTTCAACCCGCAACATCACCGCCGATCACCTGATCGCGGCGGCAAAGCGCATTTTCCGCCCCTACAGGCTGGAGGCGAAGGAGGTCGCCTGGTGGTCGGTCTACGAGATCGGCCAGCGCCTTTGCGACCGCTTCGACGACGCGCCGGAAAATGGGAGCCGGTCGCCGCGCGTGTTCATCGCCGGTGACGCCTGCCATACCCACAGCCCGAAGGCCGGGCTCGGCATGAACGTCTCCATGCAGGACGCGTTCAATCTGGGCTGGAAACTGGCCTCGGTGCTGCGCGGCCAGAGCCGTGCCGAACTGCTCGGTACCTATTCGGCCGAGCGCCACGCCATCGCCTCCGAACTGATCGAGTTCGACCGCGAATGGGCGGCGATGCTGAGCGCCCCGCTGAAAGGGTCGGGCGATGAGGAGGGCGACGGCATCGACCCCGCCGAAGTCCAGAAATATTTCGTCCGGCATGGCCGCTATACGGCGGGAACGGCAACGCTCTACCAGCCTTCCGCCATCACGGCAGGGGTGGTCTATCAGCATCTGGCGAAAGGCTTTACCATCGGCATGCGCTTCCATTCCGCGCCGGTGGTCCGTCTGGCCGATGCAAAGCCGGTCGAACTCGGCCACGCGGTGGAGGCGGACGGGCGCTGGCGTATCTTTGCCTTTGCCGGCGCGGGCGATGCCGCCGCACCGGGCTCGGCCATGCGAAAGCTTTGCGATTTCCTCGAAGGCGCGGAGCGGTCTCCGCTGCGGAAGTTCACGCCGGAAGGGGCGGATATCGATGCAGTCATCGATTCGCGCGCCGTCTTCCAGCAGGGGCACAGGGAGCTTGCGGTGGAAGAGATGCCGTCCCTGCTGCTTCCCCGCAAGGGCCGCTATCGCCTGCGCGACTACGAGAAGACGTTCTGTCCGGACCTGACCGGCGGGAAAGACATCTTCGATCTGCGCGAAATCGACCGCGAGCAAGGGTGCGTGGTCGTGGTTCGGCCCGACCAGTATGTGGCGCATATATTGCCGCTCGATGCGCATCAGGAACTGGCGGCGTTCTTCGACCGGTTCATGATCGGCCGCTGATTGCCATTGCCCCTTATGCCCGCATCGCCTAAATAGCGCGCAACTCTCCCTTCAGTCCTAACAACGGGAAAAGCGCGCGTGGCACGCCAGTTCATCTATCATATGTCGGGCCTCTCCAAGGCCTACGGCACCAAGAAGGTGCTCGAGAACGTCCATCTCTCCTTCTACCCCGACGCCAAGATCGGCATCCTCGGGCCGAACGGCGCCGGCAAATCGACGGTGCTGAGGATCATGGCCGGCCTCGACAAGGAGTTCTCCGGCGAAGCCTGGCTCGCCGAAGGCGCGACCGTCGGCTACCTGCCGCAGGAGCCACAGCTTGACCCGGCACTCGACGTTTTCGGCAACGTCATGGAGGGCGTGGCCGCCAAGACGGCAATCGTCGAGCGCTACAACGAACTCATGATGAACTATTCCGACGAGACGGCCGACGAATCGGCGCATCTCCAGGACGAGATGGACCGGCTCAATCTGTGGGACCTCGAGCAGCAAGTCGAGATGGCGATGAGCGCGCTCGGCTGCCCGCCCAAGGATGCCGACGTCACCAAGCTTTCCGGCGGCGAGCGCCGCCGTGTGGCACTCTGCCAGCTTCTGCTGCGCCAGCCGGACCTGCTTCTCCTCGACGAGCCGACCAACCATCTCGACGCCGAGACGACGGCGTGGCTGGAAAAGCATCTGCGCGACTATCCGGGCTCGGTGCTGATCATCACGCACGACCGCTATTTCCTCGACAACGTCACCGGCTGGATCCTCGAACTCGACCGCGGCCGCGGCATCCCTTATGAGGGCAACTACACGGCCTATCTGGAAGCCAAGGCCAAGCGGCTGAAGCAGGAGGGCCGCGAGGACGACGCCCGCCAGCGCGCCATCAGCCGCGA
>JBDZVC010000328.1:0-4948 GCA_040255475.1 Phyllobacteriaceae bacterium | reverse complement strand
TCGGTGCGGCCGGCGAACAGCGTGGCGCTGTCGAGCGTGCGCGTATCGGCCGATTGCGGCCGGCGCGGCATAGCGGAAGTGAAATCAAGGCGACGATATTCGCGCGGAATCTCTGGAGGCTTATGCGCGTTCACGGGTCGATGTCCCTTGGTCTGCGCCGGGCTGGCTCGGGGCTGGCTAGGCGACGTCGATTGCGTGATCTGATTTCTTGACACCAATAATCATGTTTATTAGGAAGTGCAATACCGGAGTGAATTAGTCAACATTTACGGCGCTCCGGGACATATCGTTTTTCGCGAGCAAGCCTCCGGCCAGCCAGCGTCCAACACGTCGAGTACGACGATGGGGAGTAAGGCTATGGGGCTAAGGATGACTGCGAGGGCGCTGCTTTTGGGAAGCGCCGCCCTGGCATTGACGGCGGGACAGGGCGCGCTGGCGCAGCAGGCGACGCAGAACAACAACACGCAGGCGGGCACGACCGAAAAAGAGACCGGCCCGACAAAGGCCGCGTCCGGCAAGACGACGCGCCTCGACCAGATCACGGTCGTCAGCCGCACAGGCGAATCGGCGGTAGAAGCGCTGGCCTCCGTAAGCCATGTGGACCAGGCACAAATCGAGCGGCGGATGTCCTCCTCGCCCAATGATCTGCTTTTCGGCATCCCAGGCGCTACCATGCAGACGGACAGCCAACGTGTGGGATCGAGCGTCAACATACGCGGGCTACAGGATTTCGGGCGGGTCGCGGTTCTTACCGATGGCGCCAGGCAGGACTTCCAGATTTCGGGACACGGCACCCAAAGTCTTGTCTTCATCGATCCGATGCTGGTCAAACAGGTCGACGTCATCCGCGGACCGGTGGCCAACACCTACGGCTCCGGTGCGATTGGCGGCGTGGTCATGATCGAGACAAAGGACGCCGAAGATTTCCTCCATTCGGATGAAAACTGGGCGACCTCGCTCATGGGACAGTATGAGACAAACGGCAGAGGCTGGACGACCAGCGCCACCGGCGCCTATCGCTTCAGCGATGCTTTCAGCGTGCTTGGCAACATCGTCTACCGCGACTACGGCGAATACAAGGACGGTGGCGGCAACACTGTCGAAGGCAGTGCGTTTGACGTGCTCAGCGGCACGATCAAGGCGACAGCCCGCCCCACGGAAAACAGCAAGCTGCAACTCGGGTGGGTCGGCGCCAAGGACGATTGGAATACCGCAGGCGACATACAGGGATTTGACTTAAGGCAGAATACCTTTACTGGAAGATACAATATAAAGGATGACCAAGAGAAATGGTTAGACCTGAATATAAACCTATCTTATAATCGAACATTCCTCGGCCAAACTTATCTTAAAGCCCCAGATTACAAGGTGTTCGACCCAACAACCGGATCGCTTATATATGATCCTGCAGTTGGTGACGCATCCCTACTCCCATTGGGTGATCAAACAACCTACAAGCTTGGGACAGTGGGCGTCGATATCTGGAATACCTCCCGCTTCGAGACCGGGCAGACCGCTCACGAATTGACCTATGGCGGCGACTGGGTCCGCGACGATGTTGTGACCAAGGATCCGAGCGGCAGCCAGGATACCTACACGCCCTCGGGCAAGCGGCGCGTTAGCGGCGCTTACATTCAGGACAAGCTGACATGGAACTGGCTCGAGATAATCGGTGGCCTGCGCTACGACAACTACAAGCTGGATAGCGATACGCATAACAGCTCGGGTCATCGGCTTTCGCCCCGTATCACGGTGGGCGTTTCACCGTTCCAGGATGGTATGCTGGATGGCTTGCAAGTCTATGGAACCTATGCCGAGGGCTACCGTTCGCCTTCCATCACCGAGACGCTGATGAATGGCCTACATCCGGCCGGCCTTCCCTTCCCGTTCCTGCCCAACCCGGGTCTCAAGCCTGAAACTGCCAGGACCTGGGAAGCCGGGGTCAACTACAAAAAGGATGGCGTATTTCGTGGGGGCGACGCGCTTCGTCTGAAAGCGGCATACTTTCACAACGATATAGATGACTATATTTCCTTGGCTACAGTCTTCCCTCCCTATCCAGGATGCTCATACTTCTTCTGCGCCCAATATCAGAACTATGCCAACGCAAAAATAGAAGGATTTGAACTTGAAAGCCTCTATGATGCCAGTTGGGGTTATCTAGGCCTCTCGGCCTCCTTCATCAACGGCCACACCGTTTCGTACGACGGCGTGCGTGAAGATCTTACAACCGTTCCGTCCTCTCAGGTAACCGGCCAGCTCGGCTTGCGCTTTCTGGAAGACAAACTGCTTGTCGGAACCGAGGTTCAATACAATGGAAAGCCCCGTGGCAACGAGTTTGCCAAGGACTATACGCTCGTCAACGCCTTCGCCAGCTATCGCGTCAACGACAATTTCAAACTCGATTTCCGTGTCGACAACATCTTCGACAAGAAATACTTCAACGCGCTCAATACGGAATTCAATGACGCTGGCGTTGCCGTCGGCACTGCTGCATACGAGCCCGGCGTAACCTTCAAGCTGGCCGCCACCATGCGATGGGGAGGCTGAGCGATGGCCGGTTTCCGCCCTCTCCTCGCCGTGCTCGCAGCCTGCGCGTTGCCTGTGCCGGTCACGACGGCGGTGCTCGCTGAAGATGCGGGCAAAGGCGTGGAGGCGGCGCGGCCGGCCGGGCTTTCGCTTGAACTCAACGCGCTGCAGCCCTCCGACAAGGGTTGCAGGCTCACCTTCGTCATCGCCAACCATCTTTCCGGCGATATTGCGAAAGCGGCGTTTGAGATCGCGCTCTTCGACCGCACCGGCGTGGTCGACCGGCTGACCGTTCTCGATTTCCGCGAGTTGCCGCACGGCAAGACCAAGGTCAGCCGCTTCGACCTGCCAGGCGCCGATTGCGGCAAGATCAGCCGCGTCCTCGTCAACAGCGCGACCGAATGCAGCGGATCGGGGATCGGAGCCTCCGACTGCCTGACGAAGCTGCACACAGCCACGCACGCGGATGTCGAATTCGGGAGTTGATGCGTGTTTCCCGCCGCGTCCAAATCGTTCGAAAGACGGGCGGCCAGGCCCGGCAGCGAGCAGCGGCGGCCATTGCCGGCAAGCCGTTTTTCGCGGCGAAACGAGGCGACCATTCGCATCGACATCGCCTCGCTGGCCCTGGCCAACCCCGCTAACGGAACGAACGGCTTCTCGGTCGGCTTGCCGGAAAGCGCCTTCCGTACCGCGGGTGGCGAACCGGTCCGTTTCATCGAGCTTCCGCTCGAGGGCGAGGCGGTCGACGACGGCAGGCTGGAGACCGGCCTCGAGACATCGGCGGCGCTGACGCCACGCCCTGCCGGGCAGGCCGGCCGGCGCCCGAAGCTCGCTCTTGTTGCGTCTGTGGCTCTGCATGTCCTGGCGGCGGTTGCGCTTCTCGCATGGATCCAGGACGACGGCGCGCTTGTCGCCGGCGGCGCACCGAACGAGATCGCCGGCGTCGGCAACGCCTCGACGGACCAGACCGCCGGCGGCGAGGCCGTCAACGTGACGATCACTACCATACCGATCATCAAGGCGCATGCCGTGGAGGCCGAGACCTTGCAGGCCGCAGTCGAGCCAGCGCGGCACGTCGAGGAAGTCGCCACCGCCGAACCAGTGCGTGAAGCCGCGGCCGAAACCGCACCCGTCAAGGATGCCGAACGTATCGAGCCGGCAGAAGAACCGATCGCCCCCGCGAAGGTTTCCCAGGCTCCCGAAACGTCCGAGGCAGCACCGCCGCAGGCGAACGCTCCGGTCGAAACCGACGCGGAGGCACCCGCTTCCGATGCACCGGAAATCCTCGCGGCCCCCACCCTGTCGGAAAGCGCCGACGCGGTGCCGGCCACACTTGCAGAAGCAGTGCCCGAGCCTGCCTCGCAAGCGGCAAGCCGGCCTTTCGAAGCGGCGCGTGCCGAGGACACTCCCGCTGAAATCCTGCCGACAGGGGACGAACCGAAACTGGCCGAGCACGCTCCTTTGCCCACGGCGCGACCCGAAAAAACGGAGAGGCCGGTTGAAACGGCCGAAAAGCGGACGCCGGCGCCCGAAAGGAAAAAGCCTGTCCGCACCGCCGCAACGACTTCCGCGCCGGGTTCGGGCGGGCGTGACAGCGCCGACGCGAAGCGCGGCGTGACCGAAGGCAGGGCGGACGGGCGAGCGGCCTCATCGAACAATAACGCGCGGGCAGCAAGCGCAGCCGGAAACGCGGCCGTCTCCAACTATCCCGGCAAGATCGTCGCGAAGCTGCGGCGGGCCTTGCGCTATCCATCCGAGGCGCGGAGCAGGCGGTTGAACGGTGTCGTGCAGGTGCGCTTCGTGGTCGGCAGTTCCGGCGATGTCGGCTCGGTCGGGCTGGCAGCCAGTTCCGGCTCGCCGATTCTCGACAAGGCAGCGCTTGCGACCGTGCAGCGTGCCGCCCCCTTCCCGCCGATCCCGGAAGGCGCCGGGCGTTCGAGCTGGAGTTTCACAGTTCCGCTCGCCTTCGTGCGGTAGAGTAATATCAGGGGCCATCCTTTCGAGCCATCGCTACCCGAAAGCATAAGCCGAACCGGCGCAGGGTTGATAAAAAAATCCCCGCCGGCGAGGGCGGGGATCCTGAGTGTCTAACCGGCATTCGCCGGCGAAGATCGATCCCGGATCAGAATGGCGAATCCGGGAAGTAGAAGTCCTTGGCGTTGTCCTTGGTGATCAGCGTCGCGTCGAGGATATAGTTTCCGCGCACCGGCACCTTGTCATAGAGGCTCGCCGCCGTCAGTTCCATGGCGGTGCCGATCATGGCCGGCGGATAGAGCACATCCACCGGGATCAGCTTGTCGCCATCCATGACCTTCTTGACCATGTCCTTGGAGCCGGCGCCGGCGACGACATACTGGATGTCCGTGCGCTTGGCCTGCTCGATCGCCTGCAGCACGCCGACGGCCATGTCGTCGTCCTG
>JBDZVC010000327.1:0-4982 GCA_040255475.1 Phyllobacteriaceae bacterium | reverse complement strand
GTTGCGCCATCGCAGCGACGATAAGCTCCTCGGTGGCGGGCTGAACGACCAGTTGCCCGAGCGCGGCGCGCTGGGGCTGGCCGCGAAGCGCGCCATGGAGGACGGCAGGCTGAACATGCTGACCTCCTTCGCGGTGGACCGCATCGCGGACGACGGGAACAGCCTTCTGGTCGAGGCAACGGTTGCAGGGGAGCCTTTCAGCTTGGCAGTCGACCGGATCGTCGTCACCACCGGGTTCCGGCCCGACCTCTCGTTTCTCGGCGAACTGCGCATCGCGCTCGATCCGGTCGTGGAAGCGCCGCCCGCGCTTGCTCCGCTGATCGACCCGAACTTCCATTCCTGCGGCACGGTCCCGCCGCACGGCATAGATGAACTGGCACATCCGGAGCCGGGCTTCGCCATCGTCGGCTCCAAGTCCTACGGCCGAGCGCCGACGTTTCTGATGGTCACGGGCTATGAGCAGGTCCGTTCCGTCGTCGCCGAAATCGCTGGCGATCACCGCGCCGCGCGAGAGGTGCGTCTCGTCCTTCCGGAAACGCGGCAAGGACGAGTGGCTCTACATCGGACGGCGGTCGGACTTCGTCCAGTCGATGACCGTCTAGGACGGCAACCGGGGCTTCGGCCCCGGCCTGCCCCCACCCGAACCGCATCCGTGCGGCTCCGGCGGTGGCAGCCCCACCGGAAACAGGGAACCAACCAACGAGGGGATTCGGTAATGAACGCCGATCACGAAAAAGCATTCGCAGCACTCAACAAGGACGGCCGCTTGCCGTCCGTCGACGAGCTCCTCGCCGCCGACGCCGACGGCCCGAACTTGCTCAAGCTGCCGTCGCGCTTGCCGAAGCTGGCGACGGTCGCGCAGCGCAAGGCCGAGTTCAACCGCTTGCGTCGCGAGACCGGGCTTCCGCTTCCGGCGCTGGCCAGGCTGCTCGGCCGGCCGCTCGGCACCGTCAAGGCCTGGGCCGTCGCCGGCCGGCAGGATTGCTTTCCGACGATAGAGGCGCTGGCGCAGATGGAGCAGCACGTGCTTTACGGCGCTATCGACGCCGTCCGCCGGAACGGCATGGACGTGATCCCCCGCCGGAGGTTCGCGGAAGCCGCCTAGCCGGCAGGGAACCGGGGCTACGGCCCCGGACTGCCCCCTTCAGATGGCGGTCCGAGACCATCTGATAGTGGCAGCGCAAAAGGAGTGGGAAGCCATGAACGACGATTACACGAAACAGCAGGCCGTCGAAGCGGCCGACGAACTGCGGGACATCAGGAGCGAACTCGAATCCTTGGTCGCGAGGGCGCTGAAGGCCGTCTCCGTTTTTCCGGACGCCGACTACGAGGAGCGCAGTTGGATCGCCAACCTCAAGATCGCGCTCGACCGCGACCACGGATACCTGATGACGACAGAGCGGACACTGCAGGATGCGATCGATGAACTCGAAGGGGTCGGCGACGAGGAACTCCAAGCCGCCCAGCCGACGCCGGAGGCCCGGGGCGCGTTGTCCCGGACTGCCTCCATCCTTGGAAGCCGCCACAACGTTTCTGCAATAGCGGGAAGCGGTGTCCCGGCACCTTTCGTATTCTGATCGCATCGTCCTGGGTTTCAGTTCGACGGCATCGACGAAATCACGCATTCGGCCTTCCCTTTTTCGGAAGCCGTAATACCAGATTCGTTCTTAGGCAAAACTCGAGCCGATGGAGTCCCACCGCGTGGTGTAGCTGACGGCATTGGTCGCCGCTCGGGCTTACTGCCTTCGCGGCATTATGATAATCGCGCGGGCTATGTCGTCCAGCGCGCCGATGACCTCGTGCGAACATCGATTAAATTCACCATCAATCGATGGCTTGGCCGAGGCCGTCTTGGCGTAGACCGCCGCCAGAATTTGCTCGACCATCGCCCCAGACGAGGATCTGGCTGCCTTGCAAGAAAGCTCCAGGAACCGATCAAGTTGGTCGTCGTCGAGCCCCGCGATCATATCAGCGCCCGTCTGGGTTTTTGCGGTTGCCGCGGAATCGTCGAACCATCTCGCGAGACGCGCCTCGCAGCGCTTCTGCCCGCATCTAGCGCCTCGGCCATATGAGACCGGGCAAACTCTACCGCGCGTCGCCAATCATCTGCATCGCAGGCGAGGGGCCTCGTCTCGGTCGAATGCGTAATAGGTCCCGTCTGGTCCATGAATTCCTCCGCCTTCGACTAATGGTGGAGCGGCGGCGCGACTGGAACAAGCGGTGGCGATCGCCGTGGCGATCGGCCTGCCCCTGCGCAGAGCGGAAGCGCTGATCGTCAGCGACACCGTGGCGAAGGATTCCGCCTGTTCTTGCGATACCACCAAATCCAGGCAAACTTTCGCGGCGGCAACGATATGCGTGGGCAGTACCGGGGGCCGATTTGAAGGATTGCGTCCGCTGCGATCCGGAACCGCTCCGGAACGCACGACGGGCTCTCCGCCACGAGAACGATGCGCCGTTTCTTGGCCAGCGCCCTCGACAGGTCCGTATCCTCGGCGATCTTCTTTCTGTCGGTCGTCCGGACCATGACCTCAGATCAAGAAGGCAAGCGAGATCGCGTGCCAGCTGGCTCCTGAAAACGGGAGCGCCGACGCAGCGGTGTGTTCCGCGCGGATGGAAGGTCAGCACGGCGGCTTCGGAACGGGTGACCTCAAGCGGGTCGGTGATTGCGGGAGATGTCATGGGATGCATCGAGCATACGATGTTGCGATCGTCCGCCTTGCGGCACCTAAATCCTGGAAAACCAGCCCAGGCTGAAGCTCGTCGACAGCTAACGGCCGTGAAGCGTTGTCGGCCCGATAGGGCGGCCACAAATACTTCTCCTAGTATTGCCTCATCATGCCGCGTGCAACGTGCAGCGGTACTCCATCAATGTAAAAGTATAGATCGCAGATATCTATAACATGCTGACGTATAAAATATTGATAGTATAGACAATAGTAACAAATAACGTGCAATTATAGACCATACATGTTATCATATACGTATATTGTACAAACGTTCGATTTGAGTTCCACTGTATTGGAGGTGATCATGAGGGAACGGGATACGCAACGCAGCAAGCTCTATCGCGCTGAGCGCGTCGCGCTTAGTGGCATTGCCTCGCCGCTACCAACGGTCGGCGACATCGAGAGATATCTTGAAGGGCAATCAGCACGGGCGACGCTGCGCAGCCGCTATGGCAAAGCGGTCGACGTCAGTGACTGGAAGCTCCGGGTTACGGATGGCCGTCGGTGCCGACGGGCTCTGGCTTACGGCACCTACAAAATTGCCATCCCAAGATGGGCACGCAACGACTGGGTGGTCCTGCACGAATGGGCCCACATCGTTCATGCCCGCATCACTGCCATGGAAAACGGCGAGTGCTTGCCACGGATGTTTAGTCATGGCAGCCGCATCTCCGAGCTTGCAGGCGGCCCGGACCACGGCTGGCAGTATGCCGCGTCTATCTGGATCTGGTTCGATTTTGCATGAATGCGGAAGCTGCGGACGCGCTGAAAGCGGCGTTCAAGGAGCACCGGGTCCGCTTCCGCCCGAAAAGGACGGTTACGGCTACGCCTGAGCAACTTGAACGCCTCGCGGCAATGAGAGTGGCGGCGCGGCCGAAATGAACCTGAACGCCCAACACCGGCCGGCCGGCCACAAATAACTACTTTTCCAAAAAGTCGTGGCCGAGGCTCGTCAGGTAACTGACGCGCAAAGAAGGCGAAAGGAGAAGGCGGAAGGGTGCGGACCCTGGGTTCCGCGCCTTTCCTTTTTTGATTCGCGAGGCGAGCACGAAGCGGCCCGACTGCCTAGCCGATGGATCCGGCCCACATGCCGAGCAGGCGGCTAATGAAGGAAGGGGCCTCGCGGACCAGCCGGAAGCCGAGATTGTCCGGTGCGAGGCCAGCGGCGCAGCCGCCGCTCCTGCCGTCGCGGATGAAGGTCGACATGTAGCCGCGGTGGCGGCCGGCGACCACGCGCACGCCGCAATTGTCGGTGCTATGCGCCACCTTGCCGTTTCCCGACATCGTCGCGCGCACGTAGCACGTCGACGTCCATTCCCAGACATTTCCGGCGACGTCCGCGAGGCCGTTGGAGTTCGTCCCGAAATGGCCGAGCGGCTTCGGCTCGGTGTCGCGCCTGTCCTCGAACCCGGCCTCGGCGCGGTATCGGGCGAGCCAGCGCGCGGCCGGGTTCGAGGCATCCTCCGCCAGGCCGAGCGCGTCGTCCCTGCTGCGCTCCGCGGCGGCGAACGCCCATTCCTCGTCGGTCGGCAGCCGCCATGTCTCTCCGGTCTTCGCCGACAGCCACGCGGCGTAGGCGGTGGCGTCGCGATAGCTGACCCCAGTGACGGGGAGCGTTGCGGAGGCGTTACCGCCCTCGGCCGCCTCGCAGGCGCCGTCGGCGACGCAGGCCGCGTACTCCGCCGCGCTGACCTCGTCCTTCATGATGTCGAATCCGCGCCGGAAGGCCACAGCGCGCTTGGACGCGTCCACCGGACGGCCGTCCTTGAGGAATTCGCCGGGGAGGCGGAACTCGAAGGTGCCCGGCGCGACCGTCACGATGCCTGCGACCGGAGCTGCTTCAGGCGAAGGACTCCTGAACTCGGGGCTGGCGGCCATGGTCAACGCCGTCGCCGCCGCAAGGATTGCTGGAACCATCAGTTTCATCTGGATACCCTCCGGAAAGAGGCGGCCCGCCGGGTTCGGCGGGCCGCGCGCTCCGTCAGTAGGAAGCGATCGGGGCAGGCGCCCGCACTTGCGTCATCAGGTCGTCGTTCCACTCCCCGTCCACCGTGATGTGAGCGGTGGCGCCGAGTTCGGCCGCCTCGATCAGGTTGTGGTTCACGTAGGCGTAGATGCCGGGCTGGCGGAACGTGTAGAGCGCCGCGCAAGCCGATCCGCCGCGCACGAACCACGTCTCGAGGTCCTTCTCCGGCGGATTGGCGAACTTGCCCTGCTCCCAGACATGGTCGCCATGGCCGCCGATGATGTGCG
>JBDZVC010000326.1:0-5007 GCA_040255475.1 Phyllobacteriaceae bacterium | reverse complement strand
CTTCCGCACCGCCGACGACCGTCCTGGCGTGCTCGGCGAACAGGTCGAAGAAGCGGTCTTCCCGCGGCATCAGTTTGCGGAACCAGCCCAGCATCATTCTTCCTTTCCCGGCGAACGCGACTCTCCGCACGGCTGTTTAACCCAATGCTGCGCGGCTACACAGCGATGAGACGATTTTGTCCGCTATTAAACGCTGGAGCGGCCGTGATCCAGAGACCCCGGCCGCTGGGTCGGACGCGACATTTTATTCGCCGGCTGGACGTCGAAGGCGGGATGGGGCAAGGCTGGTCAGTCGAACGGAATGGTGGGCGGAATGGCGGCACCGAGCGAATTGCGGGTATCGAAGGATCGCAGGCTGCTGACGGTCAGCTTTCCGGGCGGTGGGCGCTACGAACTGCCGGCGGAGATGCTGCGCGTCCTTTCGCCCTCGGCCGAGGTCCAGGGCCATTCGCCGGATCAGCGCGTCACCGTGCCCGGCAAGCGGAATGTCGCGATCAGCAAGATCGAGCCGGTCGGGAATTACGCCGTGCGCATCGTTTTCGACGATTTCCACGACACCGGCATCTTCACCTGGCACTATCTGCGAGAGCTCGGCGAGGAGAAGGAAGCGCGCTGGCAGGCCTATCTCGACGAGCTGGCGGCGAAGGGGCTGAGCCGTTAGGGGCTGCCCACTAGAGCAATTGCGAAATGACGCGCCCCGCCTTCAGGAAGGAGACGGGGTTCACCGCCTTGCCGTTGTGGCGCACTTCGTAATGGAGGTGCGGGCCGGTGGAGCGGCCGGTGCTGCCGGATTTTCCGATCGTCTCGCCGCGCACCACCTTGTCGCCGACCCTCACGTCGATTTCGCTCAAATGCGCGTAGCGGGTGGAGTAGCCGCCGCCATGATCGATCTCGACCATGTTGCCGTAGCCTCCGGCCCGGCCGGCATGTGTCACCAGGCCGGCGGCGGTGGCAGGAACGTCGCTCCCGACCGCGTCGCGGAAATCGATGCCGGGATGCAGCGCCGAGACGCCGAGGATCGGGTCGCGCCTGACGCCGAAGCCACTGGTCACCACCGCGCCCGGCGCCGGATTGGCAATCGGAACCTTGCGTATCTCGGCCTTCAAAAGATCAAGCCGGTCAAGCGCGTCATCGAGTTCCTTGACCTTCTTGTCGAATTTTGACGGGTCGCTCACCTCGATCAGCGGACCGCCCACATCTTCCTTGCCGTAGTCGGCGGCGACCTCGAGGCCCGCGGATTGAAGAGCCTCCTTGACCGCGTCGCCGGTCTGCCATGCCTTTTGCGACAGCGTCTGCACGCGTCGCAACTGTTCCGTCTCGATGGAGCGCAGCGACGTGTTGATGGCCGCGAACAGCCGATCGGCTCCGGCTTCGGACGATCCGGGATCGCCGGCAAGCCCGAGTCGCGTCTTCCAGAAAGCGGCCGGGCCGATCTCTGCGGTTCGGAGACCCGCCGCCTTGGCGTCCGAGGCGGAAGCGGCGGGCTCATCGGCGCTCGCACGTTTATCCGGTCGGGCCGAGGGCAGGGGGATCGAGGCCGCTTTCTCCAGTTTTTCGGCGCGCTCCAGCAGCGGCCCGAGGCGCCCGTGCTGCTGGGTGAGAAGGGATTGGCGGGCGAGCAGTTCGGTGACCTTCTGCTCTACCGCACGCTGATCAAGGAGTTGCCGGCTGGTGACGCGGTCGAGCTGCGAGCGGAGAGCCGAAATGCGGTCCTCATAGGCCTGCTGCATCCGGGCCTGGTGGGATACCGACGCGCCGATCAGATTGTCGCGCAGGACGAGGTAGGAAGTGGCCAGCAGGTAGCCGATGGCGATGGCGGCGCAGGCCGAACCCGCAACGGCAGCGACCCAGGGACGGATCGTGAAATGGCGGATGGTATCGCCGCGCGCGATGATGACGGTATGCGGCTCCTTCCGCTTCCCGAATACGGTCGATTGAGGCGCATGTGCCACGGACGCGATATTCCATGCCGTCGAAACAATGAACGGAATGGATTACACATTGTTAGGGTTAACAAAGCTTTGCCCGCAACCAGAGATTTCGCTCCAGTTGCGGGCGCGCATCGCGTATTCGCAGCGTTCTTCATGAAACGCGATGTTTATCTGTATGCACCGAAAGAAAATTCTGGCTCAATGCCAGAAAAGAAGAATAAGAATGATGATCGGTATCGGTATACCCAGCAACCATAAAAGAATCCCTCGGCCCATAACTTTTCCTCCGACGTAAGTCCGCATCGAGGAAACGTTATCTGGCCGAATTCGTTCCCGTATTCCTGTGCAAGCTATCGTAAGGACGCGAGCCTGCTCGCGTCAGGCCGCCATCGCCTCTTCATATTCGGTCGAAAGCGCCAGCCATCGGTCTTCCTGTGCCGCCAGTTTGGTCGCCAGATCGCCGCGTTCCTTCGTCAGTTCCGTGACCTTCGCCGGTTCCTTCTCGTAGAGGGAAGGGTCGGCCAGCCGGGCCTCGATCGCTTCGAGCCGGCCGCGCAGCCGATCGATCAGGGCTTCGATCGTCTTGATCTCCCTGGCGAGGGGTTCGAGCGCGGCGCGGCGCTGGGCGGCTTCCCGGCGCCGGTCGGCCTTGCTCGTCTTGTCCGCCTCGCGCCGGTCGCGCCGGTCGGAAGCCCCGCCGGTCACCAGTTGCCGGTAGTCGCCGAGATCGCCGTCATAGGGCTTCACCGTACCGTCCTTCACCAACCACAGCCGGTCGACGGTGGCCTCGATCAGGTGGCGGTCGTGCGAGATCAGGATCACCGCGCCGGAAAAATCGTTGAGCGCCTGGATCAGCGATTCCCTCGAATCGATGTCGAGGTGATTGGTCGGCTCGTCGAGAATGAAAAGGTTCGGCCCTTCGAAGGAGGCAAGCCCCATCAGGAGTCGTGCCTTCTCGCCGCCCGACAGGTCCTTCGCGGCGGTGTTCATCTTCTCGGTCGCGAGGCCCATCTGCGCGACGCGCGAGCGCACCTTCGATTCGGGCGCCTCCGGCATCATCCGCCGCACATGCTCGTAGGCGTTTTCCTCGGGCCTGAGATCGTCCAACTGGTGCTGGGCGAACATCGAGACCTTGAGCTGCGGGGCAACCGTCATCGTCCCCGTTTCGGGCACAAGCCTACCGGCGAGCAGCTTGGCGAAGGTCGACTTGCCGTTGCCGTTGGCGCCGAGCAGCGCGATACGGTCGTCGGCGTCGATCCGGAGCGACAGGTGCCTGAGCACGGGCCGGCCGGGCGTATAACCGACCGTACCGCCTTCGATCGCGATGATCGGCGAGGCGACCGTCTTCACCGGCTCGGGAAA
Organism: Phyllobacteriaceae bacterium; assembly: GCA_040255475.1. Classification (GTDB taxonomy): domain Bacteria; phylum Pseudomonadota; class Alphaproteobacteria; order Rhizobiales; family Rhizobiaceae; genus Mesorhizobium_L. The sequence continues at coordinate 1,714 of JBDZVC010000326.1, read as the reverse complement.
GCTGAAGGGCCGCACCGTCTCGTCCACTATCGTGGCGATCGGCTTCATCTTTTCGAGCGCTTTCAGGCGCGATTGCGCCTGCCTCGCTTTCGTTGCCTTGGCACGGAAGCGGGCGACGAAGTCCTCCATGTGCTTGCGCGCGGCCTCCTGCTTGGTCCGGTTCTTTTCCAGAACCGCCATCTTCTCCGCCCGCTGCCGCTCGAACTGGTCGTAGCCGCCGCGCCAGAAGGTAAGCTTCTTCTGCTCCAGATGCACAATCGAGTTGACGGCGCGGTTGAGCAGGTCGCGGTCATGCGAGATCAGGAGAACCGTGTGCGGATATTTCGATACGTAGCTCTCGAGCCAGAGCGTGCCCTCGAGGTCGAGATAGTTGGTCGGCTCGTCGAGGAGCAGGAGATCGGGCTGGGCGAACAGGACGGAAGCGAGCGCCACCCGCATGCGCCAGCCGCCGGAGAAGGAGGAGGCCGGCCGCTTCTGGGCGGCGTCGTCGAAGCCGAGGCCGGCGAGGATGGTCGCGGCGCGCGCCTCCGCCGAATGCGCGTCGATATCGGCGAGCCTCAGATGGATTTCGGCGATGCGATGCGGGTCCTTCGCCGTCTTCTCCTCTGCGAGGAGCGCAGCCCGTTCGGCATCGGCCCGAAGGACGATGTCGATCAGCGGCTCGTCGGTGCCGGGCGCCTCCTGCGCCACCTGACCGATACGCGTGTTCTTCGGCAGGCTGATCGTGCCGGTCTCGGCGGCAAGGTCGCCGGTGATGGCGCGGAAGAGCGTCGTCTTGCCGGTGCCATTGCGGCCGACAAGCCCCGCCTTCGCGCCGGCCGGGAGAGCCAGAGAGGCGTGGTCGATGAGCAGGCGCCCGGCAACCCGCAGGGAAAGGTCAGTTATTGTAAGCATGGCGCGGCCCTTTTGGCCGAGCGGCGGCGCGATGACAAGAGCGTGTGAAGAGGTTCCGTCACGGATCGCGGCGCAGGCGCGCTGCCGGGCAGGCCGAATGGCCTACGCGAAGGAGCGCCCTTCCGGCGTGCGCTGGAAATAGACCAGGTCGAGTACCGGTGGCGATTTGCCGAGGACGCTCAGGATCATATGGGCGTGCCCGCGGTGATGCGTCTGGTGGTTGAAGAAATGGTCGAGCGCGGGGGCGAGCCGCTGCGAAACGGTTCGCAGGTCCGTGACCGTCATATAGGTGAAGCGGCCGGCGAGGGCCTTTTCCGAAAGGCTCGAAATCCATTCTACGATGCGCCGGTCCTCCGCTTCTCGCGCTATACGCAGGGGATCGAAATTCGGATGGATAATGGCGTCCAACGCCCTCGGCGCCTCGCCCTCGCTGGTGAATCGCTTCATCCAGATGCGGTCGGCGACGAGCAGATGGTTGAGCGTTCCCATCATCGAGCCGAAGAAGGCGCCGACATCGCGGCCGAATTCCTCGTCGGTCAGCTCGGCGGCCACGTCGTAGATCTGTCCGTTCGCCCAATAATTGTAGGCGGCGAACATCGTGAAGTGCTGTTTCATTTCCAAAACGTTTCTGCCCCGTCTCTTCCGTGGAGGAATTACACCAGCCGCTTGACCCGGCCAACGGCAAATCCGCGGCGCGGGGTGCGGGATTTCGGCCCCTTCACAAGTCCTGCCCGGCGCGCTATGCAGCCCGCCACCTCAAAACCCCAATTTCTTGCAAAGGACAGCAGATGGCGATCGAACGCACTTTCTCGATGATCAA
>JBDZVC010000325.1:0-5025 GCA_040255475.1 Phyllobacteriaceae bacterium | reverse complement strand
ACCAGTTCTGGACGCCATGGTCGAACCGGCGCGACGACCGCTGGGGCGGCAGCCTCGGGAACCGCACGCGAATGAGCCGCGAGGTGATGACCCGCATCCGCCAGCTGTGTGGCGAGGATTTCATCGTCGGCCTCGCCATCAACGACGAGCCTGAGGTCGAGGTGGCGCTGGGACGCGAGGCGCTGGCCGAGATCATCGACCTCCACGACCGCGACGCGCTGATGGACTACGTCACCTGCGGCTCCGGCAGCTATTTCGACTTCTACAAGATCATGCCGACCTTCCTCTACCCGGAGAAACTCGGCGCCGATCTCGCCGCCATGCTCAAATCCACCGTGCGCCACGCGCTTGTCACGGCCGAAAGCCATATCCGCACGCCGGAAAACGCCGAAAGCGTGCTGAGCGAGGGTCGAGCCGATCTGGTTTCCATCGTACGCGGCCAGATCGCCGATCCGCATCTGGCCAATAAGGCGGCAGCCGGCCGTGCCGAGGACATTCGCGGCTGCCTCTCCTGCAATCAGATGTGCTGGGGCCGGCGCTCGCGCGACTATTGGATAAGCTGTGTCATCAACCCCTCGGCGGGACGCGAGTGGGAATGGGGCGGCGATCGCTTCACCCCCTCGGAGCGGCCGGGAAATGTCCTTGTCGTGGGCGGCGGGCCCGCTGGCCTAGAGGCGGCGCGCGTGGCGGCGGAGCGCGGCCACCGGGTCGCGCTCGCCGAGGCGTCGGATCGTCTCGGCGGGCAGTTCCGCCTTGCTGGGCTGCAGCCGCGCCGGGCCCAGATCCTCGACCTGATCGACTGGTACCAGCGGCAGCTCGCCCGGCTTCAAGTGGACGTGCGGTACGGACAATATATCGAAGCCGAAGACATCGAGCGCGAAGGCGCCGACCACGTCATCGTCGCGACCGGCTCCCTGCCGCCGGAGGGGGCTTTCCAGCGCGCGCTGCCGCAATATGACGCGATCCCCGGCGGCGGGCCAGTCCTGTCGACGGAAGCCGTGATGGCGCGCGAGGCGAGGCCGGGGAAGCGTATCCTCCTGCTCGACGATGGCGGCAACTGGAAGGGATGCGGCACGGCCTGGAGGCTCGCGGAAGACGGCCATGAAGTGACGCTGGTGACGCCCGACCCACTCGTCGGAAAGGAGCTTCAGCGCATGGCCGCGGATGCGCCGCTCCGCCGCGCCCTCGCCCGCCTCGGCGTCCGCTTCGTGACCGAAAGCGCCATCATCCGCTGGGACGGCGGGACGGCCAGGATCAGATCACTGCTCGATGGGAGCGAACAGGAGGTCGGGGCCGACGCACTCGTCTTTGCCGCGACAAGCATGGCGGCGGACAGCCTTTCTGTCGAGCTCAAGGCGCGCGGGATCATCTTCACCGCAATCGGCGATTGCACCGCCGCACGGCAGGCCGCCTACGCCATACATGACGGACGCAAGGTCGCGCTCGGGCTCTGACCGGTTTCGGCCGATCAGGTCTCAGAGCATCTTGCAGGCAGACGACCTGTCTGGCATCGGACAGACGCTGTCAGGAAATCAACCCGGCATATTCGCCGGTCAGCTTCCGGCGCCTTCGAGCGTCGCCGCGCCGAGGATCGGCCCCATGACGCCTCCCGGACCGGACTGCAGCAGGACGGCAAGTCCGCCATCGGACGGGAGCGCCGCCTTCGGCACTTCGTAGCGCGTGGGCTTGCCGTGCCATATGCCGGCAATGTGTGTGCCGGTCACGGCGTGCCAGTAGGTGATGGTGTGGCCGCTATTCTCGCCGCGGCGGATAGGGATATCTTGCTGAGGCGCGTAGGAGACAAGGACCACCCGCGCCTCGCCTGTTCCGCCTTTCGCCGCTCCGACTTCGACGACGTAGGAATTGCCCGTATCACGGATCGAGATATCGACCGCCATCCCCTGGCCGGATTGGTCAAGCGTGGAAAGTTCGGCCTCCACCTCGCCGACATACGCGCCGTTCATCTGCGAACGTCCGTTGATGACGGCCTGCGGTGTATAGACCTGGCTTGAACCGAAGGCTTTGGCGTAGGCGTATTGACGATCGGTGTTGGCGCGGTCGCCGAGCGTGTCCTTCCAGCCGAGATAGTCCCAATAATCGACGTGATAAGCGAGCACCACGACGTTGCCCTGCTGAACGAAACGGCCAAGCGCAGCGTCGGCGGGCGGGCAGGAATTGCAACCCTGACTGGTGAACAACTCAACCACGCCGAGCGGCTTCGCCACGGCCGGCAGGGCTATGGCAAGGCAGGCAGACGCCAACGCGCCGGCCAAAAGGCAGTGCCCCGCCGTCACCTTGCCCGTCCGCCGGGATGTCTGCCTTGTCGGTTTCATGTGATGAAGATAAGCGGCGGCGAGACTCAAGGGAAAGTCACGTTGCGGTGAGGGTTTCTTTCCTTCGCGAAGCAAACGAAAGGGCGGCTGAATTTCTTCTGCCGCCCTCCTTCCAATAAGAGAGGAAACGCCTCCCGCTACGCCGCGAGGTCGCGCAGGACGTATTGCAGGATGCCGCCATTCTTGAAGTAGGCAAGCTCGTCCAGCGTGTCGATGCGGCAGAGTATCGGCACTTCCTTCACCTTGCCGTCGGCAAAGGTGACTTTGGCGACCATCTTCTGGCGCGGGCGGATATTCTCCAGCCCGTCGATCTCGACCGTCTCCTCGCCGGTGAGGCCGAGCGAATGCCAACTCGTACCCTCGTCGAGCACGAAGGGCACGACGCCCATGCCGACGAGGTTGGAGCGGTGGATACGCTCGAAGGACTGGGCGATGACCGCGCGAACGCCGAGCAGGTTCGTGCCCTTGGCCGCCCAGTCACGCGACGAGCCGTTGCCGTATTCGACGCCGGCGAAGATGACGAGCGGCATTTTCTCCCGCCGGTAGCGCATGGCGGCGTCGTAGATCGACATCTCCTCCTTGGAAGGATAGTGGATCGTGTAGCCGCCTTCCCTGCCGTTCTCGCCCAGCATGTGGTTGCGGATGCGGATATTGGCGAAGGTGCCGCGCATCATCACTTCATGATTGCCGCGCCGCGTGCCGTACTGGTTGAAGTCGGCTACGCCGACGCCGTGTCCGGTCAGATATTCGCCGGCCGGCGACGCCGCCTTGATCGATCCCGCCGGCGAGATATGGTCGGTGGTGATCTTGTCGCCGAACAGGCCGAGGATGCGCGCTCCCTTGATGTCGGAGACTTCATCCGGCTTCTTGCCCATGCCCTCGAAATAGGGCGGGTTCTGCACGTAGGTCGACTTATCGTCCCAGGCATAGGTCTGGCCGCTCGGCGCCTGCACCTGACGCCAATTGTCATCGCCCTTGAAGACGTCGGCATATTTGCGCGCGAAAAGCTCGCGGGTGACATTCCTGGCGATAAAATCCTGGATCTCGGCGGTAGTCGGCCAGATGTCTTTCAGGAACACCGGCTTGCCGTCCTTGCCTTCGCCGATCGGTTCGTTCGTCAAATCCTTCGTCACGGTGCCGGCAAGTGCATAGGCGACGACGAGCGGCGGCGAGGCGAGATAGTTCGCCTGCACGTCGGGCGAGACTCGGCCCTCGAAATTGCGGTTGCCCGATAGCACCGCCGCGCCGATCAGGCCCTTGTCGTTGATGGTCTTCGAGATCGGGCCGGGCAGTGGCCCGGAATTGCCGATGCAGGTGGTGCAGCCGAAACCGACGAGATTGAAGCCGATGGCGTCGAGTTCCTTCTGCAGGCCGGACTTGTCGAGATATTCCGCGACCACCTGGCTGCCCGGCGCGAGCGAGGTCTTCACCCAGGGCTTCTGCTTCAGGCCGAGCCGGTTGGCGTTGCGCGCAAGAAGCCCCGCGCCGATCAACACGCTCGGGTTCGAGGTATTGGTGCAGGACGTGATCGCCGCGATCACCACGTCGCCATGGCCGAGATCATAGCCGGCGCCCTCCACCGCGTAGCGTTTCGAGATCTCGGCGGCCTTCTTGTATTCGGTGTCCATCGCCTTGGCGAAGGCGGCCGGGACATCCTCCAGCGAGACGCGCCCCTCGGGCCGCTTCGGCCCGGCCATCGAAGGCACCACGTCGCCGAGGTCGAGTTCGAGCGTGTCGGTGAAGACGGGATCGGCGGTGCCGTCATGACGCCACAGGCCCTGCGCCTCCGCATAGGCCTTGACCAGCGCGATGCGCTCCTCGGTGCGGCTGGTCATGGTGAGGTATTTGATGGTCTCGGAATCGACCGGGAAGAAGCCGCAGGTCGCGCCATATTCCGGCGACATGTTGCCGATCGTTGCGCGATCGGCGAGCGTCATGGCGGAAAGGCCGGGTCCGAAGAATTCCACGAACTTGCCGACCACGCCCTTCTTGCGCAGCATCTGCGTGACGGTCAGCACGAGGTCGGTGGCGGTGACGCCTTCCTTGAGCTTGCCGGTGACACGGAAGCCGATGACCTCGGGCAACAGCATGGAGACCGGCTGGCCGAGCATGGCCGCTTCCGCCTCGATGCCGCCGACGCCCCAGCCGAGCACGCCGAGGCCGTTGACCATGGTCGTGTGCGAATCGGTGCCCACGCAAGTGTCCGGATAGGCGACCGTCTCGCCGTCTATGTCAGCCGACCACACGGTTTGCGCCAGATACTCGAGGTTGACCTGATGGCAGATGCCCGTGCCGGGCGGCACGACGCGGAAATTGCGGAACGCCTGCTGGCCCCATTTCAGGAAGCGGTAGCGCTCGCCATTGCGCTCATATTCCTTCTCGACATTGCGAGCGAAGGCCATCGGCGTGCCGAACTCGTCGACGATGACGGAATGGTCAATGACGAGATCGACGGGGACGAGCGGATTGATCTTCTCCGGGTCGCCGCCAAGCGCCACCATTGCGTCGCGCATCGCTGCCAGATCGACGACGGCCGGAACGCCCGTGAAGTCCTGCATCAGAACACGCGCCGGCCGGTAGGCGATCTCATAGCCGGCGCTGCCCTTGTCGGTCAGCCACGCGGCAACCGCCTCGATGTCCTTTTTCTTGACCGACTGCCCGTCCTCGTTCCGGAGCAGGTTTTCCAGGAGGA
>JBDZVC010000324.1:0-5027 GCA_040255475.1 Phyllobacteriaceae bacterium | reverse complement strand
CGAAGCAGGCATGGCAGCAGCAATAGTCGAACTCGATGCCCTGGCCGATGCGGTTCGGGCCGCCGCCGAGGATGACCACCTTGCGGCGCTCGGAGACTTCCGCTTCCGAGGCGAGCGCGCCGGCGAAGGGCGTCTCATAGGTCGAGTACATATAGGCGGTGGGCGAGGCGAACTCGGCCGCGCAAGTATCGATGCGCTTGAAAACGGGATGCACGCCGAGCTTTTGGCGAGTCTTTTGAATCGCTTCCGCGTCGCTGTTCGTTAGGGACGCGAGGCGGGCGTCGGAAAAGCCCATCGCCTTCAGCATGCGCAGGTTTTCCGGATCGCTGGGCAGGCCGTGCTCGCGGATGCGCGCCTCCATGGCGACGATCTCGGCGATGCGCTCCAGGAACCAGGGGTCGATGCGGCACATCTGGTAGACGTCCTCGACGGAGGTGCCCATGCGAAGCGCCTGCGCCACCATCCTGAGCCGATCCGGCGTCGGCGTGCCGAGCGCTGCGCGGATCGCGTTCTTGTCGTCGCCTCCTTGTACCCCACTTGGTCCGAGCCCGGGGATCTCGATCTCGTCGAGGCCGGTGAGGCCGGTTTCCAGCCCGCGCAGCGCCTTCTGCAGGCTTTCCGCGAAGGTGCGGCCGATCGCCATCACCTCGCCGACGGACTTCATGGCGGTGGTCAGGATCGGCTCGGCGCCGGGGAATTTCTCGAAGGCGAAGCGCGGGATCTTGGTCACCACATAGTCGATCGACGGCTCGAAGGAGGCCGGCGTCGCACCGCCGGTGATGTCGTTCTCAAGCTCGTCCAGCGTGTAGCCGACGGCGAGTTTCGCCGCGACCTTGGCGATCGGGAAGCCCGTCGCCTTGGAGGCGAGCGCGGAGGAACGCGACACGCGCGGGTTCATCTCGATGACGACGAGGCGGCCGTCCTTCGGGTTGACGGCGAACTGGACGTTCGAGCCGCCTGTCTCCACCCCGATCTCGCGCAGCACCGCGATCGAGGCGTTGCGCATCATCTGGTATTCCTTGTCGGTGAGCGTGAGCGCTGGGGCGACCGTGATCGAATCGCCCGTATGCACGCCCATCGGGTCGATGTTCTCGATCGAGCAGATGATGATGCAATTGTCCGCCTTGTCGCGGACGACCTCCATCTCGAACTCCTTCCAGCCGAGCACCGATTCCTCGATCAGCACTTCGGTGGTCGGGGAGGCATCGAGCCCGCGCTCGACGATCTCGAAGAACTCCGATCGGTTGAAGGCGATGCCGCCGCCAGTGCCGCCGAGCGTGAAGGAGGGGCGGATGATCGCCGGCAGGCCGACCGCGTCGAGCGCCTGCGCGGCGATGCCCATGGCATGGCTCATGTAGCGCTGCTTGCGGTCGCCTTCGCCGAGCTGCCATTCCGTCTCGAGCGCATCGAGCGCGGCGTCGAGATCGCCGGGGTTGGAGGCCTTCAGCTCGGCGCGACGCGCCTCGTGCTTCCTGCGGTCGGCGTCCTTCACCTCCGTCGCGTTGGCGAGCATGGAGCGCGGCGTCTCCAGCCCGATCTTCTTCATCGCCTCGCGGAAGAGTGCACGGTCCTCGGCCTTGTCGATCGCCTCGGCGTTCGCGCCGATCATCTCGACGTTGTAGCGTTCCAGGATGCCCATGCGCCTCAGCGAAAGGGCCGTATTGAGCGCGGTCTGGCCGCCCATGGTGGGCAGAAGCGCGTCCGGCCGCTCGCGGGCGATGATCTTGGCGACGACTTCCGGCGTGATCGGCTCGATATAGGTCGCGTCGGCAAGCTCCGGGTCGGTCATGATCGTGGCCGGGTTGGAGTTCACCAGGATGATGCGATAGCCTTCTTCCTTCAGCGCCTTGCAGGCCTGCGTGCCGGAATAGTCGAACTCGCAGGCCTGGCCGATGACGATCGGACCCGCGCCGATGATCAGGATGGAGTTGATGTCGGTGCGTTTGGGCATGGTGCGGTCCGTCGATGGCGCTCGCGCATCGTGCCGGGCGGGAGCCCCGTTTCGCGCGCGAAAAGCGTCGCGGCGGCCCGGCCATGCGCAAGAGGAAAATATCAGGCTAGGCGGGCCTTATAGGCGAAGGAAACGCGCTGCGTAACCCCCTAAAATGCCGCCATCGAAAGCCTTGCGCCGGTTATTTCCCCAACGCCAGCGCGTCGAGGATTTCGAAGCGCTCGGCCTTGCCGATACGGATCATGTTCAGGCTGCCCTCGCGCGTGGCCTGCATGGGTTCGGAAGAATCCGAGCCATCGGGTTTGCCGTCACGGAAGCGGATCGTGCGTGAGCCTCCGTCCGGCAGGCTGACCACCACATCGGCGATGCCCGGCCCGAGCCGGGTGACGGCCGTCCGGCATGTTTGCGTCGGCTGGCCGAATGCATCGGCGCAGGGGACTTCGCCGGTCGTCTTTTCCGCAGCCTCGACCGAAGCAAGTTTCTCGCCCGGCTTTTCGGGGCGCGGCGTCGGGTGAGGGATGCCCTGGGCATCCGTGCCGTCGTCAGGCGCTGGATCCGCTTCCGCAGCGGCGGCGCCGATGCCCGACGCGGCGTCACCGGCGGCAGGTCCGGCGTCATCGGCTCCGGGCGTGGCATTGCCGGTTTCACCGGCAGCGGGCTGGCCGAGCGCCGCGCGGTAAAGAGGGCCGTAGCGGGCGATGATCGCCTCGCGCAGCTTTTCCTCGTTCGCATGGCTGGCCGGGTCAGTGCCCCCGTCCCTTGTTCCAATACGGGCGTCGAGATTACCCGGCGGATCGGCGGGCTCCGCTTCGCTCTCCGCCATCCGGCCGGCCCAGGTCGGTGTGGCCTCCCTGGCGAGCGGGGCGTCTCCGGGAGATGACGCCGTTTCCTTCAGCGCCTCTTCTTCGGCCTTGCTCGACGGGCGCAGATAGCGGTCGGGCGCCCAGCCGCTTACCTGCGGGGCGGTCAGCGTGGTCACCTTGCACCATTCGTAGCCGCCATATTGCGCGCAGCCGAAATTCCTCAACCCCGTCCCGTTGGGCAGGCGCGCCTGTACCGAGCCGATCGGAGAGGGCGTGGCGCGGATATTGAGAAAGTCGCCCATCGACAGCCCGTTGACGACGGCGATGGACGGTTTGTCCGCGCTTTGCGCACCTGCGTAAGGAGAGGCGAGGATCAGAGCAGCCGTCGCGAAGAAAATGCCGCGAAACATGCGGCCGGGGCAGATTGCCGCCCCGGATAAAAGATTTCCGCCTCGCTCACTTCCTGGCATTCGGTCTGCCTCACGGACTGCCCGGCACGTTACGCCGATTCGCGTATAAACCATGCGACGGCAAGCGGCGCATATTTATTGGGAAGGAATGAGGCGTCCGCGGCAGGCCGGGGAGCGGATACCGCCGAGCAGCCGTTATTTGAGCTTCGCGCGCCTTTCGAGTTCTGCCTTGCTTGGCTCGGAGTTCTGGAAGGAACCCGTCTTGATTTCACCGTCGCGCCTATAGGTGGCGATGATGACGCCCGTGGTGGTGGCTTGCGAGGTTTCCAGCCTGAAGGCGGCGGGTATCGTGCCGTCGCCGAACAGCCGCTTGCCCCTGCCGAAGACCAGCGGGTAGATCATCAACTGGAATTCATCGATAAGGTCGGCAGCGAGCAACTGCTGGATCAGCTTGCTCGAACCCCAGATCTGGAGGGCCGGGCCATCCTCTTTCTGCATGGCGCGCACGGCAGCCACCACGTCCTTGCCGAGCCCCTGGCTGTTCTCCCAGCTCAGCGTATCGGGCTCATGCGTCGCCACGTACTTGGTCACGCTGTTGAAGGTGCGGGCGATCCCCGCTTCTCCCGGATTATATCCATCGGATGACGGGTCCGTCGGGATGTAAGGCCAATGGGCAGCGAAGATGTCGTAGGTATTGCGGCCAAGCAGCAGGTCAAACGGCCTCGACATCCCTTCACCTATGGCGGCGCCGAGCACGTCGTCTCCATAGGCCGGGGTCCATCCACCATACTCAAAGCCGCCGGTCGGGTCTTCGTCGGGCCCGCCCGGGGCCTGGGTGACGCCGTCGAGGCTGATAAACGCGGTTACGACGATCTTGCGCATCGGAATTCTCCCTTCGGTGCTTCAGTGCCCGAAGGACGTCTGTCGCCGGGATTTCCCGACAATACACAATCGTGAATCACGATGTGACGAATGCCATGCCCAAGGCGGAAGCCGTCGCACGCTATGCGGCGTCGCCTTTCGGCAGCACCAGAGGCAGGTTGATCGCCGTCGCGATCACCGAATCGAGGAAGCCTGGGAAACGCCGGTCGAGGTCGGAGCGCCTCAGCGAAATATGGCGCGACGTGCCGCAAGGTTCGACATTGACGACGCCGGCCTCGCGCAATTTGGCCAGATGGTAGCTGAGGCTCGTCTTCGAGCCGAGGTCGCAGAACTGGCCGCACGTCATGCTCGTCCCCTCGTTGCGGGCGAGCATCCCGACGATCGCCAGACGTGTGTCGTCGCCGAGTGCTGAAAGCACGTTCGGCAGCGCGATCTGGTCGATGGTGGGGTGCGGCAGGCTCATGCCCGAGAATTAAGCATAAAACGGGTGGATTTCAACGCGGGGGAGGGGTGCCGCTACACTATGGCATGCGGCTTCGCGTCGGTGGCGCAACTTGGCGGGCAATGACGCGCAACAGGCCGGCCCTTCCTGACACAGGGCTGTCAGGACTACTCGGTTATTTTTGCACTGCGTCATTGACAGCACCTTCCCTGAGCTCCAATTGTTCAACATATTTTGAACTAAGGATCCTCCCATGGACAAGCGTATCTTCTGGCTCGCGGCCGGATCGTTCACGATTTCGACGGAGGGCTTCGTCGTTTCAAGCCTTCTGCCCGACATCGCGGCGGATGCCGGCATATCGATCCCGCTAGCGGGCAGCCTCATCACCGCCTTTGCGCTCGCCTATGCGCTCGGCGCGCCAATCCTCGCCACGCTGACCGGCCGGCAGGACCGGCGCTCGATCATCGTGTGGACGATGGCGTTCTTCGTCTTCGGCAATCTGATGGCGGCGCTCGGCTCCTCCTTCGAGACGCTGCTCG
>JBDZVC010000035.1:0-27476 GCA_040255475.1 Phyllobacteriaceae bacterium | reverse complement strand
GTGGCCGCGAAGATGCCGCCGTCCATGCGCTTGAGCTCGTTCGCCGCATTGAAATCGGCCGTCACCACCTGCGCCGTCTCGACCGTCTGGCCGTTGTCGTACGACACCACGACGCGGCCGTTGTCGTTGATCGCCACCGAGGTGTACTGCCCCGCCGGATAGCCGTTCTGGCTCAGCGCCGTCACCCCCGCCGTGCCGTTCGGATCGTTGAACTGGGTGATGCCGCCAGTGCCGAAATTGAGCGAGATGTTGCCCAGCGACACGCCGTCCACCGTCACGCCCGACAGGTCCGTCTCGGTCAGCGCCGGGCTCAGCGCACCATCCGAGCCGAAGGTGTAGTCGGTGCCGACGTTCTTCCACATCGTGGCGCCGCCGGTCGCGCTGCTGTCCGACAGGTAATAGAGGTTCCACCGGTCGACGCCGCCGACATCGGTGCTGGCGATCTTGGCCCAGCGCAACTGCACGTTGGCCGGCGCGCCGTTGCTGGCATAGACGGTGATGGCGCCGCCCGAGATCGACTCGTTGATGAACTTGTCGGAATCCTGCGCCCTGATGGTCGCGGCCCGCGACGACAATTGCAGCGTCTGCGACACGCTCGGCGCGCTCGAGCCGTTGGTGAAGCCCATGCCGGTCGTGGCGCCGGTGGTGTTTTCGGTGATCGTCAGATTGTTGGTCGTGCCCGCCGCCGTGGCGACGATCTTGCCGCCCGACAGCGAGAAGGTGACACCCGGCACCGCCGCATTCAGCGCGGTCAGCACCCCGCACACCGTATTGGTGGTGGTGAGGTCGATATTGGTGCCGGTCGTGGCCGCACCGGTGTTGGTGAAGGTGATCGTGACGGGCGTGCCCGGCGATGCCGTGGTTCCCACCTGCACCACCAGCGAGTCGCCGTCGCTGGCGATATTGGTCGAGACATCGCCCGACGCTGCCGCGGCGCCGGTCGTGCTCGCCGACGTGTCGTTGCCGATGCTGGTGTCGAAATCCTGCGGCTTCAGCAGCTCGCTGCCCGACGTCTTGGACTCCTGATACTGCCCGTTCTTGGGAAGCTGCGGCAGGTTGAGCTGGTAGCTGACACGGGTCGTCGGCGCCGCCGGCAGGAACGAGTTGGAGATGCGGATCACCTGCGGCAGCGAGCTCGAAATGTTGTGCGTGGTCGGATCGATCGGCAGCCCCTTGAGGTAATAGCCCGAGCCGTTGACCAGATAGCCGTTCTTGTTGATGTCGAAATCGCCGCGCCGTGTGTAGTAATTCGACCCGGCAAACACCGAGGCACCGTCCGTCTGCCCGATCGCCGGCTCGACCACGAAGAAGCCCGAGCCGTTCACCGCCATGTAGGTGGCGTTGCTCACGGTCTTGACGTCACCCTGCTGCGTGTTGGTCGCCTGTGACTGCGCGATCACCGAGTCCGAAGTCTGGATCTTGGTCGGCTGGTCCGGGATCAGGTCGAGGAAGTCGGTGTCGACGCGCTTGAAGCCGGTCGTCTGCGAATTGGCGATGTTGCCCGAGATGTTCTCGAGCGCGAAGGACTGGGCGCGAAGCCCCGTGACCACGGTTGAAAGAGCCCCATAGATACCCACGATGATCCCCCGACAGTGTCAAAACTCTTGCCTGGTGTGGTGTGGGCGCTTCAGCTTACAGCCTGCTTACAGCCGCAATACAGAGGGTTACCGAGAGGTTAACGCCCGTTTCCTGCCGGCTTTGGCAGTGACCTTACATCGCTGTAAAATGACCGCTCGCCCGGACCGTGATACCCCCCCGCCGTGCGCAAGGGGATGTCATGACCGAGGCTGCGGAGAATGCCGGGTTCGCTGATGCAGAGACGGCCAAGGTCCCCGAGGTGACGATGGCGTTCTGGGCGGTCAAGATCCTGACGACAGGTCTGGGTGAGACAACCTCGGACTTTCTTGTCCGAGCATTCGACCCGCCTCTTGTGATCGCGCTGAGCGGGATCGCTCTTGCGCTTGCGCTGACTGCTCAGTGGATCATGCCGGCGTTTTCCAAGTGGCGCTATTGGCTTGCGGTTTCGCTTGTCGCCGTCTTCGGCACCATGGTGGCCGATGCCATCCATGTGGTGCTGGGCGTTCCGTACCTCATTTCCACCGTTGTATTCTTTGGCGCCCTGCTGGTCGTCTTTGCCTGCTGGTGGCGGATCGAGGGCACTCTCTCCATTCACAGCATCTGCACCCGACGGCGCGAAAGCTTCTACTGGCTGGCCGTCCTCTCCACCTTCGCGCTGGGAACTGCGGCGGGCGACATGACGGCCACTACGCTCGGGCTCGGCTATCTCTTTTCAGGCGTCCTGTTCCTTGGGGCGTTCCTGATCCCTCTCGCCGCGCGCCGCTGGGCAGGCTCCGGCGAGATTTTGACGTTCTGGACCGCCTACATCCTGACGCGGCCACTCGGCGCGTCCTTTGCCGATTGGCTGGGGGTCGGACCGGAACGCGGCGGGATCGGTCTTGGTACCGGCTTTATCAGCCTGGCGCTATCTGTCGTGGCGTGGGGCATCGTCGCCTTCAGCACATTCGATGCGGCCGTCGTATCCGCTCGACTGAAACGGAACTGATCACCGCATGTTGCCGGTGTGACCAAGCGAATAGCGGCCCGGTTGCGGCCACACGGCAAGGCCGTGCGGCTCACGCCCAACTGGCACTTTGCTGACGGCACCGCTGGTGGTGTCGAACATGTAGACTTCGTTGTCGAATCGCCCGGACAACCACAACTGCCTGCCATCGGCGCTGACATTGCCCATGTCGGGACTACCGCCGCCCGGTATCGGCCATTGCGCGACAACAACCTTGGTGGCGAAGTCAATCACGCTGACGCTGCCTGGTCCGTGTCTGCTCGCCCGGTGCATGCTGTGCGACCCGCGGTTGGACACATAAAGCTTGGTTCCGTCACGGCTGACCGTCAGCCCGTGCGCTCCGGGGCCAGTCGGGACAAATCCGGCGAGCGTGAAGCTTGCACTATCGACGAGATGCACGCCATCGGCCGTCATGTCGGCCACGTAGAATGTCTTGCCGTCGGGCGACAGGCGAATGTCTTGAGGCATCGACATCTTAGGTAGGATGAGGGTGCCGAGCACTTGGCGATTGCGCAAATCGACCTTGAGCAGCGCGCCATTGAACTCGCAGGTGAAGATCGCATAGGAGCCGTCGGCGGCAAAGTCGGCATGGTTGATGCCGTGACATGTCGGCGTCGGGATCTGCGCCTCGAGCGCCATTGTCCTGGGGTCGCGCAGATCGAGGCGCCGCAGCGCCTCGTCGACGACGATGGCGGCGCTGCCGTCGGGCATGAAGTACATGTTGTAAGGATCTTGCACCTTGACCGGCAGCCCCGGCTTGCCGGTGTTCGGATCAATCGGTGTCAAGCTGCCATAGCGGTTACCGCGCCCGTTGTTGGCGACCCACAGTGTCGTCAGGTCCCAGGACGGAATAACGTGCTGCGGCCGCACACCGACCTTGAACGTATCCACCACCTTGAGCGTCAAAGGATCGATAACCGAGACCGTGTTGGCCGAATGGTTCGGCACGTACACACGAGGCAGGGCGTCCTTGGCGACGGGACTGAGACGATCAGCGCCGGTCTCGCTATAGATGTTTATGGTCGCGGGAGCGAGCGGTGCGGATGGCAGGCTCGACGACACGCTGCTGGAGCTGCTCGACGCGCTCGACGACATCTCCATACCGGGCATGCTCGTCTCGCCGCCAGGCGCGCTGTCGGCCGCCAGTACGGTCGCGGTCAGCCCGACACATAACAGGCATGTAACAGTCGTGGCTGTGACGAGGTTCATTTTGGCTGCCGGCTGACGAAGGCGCGAATATCAGCGACTGTCGTGCTGACGATGAGATCGACACCCAACTGGCCGAACGCAGCCGATGACCGGGAAGGGTCGCCGCCATAAACACCGTCGGCGGGACCAAGTGATGGCGACGCCGCGAGCCGATCCTGCCGCACCATGGAGGGGTCCACCGCCAGCATCAGCGAGGTGTCGGCCAGCGCGGCGTGCGTGCCGATCTCCGTCCGCTTGGCGCCGGCGGCCAGCAGCCTGTCGACATAGCCGGTCTGGGTGATCCGGTAGTAATTGCGATCGGCGAAGACGCGCACCGGCGTCTTCTTCCATTCCGCGTTGAGGCTGTCGGCGACGGCACTTTCATCGGCCTGGTAGCCGCCATGATCGCCGATCAGCACGATGGTCTTGAAGCCGTGCAGCTTGAAGCTGCGCGCCGCCGAGTCGAGCAGCGCCTTGAAGGTGGCATCGCTGATGGTGATCGTGCCGGGGAACTTCATATGCGCCGTGGGCGGGCTGATCGAGCCCTCGGGTACGTACGAAACCACGGGTGCCACCAGCGCGTTGCCGAGCTGCTCGGCAATCTTTTGCGCTAGCGCCTTGACCCGCACATCGTGCTTGCCGAGCGTCATCGCCGGGCCGCTCTGCTCCACCCCGCCGATCGGCACGATGATCGTCGTCGTGCCTGCGTTGATCTCGTCGCGCAGCTCGGTCCAGGTCTGATCCTCGAGGAAGACCGAGGCTGCTATCGCCGGCGTAGCATGCAGGCCTGACATCGCCATGAGCACCGTCGGCACAATAGCTGCCCGGCGTGAAAATATCGCTCGACCTGACGCCAACCTGAGCTTGAGGCACAAAGCGTTGCTCACCGCAGTTCTCGCATCTGTGAAACGGCTGCGTGCTCGGCCCGCCATGTTGCATTGGTCAGCGCGATCGCAGCAGCACCGACCAGGGCTGCGAGAGCCCCGATGACGTAGACCCATGGGACAGTCGGCGCTTCCGGCGGCGGATCGAACACACCCTGCAGAACGACGATGAGGATCTCGGCCACGATCGTTCCCGTCACCGCGCCCGCGATGATCCCCGCGACGAGAACCAGGCCGCCTTCGCTCCAGACAAAGGCTCGGAGGATCCGACCCTTGGCGCCCAGAACCTTGAGAATAGCGAAGTCGCGGCGGCGGTCGGCGAAGCCAAGTGCCAGGTTCAGGCCGGTGGCCGCGGCACCGAGCAAAACCGCGAACACCAGCTCGATGCGCGCAAGGCCGCTGACATCGACCGCGGTCAGGCTGGTGCCAATGGTATGCACGGCGTCGAGCAGCGAGGTCACCTGCTGTCCTTTGCCCGTAAGCAACGACATAACGCCCTGTTTGACGGCATCGATGTTTCCGGTGGTCCGGATCAGCACTACCTCATTTGCATCGACGCCTGTCATCCGCGCGACGTAAGCAGCATTGGCGACGAGGAAGCTGTCATGCGGCGCGGTCGGGAATTCGCGCGCCACGCCGACAAACGTGAATGGGATGGTGTGGTATGCGTGATCCTGTCCTTGCAACCGCAGATTGATCTGGTCGCCGAGGCTGAGCTGGAAATCGTTCACTGTCTCCTCGGAGACGAGCACGCCGTCCGCCCGTGCGGCCAGGGCGGCCATCGTCGCCGCAGCGTTTCCACCCTGGAAATAGGCGTTCGACAAATCCGTTGCGCGGCCGATCTGCATCGGATCGATGCCATAGAGGTCCTGCAGATCTGTTCCGACATAGGCGTAGCGATGTTGCATCGGCTGGACATAAGCTACGCCCGCCAACCTGTGGATCGCATCGATGTATGCGCCGGCGGGCGTCGTCGTTGCGCCGCTGACAGTGACGTCGGCGCCATTGGTCAACTCGGCATCGACGCGCGCCTGAGCCTCATAAGTCGCGTTGAAGACCGCCGTGGAGACCAGAAATGCTGTCGCAAGCGCGACGAGCGCGACCGCCAGCGCGAGGCGCTTTCGTTGCCAGCTCAAGGCGGACGACACCAGGGGCGCCGCCGTCCCGGCGAGCGGCGAGACGGTTCGGGTGAGTCCGGCCCGGCCGCGCCGTAGCGCGAGGTGGGTCAGGCGTATAGCAAGCAGGCCCGCTCCAATCCAGAACAGGACCGGCGACAGGAAGGCGGTATAGTCGACTGCAGTCGCGGTGACACCTTCAGTGGCAAGCACGATCTGGTACCCGCTGGCCGCCGTCCTCCAAAAGATCAGGCCCGACAAGGCCAGCACGATGATGTCCAGATAGAGCCGCTCCCACAATGCAGCACGGGTCCGATACTCCGGTCGGCGCAAGGCTGTCACGGACTGACCCCGGATTGTGACCAGCGCGGGCACAAGCACCGAAGCGATGGCAAGAACAACGCCGACAAAAAAGCCGAAGACGAGCGGCGTCACGGCGGAAGGGCCGATCGCGATCCCCGCAAGGATCAATGCTGCGGCCACCGCCAGCCCGGTACCCAAGAGGGCAGCAACAACACCGATAGCGCCCGCCTCGGCCGCAACCAGCCAGAACCGGCGCGTAGCCGTCGCACCTCTGAGTCGCAACAGCGCCTGGTCACGAGCGCGCGTCTCCTGACCGGATCGTGCGATGATGAAAGCAAGCAGCACGCCAAGGATCGCCCCAGGCAGGCCGAGGAAGAGAAACAGCACCTTGGCGTAAAGCGCATCGCCCCGCGTTGCGTCGAGCTGCGCGGCGAGGTTGTTGCCGACCACTCCAGCCCCTGCGAAACGGGCCTCGAGATTGCGTCCGAGACCTGCCGCCTTGGCATAGGCGTCATTGGGATCGGGGCTAAGGATCGTTCGATCGATGACGACGTGCAGTTGCGTGCGTGGATTGCCAGGCCCGCCCGAGGGGAAAAGCTGCTGCCAGGTGTCGAGGGGCATCAGGATCGCGTTGTCAGGTGGCGCGGTCGGGGCCGAACCGGGCGGCACACCAATCGCCTGGAAGAAGGCATCTGCCGATTTGAGATCGATGACGCCGGTGACTTTTACCTGTGACGTGCTTGACGGCGTCAGCTTGAGGGTGACCGCGTCACCTGGCTTGGCGTGCAGATTGGCAGCGGTCTGCTGCAGCAGCACCGGCCCCGACATGTCGCCCGCAAGCAGCCTGATGTCGTTGCCGCGATCCTTGAAGTAGTCGGCCGCAAGCCCCACCGCCTTGCCGGCACCAGTGGTTTGTGTTGTGCCATCGGCGAGAAGCTCGAAGGCGGCGACATCGCCATAGCCGACTTGTGCGATCGCCCGGGTCGGCACCGCGTCCAGAATGGTCTGTTCCGCGGCAGCGGCATCGCCACCGGGCACCAGTTCGACCTGCAGGTCTGTGGTCAAACCAAGCAGCGCGCGCTCAGTCATCGAATGCGAACTTTGATCGATGAAGAGAGCCAAATCGGTTACCATCGCAACTGCGAGGCAGAGGCAGGCAATGGTTCCAGCAATCCGGCCGAACCGGCTTCGCACCAGGCCCGTGAGCCAACTCAAGGTCATGCCGGGATCTCCGCAAGGTGCCCATGATCGAGCGTCCAGCGACGTTGTGTCGAGCCGACCACCGCCGGATCGTGGGTGGCGATGACCAGGGCTGTTCCGGAGCCGTCTGCCCAACGATCGAGCACATCCAGCACTTGGTCGGCGGTCTCATGATCAAGCTGACCGGACGGCTCGTCAGCGAGCAGTAAACGAGGCGTAGTCGCCATCGCTCTTGCCAAGGCAACCCGCTGCGCCTGGCCCCCGGAAAGTTCGGCGGGGAGTTTTGATGAAAGCTCACTCAGGCCAAGCTGCGCTAGAAGATCCAAAGGATCGCCCGGCCGAGTGGCGGTCGAGATGAGCAGCGGCAGCCGCACGTTCTCTTCGACGGTCAGCCATGGGATCAGGCTGGGCGACTGGAATGCCAGTCCAATGTCGCCGGCTATGGGATGCCCGTAGAGGGGCCATCTCACCTCCCCAGCTGTCGCCTCGTCCAAGCCGGCGATCAAATTGAGGACGGTGGATTTGCCGCTTCCTGAGCGTCCCATCAGGGCAATGCGGTCGTGCTCGAAGATGTCGAAGGTGACATCCACCAGGGCGGGCGCAGAAGCACCACGGTAGTCTTTGCGCACATGCTCGAAGTGTACGATCGCCGTCACGCGACCGCTCCGTCATGGAGCTGGAGGATGCGGTCCGCTTTTCCAGCCAAGGCAAGACTATGAGTAGCGATCAGGATAGCCGCACCCTCGGTCTGCGCGCGTTTGAGCAGCGAAATGATGGCGGCCTCGTTGGTTTCATCGACCTCACCAGCCGGTTCATCGCAGATCAGCACGCTAGGAAGCGCCGAAAGAGCGACCGCAAGGCCCGCTCGTGCGGCCTCCCCGCCCGAAAGGGTCTCGGGGAGGGCGTGTACCCTGTGGCTCAATCCAACCTCGCCCAATAGCGTTTCGGGCGCCGGCAAGCGCTTCTTGCCCGAAAGGTCCTGTTGAAGTCGCACATTGTCGATCACGGCAAGATGCGGAAAGAGGTTGCCTGACTGCATCATGATGCCCACGCGCTCGGCCCTCAGTCGCACACGCACACCCTCCGGTGCGCGACTGATCCGTTCGCCGGTGATCGCCACGTAGCCGCCGTCCGGATCGTCGAGACCGGTGAGACAATTGAGCAGAGTGGACTTTCCGCTGCCCGACGGCCCGGTCACCGCCACCAATTCGCCGCTGCGCAGCTGGAGGCTGACCCCACGCAGGGCAAAGATCTCTTCGTCGCCCACATGATAGAAGCGGTAGAGATCTGACGCCGTCAGCACTGCCCCGCTCATTTCACCCGCAGGGAGTTCGACATCAAATTCCACTGATCGATGTTGTCCGCTCCGTTTGGCGCCGACATGTCTAGCACGGCCATTTTCCCGCTCGGGCCTTGCAGGTAGAAACGGACCTCTTCGAGCCGGATCTGCTTGCTCGTCACGGCGTTGGGCTCCGAGTTGGCCGAATAGTCGATGCGTACCGCGTTCCCCCCATCGAGCTTGACGTTCTTGACGGCAATGATCTTTACGGCCCGCCCCTTCGCGACGAGATCCTTGGCTTCATGGCTGGTCACGGACGACGCTGACAAGGGGGCGTTGACGGCCTGCGTCGTCAATTCGATGCGGTTGTATTTGTCAGAAAAGATCGCGCCGTTGGCCTCGTCGGCGCGGGCCCAGCCCTCGGGGACTTTCATGGTCACGCCGGCATGCTGATAGTCGACAAAAACCTGAGTGTCGGGGATATCCCCGGGCGGATTCTTCTCGGAAGCGACGGGCTTTTCGACCGCAATTGAAACTGCCGGCAACGAAAGTGCAGCACCAGCGGCGAGTGCTAGGACGAAAGCGAAGTGTCGAGCAGTCATTTTCGGCTCCTATTCTAGAAGCCCAAGCTCTGCTCCCTTGGTCTTACGTCCGTCTGTCCGGTTTCTTACAGATCTGTATGATCCAACACGCAACCGGTGATCGTAGCCTGAAAGTTGGCAACAAGAATAGTGTTCTGGAGATACGAGACAAGGGACGCCGCTATCGACAGGCAACATGCTCGCCGGCGCCACGCCAGCGGCGTCCCAACCTCGGAACGATGGAGGACCCAAAGGCCAGCTGTAGTCAAGCCCGACGCCCATGAGGTAATAACTGGAGCGCTGACGGGTCTGCACGATCCCAGCCGGAGTAAGCATCTCCCCTTCAGCTTACAGCCTTCTTACACGGTCATTAAATCGTCGGGCGGCGTGCCGGACGACCGCTCCGATTGAAAGGTGGCTGAAAGCTTGGGGCGCTAGCCTCTCGGTGTCGAGGACCGGAACGGCCCGATCGTTTGGGAGGCTTCAATGCGTGCGGACAACCGCCCGCGCTTCATGGCGCGCGGCAGCAGGATTTCCTGCGCCCTTCTTGCAGCACCGGGCAGGGCGGCGGCATGACCGCCATTGCCAATGGCGGCGTGCGGCTGATCGGCGTCACCAAGCGCTTCGTCACGCCCACCGGGGCGGCGATGACGGCCATCCGCGACGTCAACCTCACGGTCGAGCCCGGCCAGTTCGTCACCATCGTCGGGCCCACCGGCTGCGGCAAGTCGACGACCCTCACTCTGGCATCGGGGCTGGAGCTGCCCAGCGCCGGTTCGGTGCTGGTCAACGGGCAACCGGTCAACGGCATCACCAGGGGCGCGAGCTTCGTCTTTCAGACCGACGCGCTGATGCCCTGGAAATCGGTCGAGGCCAATGTCGCGCTCGGCCCGATGTTCCGCGGCACGTCCAAGGCGGAAGCGCTGCGGCTGGCGCGCGACTGGCTGGCGACGGTCGGGCTTTCGGGTTTCGAGAAGCACTATCCGCACCAGCTGTCGGGCGGCATGCGCAAGCGCGTGAGCCTTGCGGCGGCGCTCATCAACGAGCCCACGATGCTGATGATGGACGAGCCCTTCTCGGCGCTCGACGTGCAGACGCGCGCCATCATGTCGAACGAATTGCTGGCGCTGTGGGAGAAATCCCGCCCCTCGGTGATGTTCGTGACGCACGACCTCGAAGAGGCGATCGCGCTGGCCGACAAGGTGGTGGTCATCACCGCCGGCCCCGGCACGGTGAAGGCGACCTACGACATCGATCTGCCCCGCCCGCGCGGCGCGGTGCAGGAGATTCGCTTCAACAAGCGTTTCCTCGAGCTCTACCAGCAGATCTGGGAGTCGCTGCGCGAGGAAGTGGAGCGTGCCTACGCCAGACAGATCGAGTCCAACCGGCAGAGAGGCGCGGCATGAGCATCGAGGCCAATATCGCGCCGCCACTCGCCTCCGCCGACGAACAGACGATCGCGCGCGCCGCCCGCGAGCGCGTGCAGCGCCGGCGCTTTGCCGTGCATGCCACGCAGCTGGCGATCGCCGTGCTGCTGCTCGGTCTGTGGCAGGTTGGCGCCATGGTCGGCTTCATCGACCCGTTTTTTTTCGGCTCGCCGCTCGGCATCGTGCAGCGCCTGGCCGACTGGTTCGTCAACGGCACCGCCTATGGCTCGTTCTGGGAGCAGCTGTGGATCACGCTGGAGGAATCGCTGCTCGGCTTCGTCTTCGGCGTCGGCAGCGGCGTGATCTTCGGCATCCTGCTGGGCGAGGTGCCGTTCCTCGCCGACGTCTTCAGCCCCTATATCAAGATCGTCAACGCCCTGCCGCGCATCGTGCTCGGCTCGATCTTCGTGATCTGGCTCGGGCTGGGGTTGCCGTCCAAGGTCCTGCTGGCGGCGGTGCTGGTGTTCTTCGTCGTCTTCTTCAACGCCTTTCAGGGCGTGCGCAGCGTCGATCGCAACCTCGTCTCCAATGCCCGCATCCTGGGCGCGTCGCGCCTGCAGGTGGTGCAGCATGTGGTGATCCCCTCGGCCATGACCTGGATCATCGCGAGCCTGCACGTCGCGCTGGGCTTTTCGATCATCGGCGCCATCGTCGGCGAGTTCCTGGGCTCGCAGGGCGGCCTCGGTCTGGTCATCGCCACCGCGCAGAACACCTTCGATGCCAACGGCGTGTTCGGCGCCATGCTGGTCATCGGCGTGCTCGCCCTCGGGGCCGAAGCGCTGATGACGCAGCTCGAACATCGCCTGCTCGCCTGGCGTCCCAAATCGCCGTCGGAGAACAGCATCGCCGGCATCTAACCGGGCCGAGCCGGAAACCTCGGAAATCAAATGTGGAGGAGAAAGTCTATGTCGAAAAACAAGCTCGTTGCGATCGCCACCGCGCTCGCTGCGACCTGCAGCCTCGCGGGCGTGGCGGTAGCCGCCGATGCCCTGCCCAAGGTCACCATGATGGTCGGCGGCATCGATAAGCAGATCTATCTCGAATACCAGCTCGCCCAGAGCCTGGGGATGTTCCAGAAGTATGGCGTCGACATGCAGCTCAGCACCGAGCAGGCCGGCGGCGTGGGCGCCGAGGATGCGATGATCTCGGGCCAGGTCGACATGGCCGGCGCCTGGTACGTCCACACCATCGACTTCCAGCAGAAGGGCAAGGACGTCATCAACCTGATCCAGCTGGCGGTGGCGCCGGGCGAGCGCATCATGTGCGCCAACGGCTCCAACGTCAAAACCCCCGCCGACTGGAAGGGCAAGAGCGTCGGCGTCACCGACATCGGGTCTGGCACCGACGACCTCGTGAGCTATGTGTCGACCCGCGCCGGATTGACTTCCAAGGACTATAGCAAGATCGCGGCCGGCCAGGGGCAGACGATGATCGCCGCGCTGAAGTTCAACAAGGCGGTCTGCGGCATCACCAGCCAGCCGACCGTCAACGCCATCACCAAGCTCAATGTCGGCTATTCGGCCATCGACCTGTCGACCGGCGACGGCACGCAGAAATGGCTGGGCGGCGACTATCCCGCCGCCGGCGTGCTGGTGCGCGGCGAATGGCTGAAAGACCACCAGAAGGAGGCGCAGGCCGTGGTCAACGCCCTGGTCGCCACCCTCGCCTGGATGAAGGCGCACACCGCCGCCGACGTCGCCGATGTGATGCCGAAGGACTTCGTCTCCAACCAGCTCGTCTCCAAGGACGAGTACATCGCCGCGCTCAAGGCCGATTGGGGCCAGTTCAACCTCGACGGCCTTGGCAAGATGCCGGCCAACGGCCCGCAGACGGTGTTCGACATCCAGAAGGCGGCCGGCAAGGTGACCGGCACGGTCGATCTCAGCAAGACCTACACCGACCAATATGTCGATGCGGCGATCAAGGCCGAGGGACTGTAAGACGAACGGGGCGGCCGGCGACGGCCGCCCCTGCTGTCTCGGGCAGGACGCTGGCCAACCGGCGCGCCCGATGGCATGACTGGACCCGGTGAGTGGACGGTTTCGCCCGCTCGCTTTATGCGGGACTCCGATCGGGAGAAGGCATGAGACCGCTTTTGGGGCTGCTCGCCGCAGCGATGCTGGTCGCCGCGCCCGTCGCCACGGCCGGCGCGGCGGACGTGTCGCTGATGGTGGGCGGCATCGAAAAGCAGATCTATCTGCCGGTGGTGCTGGCGCAGCGCCTCGGCTATTTCCGCGATGCCGGCGTCGATGTCGAGCTGCTCAGCGAGCCGGCCGGCGTCGAGGCCGCCGACGAGATGCTAGCTGGCGCGGTGCAGGGCGTGGTCGGCTTTTACGACCACACGATCGAGCTGCAATCGCTCGGCAAATACACGCAATCCGTCATCCAGTTCGGCCTTGCGCCCGGCGAGGTGGAGGTGGTTTCGAGCCAGCATCCGGAGATCCGCTCGGTCGCCGATCTCAAGGGCAGGCATGTCGGCATCACCGGGCTGGGCTCGTCCACCGATTTTCTCACCGCTTATCTGCTGGCGCAGAACGGGCTCAAATTGAGCGAGGTGACGCCTATACCGGTCGGCGCCGGCGACAGCCTGATCGCTGCCATGGCCCATGATCAGGTGCAGGCGGCCATGACCACCGAACCCACCGTCTCGCGCCTGCTGGCCAGCGGTGCGGCGCGCATTCTCGTCGACACGCGCACGCTGGCAGGCAGCAACGCCGTGTTTGGCGGTCCCTATCCGGCCAGTTGCCTCTACATGGAAACCTCGTGGGTGGAGACGCACAAGGACATCGTGCAGAAACTGGCACGTGCGCTCGTGCGGACGCTGCGCTTCATCGCCGATAACGACGCCGAGACCATCGCCAGCGCGCTGCCCGCCGATTTCTACGTCGGCGACAAGGACCTCTACGTCACCGCGCTGGCGGCGGGAAAGCAGATGTTCTCGCCCGACGGGCGCATGCCCGAGGGCGGACCAGAGACCGTGCTTCGCGTCCTCAGCCAGATCCGTGGCAACCTGAAGGGAAAGCAGGTCGATCTGAAAAGGACCTATACGAACGCTTTTGTCGACGCTGCTGGCGCCAGCTAGATCGGCGCGGGAAGTCGAACTTCGACAGCAAACCCTTTACCGGCACGTGGGACGGGAAGCTCTATCGTCCCGCCCATCGTTTCGACGATCTCCGAGACGATCGACAGGCCGAGGCCACTCCCGCCCGGCCTCGCATTCTTGCCGCGCCGAAACCTTTGCAGTAGCCCTGTCCGGTCTTCGTCTGAAGCTCCTTCGCCAGTGTCTTCCACGCGCAGGATCACGTCCCGAACGCCCTTGCGGACCGCGATGGTCGCCTCGGAGCCCGGGCCGGCGTGGGCAATGACGTTCTCCACCAGGTTGGTCACGAGCTCGACCAGCATGACATCCGATCCGGCGACCTGCGCCGGGCCGTCCGAATCGAAGGCCATCTCGATTCCAGCATCGAGGGCCCTGCTGGCCGCCTCGAGCACCACCTGATGCGCAATCGCGCTAAGGTCAATCGTCTCCGATTGGAGCGCCGTTCGATTGTGGTCGACGCCACCCAGCGTAAGGAGTTGGCTGGTCATCCTGGCCATCGAGGTGAGGTTTGAATCGACCTCGGCCAATGCGAGGTCGGTTTCCGAGCGCTCGCGTGCGCGCAGCGCATAGTTGACTTGAGTCTTGATGACCGCCAGCGGCGTCCGTAGCTGGTGGGCGGCGCTGTCGAGGAAGCGCCGCTGACGCTCGAGCTGCTGCCGCAACCGGTCCATGTGCGCGTTGAGCGCCTGGACGAGCGGCCGGATCTCGGTCTGCACTCCGGCGGTATCGAACGGCTCGAACTGATCGGGCCGCCGGTCGCGCACCTCTTGTCGCAGCCGTAGCAGCGGCGCAAGTTCGTGGCTGATCCCGAGCCAGATCGAGATCGCACCGGCGATCACCAGCGCACCCTGCTCCAGGAAGCCGCGCATCCACAGGGTCGTGACCAGCGCGTTGCGCGCCTTGAGGGTTTCGCCCACCGACACCCTGACCGTCACACCGCCTGTTGGCGTAACGACGGTTTGCAAGAAGTCCACGGCCCGCATCGGCTCCTCGTCACGAAATGTCGTCTCGAAAAACAACAGATTGCCGCGGCCGGTGATGGCTGGCGTGTCAAGGCCGGGATACCCGGCAATCAAAGTACCTGCAGGGTCAGTGACAGCATAGGCGACCTCATCGTGACTCTCCGACGCAAAGAGCTCCAGCGCGGCTGGGGGAATGGTCACCAGCAGTGTATCGTTCGAATAGGCGACCTGCTCGGCGATCATCCGGGCCGACGCCGTCAATTGCTGGTCGGTCACGATGTTGGACAGGCGGAACGCCTGCTCGTAGGAGAGCCACGCGCCGATGCCGAGGACCAGCAGGCCGGGAATGATCAGCCAGGCCAAGAGGTTGACTCGGATGCTGCCGCTTTTCATTCCTGGAGCCTCAGCAGGTAGCCCAGCCCGCGTAGCGTCGCGATCATGACCGGCGATCCTTCCAGCCGCTTGCGCAGGCGATGGACGATGACCTCGACGGCGCTCGGATTGACGTCATCGTCGAAGCCATAGGTGCTTTCGAGCAGCCGCTCCTTGCTGACCGCCTGTCCCTGCCGGCGGAGGAGCGCCTCGAGTACGGCCGCCTCGCGCGGCGACAGCACCAAATCGGTCTCGCCGAGCCGGAACATCCGGCCGGTCTGGTCGAACGTCAGCGGCCCCACGCTGATCTCGTTGCGCGCCGGTGCATGACTACGCCGCAACAGCGCACGCATACGCGCCTCCAGCTCTTCGATCTCGAATGGTTTGGCCAGATAGTCGTCGGCACCCAGATTGAGCCCCTCGACCCGGCTCTTCAGATCATTCCGAGCGGTGAGGATCAGGATGGGCAGGGAAAGTTGATGACGGCGAATCTCGCGGATCAGATCGAGGCCGCTCATGCCTGGAAGGCCGAGATCCACCAGCGCGATATCGTACTGGTCGAGATCAGTGCCCGCTATGACGCTTTCGGCGTCCGTAAGAATGTCCACAGCGTAGTTCTCGCCTTGCAAAAGCTTGGCGAGCCACGTGGCCAGCGATGCATTGTCTTCAACCAGCAGAAGTCTCACGGACGAAACCTACATCGACAGGCCGCGGACGAATACTGCTAGACGACGCCAGCCACCGGAAAGGCCACAGTCACAATAAGGCCGGGCGCGCGATCGCCGACAACAATGCTGGCGCCGTGTAGGTCGGCGATCGCCCTCACCAGGCTCAGCCCCAGGCCGCTGCCGGGAGTCGTTCGGCTCTTTTCCAGCCGATAGAGCCTTTGAAAGACTTTGTCGTGCTCCTCGAGCGGGATGCCTGGGCCGTTGTCTGCAAATTTGAGGATAACCTGGCTGTTCTGAACCGTCCCGGTGACCTCGATCAGAGTTCCGGGCGGGCAGTGCCGGATCGAATTCTCGATGAGATTGGCACTCAGCTGGATCAGCAGCTCCTGGTCACCCTCAATATCGGGCATCACGTCAGGGTGCCGCACAAGCAAGGTCCGATGCTCCTCGTCTGCGACGTCCCCATAGGCGTCGGCGATGCGGTCCAGAATGTCGCCCATCCTGATGCGGACAAAGCGTGCCCGCCGGGCGCCCGCCTCGATCTGGGCAATTCTGAGCAAGGCGTCGAATGTCGAGTTGATGCGATGGATCTCAAATTCGACCTGAGCCAGTTGATCGGAAACTTTTTCGCCGCGATCGCTCGCGAACGTCGCCGACTCGACGCTGATGGCAAGGCGGTTTAGCGGCGTCTTCAGATCGTGAGCGATATTGACGCTGACCTGACGCATGCCCTCGACCAATGCGGACAGCCGATCGAGGGCCGCATTCACCTGCCGCGTGAGATGATCGATATCGTCGTTGCGACGTCCGGGCGGAATCCGGGCGCCGAGCTCGCCCTGACCGACCCTGGCCATTGTTGCCGCGATGCCATCGATACGCTGCTGCGCTCGCGTGGCCAGTGCTGCTCCCACGCCGACGACGATAAGGAATGTCAAGACCCCCGCGCAGATCAGCATGATCAGGGCCAAACGTCCGACTTCCCGTGTTTCGGCGAAGCTGCTTCCGACCAGCAGCCGGTTCAGACCTGCCGGTCCCACAAACACCCGAAAATTCTCCGACGGGTCATCGGCGAGTCCGAGTTCTTGTCCGGTGCGAACGGTCCAACCGTTGGTCGAAGGAAAGGTCCTAACATCCCCTGCGAGGGGAGCGCTCGTGTCGGAGATCAAGCCGTAGATCTGATCGTGATTGAGCGTTGACCTCGAGTGGCTCGTGACCGAGTCGATGAGATCTGCCTGATCGCTATCACCGTCCGACTCGGTGATGACTCGAAAGGTATCGCCGATGGTTTGATCCATCCGGGATTCGAGTTCGCGGCTGATGAGTTCGAAGGCCGCGACGCCAGCAATCAACATCGCAACGAAAAAGGTCGCCCCCAGGATGAGCGCGACCCGAAACGGCGTGCTCTTGAGCAGGCCGGAGCTAATCATGCATCACATAGCCCGTGTTGCGCACGGTGTGCAGCAATTGCCGCTCATAAGGCCGGTCGATCTTGGCCCGCAGCCGACTGATATGGGTTTCGACCACGCTGGTCTGCGGGTCGAAATGAAAATCCCACACGCGTTCGAGCAGCATCGTGCGCGTCACCACCCGGCCCTCGTTGCGCATCAGATATTCGAGCAGCGTATATTCGCGCGGCAGCAGATCGATATGGTTGCCGTCGCGCCGGCAGGTGCGGCGGACGAGGTCGAGCTCGAGGTCGCCGATTTTGAGTGTTGTCTTTTCTACTTGCTGCGGTGGGCGCCGCGCCAAGGCGTTGACCCGCGCGAGCAGTTCCGAGAACGCAAACGGCTTGACCAGATAGTCATCGCCGCCGGACTCCAGTCCTTCCACTCGATCGTCGACGCCGTTCACGGCGGTCAAGAATATGACGGGGGTCGAGACCCCCGTCGCGCGCAGCGCCTTCACCAGCGACAAGCCGTCCAGCCCCGGGAGCATGCGGTCAACGACGATCACGTCGAACTTCATCCGGCTTCCATGCGTCAGGGCATCCCGGCCGTCCGCCATGCTGTCGACAACGTGACCGGCTTCCGTCAGTCCGTTGCGCACGTAGTCCACCGTTCTTTGGTCGTCCTCGACCACCATGATACGCATTGATGACCTAAGCGTTATTGCGCCGCCATGGCAACTTCTTCGCCGCCCCGGTTACGGATCGACATATAGACCACTGTACACACGATGATCAGCAGGAAGATGGCGCTGGTCACGATGGTGCCGAGGCCGACCCCGCCATACTGGTGTGGTTGCGACAGCAGATCGCCGAACGAGGCGCCGAGCGGCCGGGTCAGGATATAGACCAGCCAGAAGCCGAGGATCGGATCGAGCTTGAGGAAGAAGTACCCAATCGTGAGCGACGCAATGATCATGCCGAACAGGATGCCGGTGGCGAGATAGCCGAGCGAGAACTGCTCGGCGACGAGATCCCCGGCGGCAGTGCCGAGCGCGAAAGTGAACAGGATCGCGAGCCAGTAGAATGCCTCTCGCCGCGTCGTGACGACGGTGTGGATCGAGAGCGTTCCCTCGATCCGCCACCAGACGACGAAGGTGATGGCGAGCAGGATCGAGAACGCCACAGTAGTCACGATCAGCGGGACGCCGAAATTGTCGACCAGATTGTCGGTGATCAGCGTACCGACGATGCTGATCAGGACGACCGCCAGCCAGTACGGCGCGGGGACGTAACGCTTTTGCCAAAACTGCCAGACGAGGGCAGCGATGAGCACTGCCGTCATCAACAGGGACGTGGCGGTGAGCCCGAGACCGAGTTGCACGTTGAGATAGTCGGCAGCCGTTTCGCCCATGGTCACGGCCATGAGCTTGATGAGCCAGAAATCGGGCGTCATCCGCGGCACGCGGTTGTAGACGGGCTGGCTGGAAAGAGCGGTGGTGACCATGGTTCTGTCCTCACGGGGCCTTGCTGGGATCGTTGAGCGTCGCCATCAGCGTCGCGAGCGCGTCCTTGACAGCAGCCAGGTCCGGCTTGCTCTTGCGAATGGCACTGAAGGCGGCGTCGTTGGCGGCGTCGATGTTGCTCCATTGCGTCTGATTGAGCGGGCGGATGGCTGTCTCGGCGCCGTCCCAGGCCGTCTCGTAGTCGGTGATACGCTTGGCGCCGCCAGCGATATCGCCCTTGTCCACCAATGCCTGGACATCGGCTATGATCGTCTTGAAGTTCGAAAGATCGCCGAGGCCGCTTTCGGCGGCGACCGCGGTGTTGGCGGCGTAGAGCTCGTGGCCGCTGAACATCGCGACTGGAACTGCGATGAGCACGATCGCGAGGAAAACTTGCTTCATGATGTGAATCCGAAGGGTTGGGCGCCTGTCCGCGACGGGCGCAGCTCGGGGTTAGGACGGCCACCTCACAACCGACTGGCAGCCAGGTTACAGATCTGTAAGAAAGGCCCGGAAACCATGGGTTTCCGGGCCTGTTCGCCTAGTTTGAACCGCCCTCACCGCTTTCGGTGCTGTCGTCCCGATTGCCGTCTTCGGGTTCCGCCGGATCGACGGCGCCGCCCTGATTGTCTGCGACATCCGCGCTGGCCGCCACCTTGCCGGTTTTCGCATCGACGGTGAAATTGCTCTCTGTACCATCCGGCATCTGAACGGTGACGTTGTACACTGGCGCAGACGCCGATCCGGCGAGAGCCAACTCGACGACTTTGCCTTGGCCATTGGCTTCGACTGCGGCCACAGCCTCTGCCACCGAGACAGTCGCGCCCGACGAGGCCGACGACTCGGCGTTGTTCGAGGTGACGGCGAACGACGTCGAACTTGCAGTTGCGGCCAACAGGAACGCCAGGACGGCGACGGGTTTGAAGCGCATCGATATTTCTCCTTACGCACCAGGCGGGAGTGCCCGGTTGCGCAAGAGCTACGTCTCCGATCTCGCAGCAGACTGTCAGTGCGCATACAGATCTGTAGCGAAGTGGCCCCACTGTCGCCGCAGCGGGACCGATTTGCCGTGGTTCAACCTCATTCGGGTCGAAGCCGTGGCCATATCGAGCAGAACTAGGGACGGATTGCCCTGAGGACGCTCCATACCAGTATCGCGACGCAGCCCAAGCCCAGGATTACCCCGGCCACAAAGCCGGGCATTCCCAGCAAGAGCACGGCGAATGTGAGAACAACGATCAGGCCAACACAAAGCGCCGCCAGGGCACCGTCATCCACGAACAGGCCAACAGCCTCTTCCCAGAATGCCTTGAGAAACGTCATGACCTAGTCCCGGAAATCGACGCAGTGCGCCTAATAGAACGACCGTAGGCGACGATTGCGACAGAGGCGACTACCAGCGCGGCAAAGATCACGAGCAGCGTCAGATCTGCGCCCGGCCAATCTGCGCCTAATCCCTCCCCGGTCCAGAAAATGCCGAAGCTTGTGAGCATAAGCCCGACCACGAATTTGAGCGTGTTCTCCGGGACGCGCGAGAGAGGATGATGCACCGCCATGCCAATGCCGAGCACAACAACCACGGCGGCAAGGGCCCCGAGGCCAGCGTAGAGCGTCATGCCCTGCGTGGTGCCGACGGCAATGACGATGAAGATCACCTCGATCCCCTCGAGCACCACCGCCTTGAACGCGGCCAACCCTGCGATGTAGTCGGCACGCCTGTCGGCAGATACGCGCTTCAGCTCAGCCGTCTCCTCGGCGAAGGCTTTGTCCTCGTCGTGGAGAGCGATGACGCCTAGTGTCCGCAGGATGGCCTTGCGGAGCCAGCGCATCCCGAACAGCACCAGCAGCACGCCGACTACGAACTGCACGATGTGGATCGGGATCAGCGCCAGAAGCGGGCCGAAAATCATGACCAGGACCAGCAACAGAACCAGTGCCAGAACGGTTCCCGTCAGCGCCGGACGCCAGCCGCGCGTCAGTCCGGCGGCGAGAATGATCGTGAACGCCTCGACCACCTCCACGAAAGAGGCCAGGAATGCGGCGGTTGCGGTCGATATGATCGTCGGTGTCACAATGCGTCCTTCCGCGACTGAGTGGAGCATAGCACAGCGTACAGCGGCACCGAGACTGCAACATCGCGTGTCTCGCGACAGGCTAACTCCCGCGACGACGGTATAGCCGGCTCCAGATGAAGCAACCCGCTGCAATCACGACGATGCCGGCGACAAGCGCATCGGCACCGTGGAAGGCCGCCTGCATTGAGGGATTTGTGTCCCATTGCCCGCCGAGAAGCTGCCCGACATAGGCCAGAGCAAGACACCAAATCAGCGAGCCCACGAACGTGTAAAGCTGGAAGCGCCACATCGACATTTTGGCAAACCCGGCCGGCAACGCGATGAACGTCCGCACAACGGGCAGCAGGCGCCCGACGAACACGGCGACGGAGCCATATCGCTTGAAGAAGCGCTCGGCCACGTCGAGATCATGGGGCGTCATCAGGATGAACCTGCCCCATCGCTCGATGACGGGCCGGCCTCCCCAACTGCCGACGGCGTAGGCGATCGTCGATCCAAGATTGCATCCTATGGCGCCCGCGAGGGTGACGCCCCACAACGACAGAGCGTCCCTGGATACGAGGTAGCCGGCAAACGGCATGATGATCTCGGACGGCAGCGGAATGCACGCGGACTCCGCCGCCATCAGCAGACCGATCGCCAAGTAGTTGCTGCCTTCGATCAGTCCGATGATCCACGTGCTCAGCGCTTCGATGATCTGGGTCATGCGACACGCTGTGGCTTATGCCCCGCGACGCCACCATTCCGACAACAGTGCGCAGGCGATCGCCCAGGCGATGCCGAGGCACCAGCCGGCGATCACATCGGTTGGATAGTGGACACCAAGATAGACCCGGCTCACACCCACCGCGAGGGTCAGCAAACTCGCGGCGGCGAGATAAAACCCCCTGAGGCCTCGACTGTCCTCGTGAAGCGAAAGCATCACGCCCAGCGTGAGATAGACGACAGCCGACATCGTCGCGTGGCCACTGGGGAACGACGAGGTGAACACGGCCGGCGCATTGTCGAGACCTGGGCGTGGCCGGTTGAAGCCGACCTTCAGCAGATTGCTGAGGACGACACCGGCGAGCACCGCCGCGCCTAGATGCACGGCGTCCCCTCGCCGGCGCGCGAGTAGCAGGTAGACAATGACCAAGACGAAGATCGTCCCCAGGATCGCGTAGCTGCCCAGCGAGGTGACATCGCGAGCCACCTCGAACAGCCAGGCCGGCCCGATCGGGTGGGACGGATCAGCCGGGGTTCGGAAGATGTTCAGAAAATAGTTGTCGAAGGGCCCCGTTTCGCCTTCCCGCATTTCGCCGGCGATCTTGGCGAACACGCCGACCAGACCCAGCGCGATAAGGCCGAATACCACTGGCGGACGCGCGATCCACGAAAATGACACCTGTTTCGGTACGTCGATCATGGCGTTTCCTGTGGGCCTGGAACGGATCGTCTAGCAAACGACCCTACGACCGGGACAATACAGATTTGTAAGAATGGAGCCTTGCTGCTGCAGGCCTCGGCATCGCAAAAGGCGCACGATCGGCAATGAAGACGCCACCAGCCGATGGCCGGACTTTCGCCCGACCACCATGCGAGCATTTACGCGAGCTTGTCGACCTGCGTGCCTTTCCCAGGCCCGGCGGGGGACCTTATCAGCCGGTCGTCGGCATCCCCATCGTTGCCTCGAGTTGAGGACGTCAGTGGGAACGGATGTTGCGGGATGATAGCCGCGAGCAGACGGGAATGACCGACCGCAGGCGCCAGTGTCTGCATAAGGTACCTCCATGGCCAACATGACCAAGCCTTAGGCTGAACGAGCCGCCTTACAGACACCTGCCATTGACCTTACACGGCGCTCTCCTGAGATGACGGCCGACGACAGCCTGATCCTGCCCATCATGATCTGCGCTGTGGGCGGGGCGGTCGCGTCGCGCCTCATCAGCCGCAAGGGCATTACCACGCCCTGGCAAGCCGGCTCAGCCCGCCCTCTCCAGAGCCTGCTGATTAGGATCGAAAGTTGCGCGGGCGCCGTGCAGCGTGATCAGCGCGTCCTGGACGGCATCATCGAGAACATTGGCATCGGCCCCCTGCGCCCACGCGATGCGGCGGATCATGGGCACGCAGTCGCGCAGCACCAGCTCATAGGCGCCCGGTCGCCGGCCTGGGCCACCGCCATCGCCCGCGTCAGGCGATCATCGATCGCCGCCCGCTCGGCGGCAAACTCACTGCTTGTGCGCCGCACCCGCCATGCAATCGCGATCCTTCCACGGGCTGATGCTAAGCAGCAGTCGCACGCATTTTAATCGAGCGGCGCGATTGCAGCCCTATCGCGCCGACAAGCGCAGCCCTTCGTTCTCAGCTGCGGACATCGCCCAAAGACACCGACTGACCGGCGATCTTGTTGTTTGCAAAGATGCAGGTGATCGTGAGTTTCGGCACGCGTGTGTGCGGGTGTGTATTCACTAACACATCGGATATGGCGATGAAGACGTTTGGCGTTGGGGTGAGTTACGGACCGGTGTCACGCTGCAATGGCCACACGGCCCTGCGGCGATCTCAGTATCAGCGGCCGGCGTCCTCCGATAGCAAGGATGGCAGCACACATCTGAAGGGCTGGCTGCTCGTACCGCCCGATGTACCCGATTGGGCCCACAATACCACTGAGCTATGGACGCGCGCCGCCGCCGCCGAGCGGCGTCGCGATGCCCGCGAGGCGATTTTCTTCGATTTCAGTTGGCCGCGGTCGCTACCGCTGAGCGCGGCCGATGAGGTCGTGCGCGCCATATTCGCCCCGTTCGTTGCCGAAGGCTTGGCTGTCCAAGTCGATCTCGAAACCAAGCTCGCGTCCGACGGCTACCCCAACGACCACATCCATGGCCTGCTGAGCGCGCGTACGATCGATGCAAACGGATTTGTACCTCGCAAAGCAAGGTGGCTGACCGATCTGTTGCACAGCAGCGGTGGCCGCTGGGCACGCCGCATCGTCGCTGTTGCGTTCACTGAAGCGGCTGCCCACGCGGAGATCAAGGTTGCGTTCGATCCTCGCACCAATGCCGCACGTGGCTTGCCAGTGCCAGAGGATCGTCTGCCCAGAAGCTATATCCGCAATCCCAAAGGGCGGGCCGCACGACAGATGTTGGAACGCCAGGCAGCGCAGCGTCAGAACGCCAAGGAGTATCGTTCCGCGGCTGACGAGCACGAAGTAGTCAGCCACGAGCTTGATGAACTCTCGGCTGAATTCGACAACGTCGTAAAGACGCTGCTGGTGGTAGCACCGGCGACTGCTGATGCTGCCCTGCCGCCTATTGACCTCGAGATCGCCCGGCAGTTGCAGCAGGGCTTGCAAAATTCCAACGAGCAACCCGTCACAGTCGACCGCTTTGGTGTCGTCATCCCCGTCAACCAGGGCGCGGTGGTGGATGCAGGCGCAACGCTGAAGTGTGAACCCGAGATTTGCAGCGACACCGCCTTGGTCGTCAGTCGTCTCTGTCGATACAAGGGCTGGTCCAGTGTCGAGATCACAGCTCCCTCGGAGCAGCCGCTCGGCCAATTCGACTGGTATCAAATGGACCAGGATGTCGATCCGGATCATCGCGTCCCCGACGCGACGCGCCGGGCGGGAGAACGCCTAGTCGGGCTGCTGCAGGCGCCTGGCATGGACCGCACACGCCTCCTTTCGCAGCTTGCCGACGCTGCCGAACTTGACGGATCAGCAGATATGCAGGAACTCATCGATCGCCTCGGCCTCTGTGCTCTCGCCGATATCGCACCGCCTGATGGCGATGACATTGCCGCCATGACGTCTTCGGCAGGGAAGCTCGATGGTCCTGGCCTGTGGCGACGCTGGTGCCAGGAAAATGCTCTCGCTATGGCCGATTTGCCTTGCACCAAGCTTGGCGAAGTGCTCCGACCGGGACGCCGGATACCGCCCACCTTGAAATGGGAGATGGACTACGATCCAGCGGCGCGCTGATCTCCACGCAAAAAATAGCGCTTTGGTCTTGCATCGATATGCATAGGATTGGGTGCGACATCCAGCTAAGGAGAATTCAATGTCGCGGTTGCTCGATATTCGCGCCAGGATCGAAAAGGCTACAGAGCATCAGAGGAAACTGAGCAATCGGATCAAAAAGCTCCGGAAACACGCTCGTGATCTATCGATCCAAACGCAATCGGATGCCGACCGTCTCGCCGGTCGCGCGGTTTGCGCTCTGGCCACGGCCGGGCTGCCGCTCGATAGCGCTGCGGTGGTCGCGAAGGCCCGCGAAGTCGCTGGCCCCTCTGGGGTGGAGGCACTGGAGGCCCTGGTCGAGCGTATGACTGAGCACGCCGACAATACGGCGACCAGCGTCACGGAAGCGAAAGCGGAAGCCAATTTGGTTGGGCCGAGCACTCCTAGCAAGCAGTCAACGGCGCCTGCCTCTACCGCATCTCGCCCTTCTGCATCGACAAGGGCCGGCAATGCTGACGTCCCGGTGATTGCGACGCCGGATGGAGTCGCGCCTGTTGAAGACCCCCAAACGGCCGATGCCGCTCGCCCTTCTGCGGCCAACTCGGATGCATCGAGCGCGCAGAACCGCAGTAGTTACATGAAGCCGCTGCGTCGTCTCGTCTAGAGCGGGTGGCCTGGCACGGCAGATTGCGTGTTCGTTCTTCTAGAAAGGTGATCTCGCTGCCCCTCCTAGGGCACGCCGAATAGTCCTGTCTCGACGCTTCTCAGTCTGGCCCCGCGCAAGCCGGGCGCTGGGGCCTTTGGACCATGTTCCGCGGGGTTCGGCCGCTTTCTGATTTTCTCTACAAAAATACGTTTGCGTGACGAACAGATCCGAGCGACCCTAAATATGTGCCTGCTAAGAAGCCAGTTGTCCCTGGACCTTGCGGGCACCGCTCGAGGCCAGGTGTCGAAAATTCTCCCGCACCAGCCAGTGGTCAATCCTCGATGCGTAGGCCACTGGCGGGTGCGGGGCACCAGGCTTTTCCATGGCGTTGAGACTCCCCGGCCCGCTGGCGCCAGGCGTTTCGCACGCCGAGCCAGTCTTGAAGACCTCGCGCCTGTGCACCGGCGCAACATCGACCGGCACAGAAATGGCGGTCTTTGTCGATTTCGCGGTTGGACTTGCAGTGTCCGTAGCCGAAGCCGATCTGTACCTGCACTGGGCTGCCGACTTGCTGGCCCCGGCAAAGGATGGTGATGACCATGACGACGGCCAAATTGGCTGACCCTCAGGCTTCCTCGAGACAGGCTCGGGCTGTCGGCTATTGCCGCGTCAGCACGAAGCGCCAGGCTGACCACCAGATTTCGCTCGAAGAGCAGGAAAGGAAAATCGATGCGACCTGCGTGTTGCGCGATGCCGATCTGGTTCAGACGTTCATCGAACCCGGACTGACGGCTCGCGCCGATCGCCGGCCCGAGCTCAAGCGCATGCTGGAATTTGCCTGCGACCCGGCCAACGACATCGATCTGGTCATCGTCTACGCCTTCAGCCGCTTCTTCCGCAATGTCACTCAGTATCTGCAATACAAGGAGAAGCTGAAACAGGCCGGCGTGCGCCTAATCTCTGCGACGCAGGATATTCCCGAGGGTCCCCATGGCGAGCTGATGGAAACCATCCTCGCCGCCTTTGATGGCCATCAGAGCGAAGTCAATGCAGGCGTCGTCCGCGACATGATGATGGCCAATGCGGAAGAGGGATACTGGAATGGCTCTGCGCCTCCCTTTGGCTACCGCACCAAGGTCGCGCAGGTGCTCCGTCGGAAGGAAAAGAAGATTCTCGAAGTCAACGAGGAGGAGGCCACAACGGTCAAGCTGGTCTTCCACCTGTGCCTCAACGGCCACGCGGGCGGCGGTCCGATGGGCATCAAAGCGATCACCACTTACCTCAACACCAAAGGCTATCGATATCGGGGCAAGGCTTTCTACACCGCGTCGGTGGAACGTATCCTCAAGAACGAGGCCTATATCGGCACGCACTACTACAACCGCATCGACAGTCGTACCCGCAAGGAGCGTCCACCCTCAGAATGGATCAGGATGAAGGTGCCGAGCATCGTCGAGACCGAGACGTTCGACGCCGTGCAGCGTACCCTGCAAGCACGCAATCCCAGAAAGACGCCACCGCGTGTCGTTACCGGACCAACTCTTCTGGCTGGTATTGCCGTGTGCGAGAAATGTGGGCGCGGCATGATGCTGCGGACGGGCAAAAGTGGCCGCTACAAATATCTGACCTGCGCCAAGAGCGCCACCGAGGGGACCGGTTGCGGCCATTCCATTCGGATGGACAAGGTCGACGCATTGGTACTGCAGGCGGTGGAGGAGCAGGTGTTTGCGCCGGCTCGCCTGACGCCAATCCTTGCTGCCATGACCGCAAGAACGGACCAGGCGGCAAGGAACCTCGAAACCGAAATCACCCGGCAACGGACGGCCGTGTCCGAAGCCGAAATGCGGCTCGATCGACTTTATGACGCCATCGAGGCCGGCATCGCCAATCCGCGCGACCCAGGCTTTAAGGAGCGCATTGATCTCGCCAAGCTACAAATTCGCGAGGGCGCAACGGCACTCGAATCACTGCGCAAACGCAGCACCGCCCGCGCAGAGCTGTCCCCCGTTGCGGTACGGCGCTTCTCGTCCGGAATTCGACGGCGGCTGCGTGACGCTGATCCCGCCTTTCGGCGGACCTGGCTGCACATCTTCGTTAGCAAGGTAACCATTGGCGGTGACCGCATCCGCATCTCCGGCCCAAAAGATCAGCTCTTGAAAGCCGTTTCGAACGAAGAGAACTCGGCGCGGGCAATGGTGCCCAGTTTTGCACGAGAATGGCGCGCCCGAAGAGATTCGAACTCCTGACCCCCAGATTCGTAGTCTGGTGC